>JAJPXQ010000052.1 GCA_021205385.1 Lachnospiraceae bacterium | reverse complement strand
CTACCACATCTTCCTTTCGTTTGAAGTAAGTATAGAAGCTTCCCTTGGCCACTCCCGCTTCCGCAGCGATCTCATCAATCGTCACGTTTTCAAAGCCTCGTTCCTTAATCAGCTTCTCTGCTGCTGTAATAATCTTTAACCTTGTCTGCATAGCTGCAATCTGCCGTTTGCCCATAATCCAGACCTCCATTTAGGAAATATTATATATAGTCACCGACTTAAAGTCAACGACTTTTTAATCAAGAAAGCATTCGCAATCGTATTATTATAATTCAGTTCCTGTTTCTCCGGAATTAGTAGTTCGTTCACGAGCCAATACCTGAACTGTAAAATGGTGTTGGAGGTGAATTACCGGTGGAAAAACTTGACTTGTCACACATTGGCGGTATTATCAAAAAAGCCCGCCTGGATGCCGACATGACACAGGAGGATCTCGCTGAACGCATTGATAAAACTCCGCGCTTTATCATGGCTATCGAAAACGAAGGGCGTGGCTTAAGCCTGGATACCCTGATCCGGATTCTCAGGGTGCTCAATCTTTCCGGCGATGCAATCGTCTATCCGGATCGTGATATAGACAATACTGAGGAAGCACAGTTACTCCGGATGACCCGGCAGTTAAGCAGCAGAGACCGAAAGATCCTTCTGTCGCTTGCAAAAGAAATGCTGAATAACCAATAGCTGCCCTCCCTTAGACATCTGCCTGTTTTTCTTTCTGTCATATATTTTTATTAAAGTGTTCCCTTCCCAGCATACGTCACCATGGCATATCCCATACGCCGCCAAAAGGACAGATTTCTCCCCTGGCGGCGTCTCTGGTTTTCAGAAATCTATCAGCGTATAGAGCAGGCTGCTCCGTCCGCCATTCTCCCGCCACCGCTGCTCCTTTGTGATAAGTCCCGCACTCACCAGATCTGCAATCGCACGTTCCACTGTCCGCCGCGACAGCTTCAGCTCCCTGGCAATGGTTCCGATAGACGGATAGCATTGCCCTTGCGCGTTGCTGCGATCCCGCAGATACATATAAACAGCTTTCGCGCGGTGCGGGAGGTCCTTTTCATAGATTTTTGCAAAATACCCCACAGAAGCACTCTCCCTGTTTAATCCGTCCGCAGAGGCATACGGCGGGACGGCATACCTGGTCTTTTATGGTCAGATGCGGGCATCTGGAGCTGTCCACCGGATGAGCCAGTCGATGCCGCTGCAGGAAAACCTTCCAGGTCATCAAAGCCGTCATCATCGTCCCTGCGGCGGACGATCTCCCGCTCCAGCTCAAAGCGATCGGCATAAAATACTTTTCTCGCCGCCCGCTCCGGCACCTCATACGGATCTTCAAACACAATCTTCCACTTCAGGAACAGCGGAAGCTGTGTCTGCATCGGACAGCAGCCGGTCTTTGCAAGAATAAAGTGTCCTTTCGGCAGCGTCTTCAGTTCATCCGGCGACATGAGCGGGCGGCTGATCATCTGCAGGCTCTGGCTCGGATCATTCTTTCCTCTGGAAATGGAGCCGGACAGTACCGTGCGACTTCCCAGCGCTTTGGACAGGATCTCCGCGCTCTCTGAATTGGGTGCAAAGCCGCCGAACAATATATCCTGACAGTTATCAATAATAATGCTGGAGCCTTCCTTTCCATAATTTTTCTCCAGCTGGGCAAAGCTCTGAATAATTGGCACCATGGAAATACGCCTGGAACGCCCCGCAGAGAACATCATCTCCATGGATTCTATCTTCGGGATCGTCCCGATCTCGTCCGCAAAGATCATTACCCGGTTCGGCAGCTTCCCGCCATGCTCATCTGCGATCGTCAGCATCTCCCGGTAGAGCTGCTGCAGGAACAGGGACACCATGAAATACTTGGTGTTGTCCTCCTCCGGCAGTACAATAAAGATGGCAGATTTTTCAGTGCAAAAGGTTTCCGTATCCAATGTGCTGTCAAAGCAGAGAATCTGTTCCATCTCACTGTCCAGGAACGCATTCAGGCGGCTCATAGTCGTGGACAACACGGAAGCCATCGCCTGATCCGCGGAGTTGAGCGCTGCTCCGGCAAACCACCTCGCCTTGTGCTCTGGGGGCAGTTTGTCCATCAGGAGTTGGAACAAGCTCCGATTCTTTACCGGTGATGGAGCCAGCAGATCCTGTATCAGCTTAAACACAGAAATGATATGGCGTTTCTCCGGTGGGCTGTATTCCGCGATCAACAGGATGACCGACGCCAGCAAGCCCTCTGCAGCGTCATAAAAGAACGCATTCTGTCCATAGCTGCTGGCCTGCGCCCCATCCGAATAGATGATGGTCTTGGCTGTGATCTTTGCGTATTTCTCCGCTCTTGCCTTTGCGGACAAATTCTCCGGTTCCGCCAGATATTCGTCCATATATTTATTGACCAGTGTAAGAATATTATTTCCGTCCGAACGGGTCGGATTGCGCAGGTCAAGGACAGAAATCCGATAGCCATAATGCTCCTTTGCAATTCCAGCATAGTTGCGGAACAAATCTCCCTTGGTATCCGTCGTGAGAAAGCTCATCCCGGACGCGCAGGCGTACTCGATATTGGGATATAAAAAGTTGGCCGTCTTTCCGACGCCCGCGGCTCCAATCATCAGGCAGTGGATGTCCCCGCTGTCTACCAGCGCCGTGATGGACTCTCCGCGCTTTTTATACCCTACTACCAGCCCCTGCACTTCCGGCAATGCTTCTCCCATCCTCCATCGCTCCGGCTCATAGAGAACATGCGCATAGGTTTCCTGAATCTCCTTCTCCGTGGCAAACCGTGCTGTCCCATGCTGCCCGTCGCCAACCGTTCTGGATTTGATCCCGTTCAGTGTGTAATAGTTGGAAAATAAAGAAATCCCTCCGATAACTGCAAACATCCCCAGACCAATACACACGAGCAGGATGATCTGCTGTGACTGCATTTCACTCCTCCCTTCCTGCTATTCTTCTATGACTGCTGCTTTATGCCATCTGCATCTTCGGCGCGCGATCATTCGACATTGACAACCCTAAGCTCCTCTGTTCTGTCAGATCTTCATTCCAATCCTTTTTCTCTGACAATAGAGAAAAAACTTCTTTCTCCTGATAGCCCCGTCCTTTCAAAATTTCTCCCAATCGCTCCCTCGCTTTCATGCCTGCCTCGTCATTGTCCAGGCACAGCGCGATCCGGTTGATCTGCGAACAGTCCTTCATCATCTGGAGCATCGCATGCTCCGACACGCCGCAGAGCGCCACATAGCTGTGGTTCTGCCAGTCTTTCTGGTACAGCGTGATAAACGACAGCATATCAATCGGCGCTTCAAATACATACAGCGTGTCGCTCACCCCTGTAAAATGAAAACTATAGCGCGGATCACAGCCCTCCACATTTCCTTTGAACGCATCCCCTTTTGTGTACGTCCCCCGTTTGTGTGCATGGCGGGCTACTCCCTGCCGATCGTACCCGACAAACACGACGTTATGATACTTGGCGTCCTCGTAGAGCATTTTCTTTTCTGCGAATGCAGACACTACATTTCTGTCAATACAGCGGGTTCTCGTAAGATATGCAAACGCCCTGCGCATATCGGAATGAACCGGAGGAAGGACAAATGGCTTTGCCGTTTCTTCCCTGACAGACTCGCTGCACGGATACGCCTGCCCCTGCTCCCCGCCGAGCAGCATCGTCACCGCGTCCGGGAAGCTCTGCCCATAAAACTTCTGTACAAAATCAATAGCGCATCCACCTTTCCCCTCCGCGTGATCATACCAGCGATTGCCGCGCACAGTGATGCTGTGATCACTTGCCAGCCGTTTCTCCCTGCCGGAACGCAGGAGCCGCTCTCCCTGTCCAGACAGGAAAATCTCCAGATTTACCGCATTGGCACGCTGCTTCTGTTCTTCCGTAAAATGCACATACCCCGACATCGCTTTCCCTCCTGATGCTATTTATAAAATTGCAGAACTGATTCCTGGTCGTCCCGCCTGTGTCCCTGCGCCTGCTTTTTCTCGGACAGCTTCCTTCTTCGTTTCCGGTCGATATGATATATGCCGCTTCCTTCCGCTTTTCGATAATCCTCCCGGAACAGTTTTTCCAATCCGCGCAGCAGCCGTGTCGCCGCGAGGAACGCGGAAGGATTCTGAACGTCATCCATATGCTCCAACAGGAACTCCGCATAAGGATTGCCCTGCGCAGCAGACATCTGCAAAAACAATACTGCCTTTTCCTTATCCTGCAGAACTTTCTTTCCTTGAAGATATAGCTTCCCCAGCGTATATTGCGCATACTGGTTGCCCATCTTTGCAGCAGCTGTGAGATACTCTACCGCTTTCCCGGCATCTTTCTCCTGAAATTCTTCGGACAGATACAGCTTTCCCAGCTGATAGAGCGCCAGCTCATTGTTCTGATCCGCGGATCGCACAAACCACTTTCTCGCCCGTTTCAGATCCTGCGGTACATATTCGTCATCACAGTATATGCGGCCGAGTGTGTACTGCGCCGCTGCATTTCCTGCCGCTGCGGACTTCTCAATCCATGCAACCGCCTGCCGGATGTCCCCTGTCCGGTTTTCCAGCCAGAGTTTTCCAAGGGCATATTGTGCATTCTGGTTTCCGAGTCCTGCTGCTTTTCTCCAATAGTTCTCTGCAGCACTGTCATCTCTCGCTGTCCCTGTTCCGGTATGGAACATCTGCCCAAGACGGTACTGCAGTTTATCCTCATGACTCTGCTCTTCCATTTTTAGGAAGCCTTCAAAAGCAGCGCAGAAATGCTGCTCTGCCTTTACACTCTCTTTTTCTGTGCCAATCCCGCGCTGATACATTTTCGCCAGCTCATAATCTGCATAGGGATTCCTTTGCCTGGCGGACAACTGATAAAGTTCAAGTGCCTTTGTGTAATCCTGCCCAATTCCCCTCCCCTGATAATAAAGACCGGCAAGAGAATACTGCGCATACTTGTGTCCGGCCTCTGCCGCACCAGAAAGCCATTCCAGAGCTTTTCCATCATCCTGCCCCGTTCCGATTCCTGCCGCATACATTTTCCCAATACGATATTGGAGATACGGACGTTCCCTTTTCTTTGCTTTCTTCTCCGAATCTTCCAATGCGCCAAGCGCCTTTTTATACCATTCCTGCGAGGCTTTCAGATCGGCTTCACAGCCCAATCCATCCGCGCACATCCGCCCAAGATCATACATTGCCAGAGCGTTTCCGGATTCCGCTTCCGCGAGCAGGAGCTGAAACGCTTTTTGTAAATCCTGTCTGGTCAGAAAATCTCCATAGAAATATTTGCGCGCTTCTTTGTAGGCGGTATTCCATGCGGCATAAAAGAAATGCTCCCCTTCCAGAAAGTCAACCCGTTCATTGACTTCCGATTCTCCGGACGCTTCATATTCTCTACCCGCGTCCGCTTCCGTTTCATCCTCAAACGTAAAATGATGACCGCCGAGCTTCAACGCTTCAGCGATCACCATATTCTTAATACTTTTGAATTGTTTCTGCCGGGAAAGCGGAGGAAGTGGCTGCGCTTCCTTGCGGTAAGTCAGGTGAATCTCATCCTGCCATTTCCCCCACTCTCTGTAAAGTGCTGACACCCGGCTGTCCTTCTGCAGTTCGTCCACGATCTGGTCAATGAGATTTTTCACGTCCCGTTTCAGATAACCGTACACCTTTTTCCCGCTGGTATTCTGAAGACGTTCTGACAATTGCAGCATCATCTGTTCGATCTTCGGATTGACCAGCGTCCCGTCTCTTAACGTATCCATCATCTCCTGCATGGTATCCGCCGCTCCTCGTTTCAGTTCGGCGCGCGCCTGATTCTGCTCCTGATAAATCTGCGCAAAATCCTGCCGGAAAATATCATGCGCCAGCTCCGAGCGCATGGCTTCGATGGATTTCTCCGTCAGGTAGCCATCGTTGTCCTTTGCAGAATATACCAGCAGATGCACATGTGGGTGATGAGATTCGTTGTGGAACGCCGCGTACCACCGCAGGTTTGCGCTATCGATCTTCATATGTTTGCTGAGCATGGCTCTTTTGGAACGGAGCAGCGCCATCCATTGTTCTGCATGATCATAACCAAGCCGCGCGGCATCCTCACGCCGCAGGGAGATCACATGCGTCCAGACTACACCTTTATGTTCCACGACCTCCTTTTGCACTTGTGAAAGCACCACCGGCTGTCCTGCGTCGGTGAATAATCCATGTTCACCCACTCGCTCCACGCGCGGACGGTTCGCAATATAATCCACATAATTCTCTCTTTCCGTTATCGTCTCAAGATTCTGATCCAGCGCGCTGGAAATAAACTCTGAGGTGTTTCCTACCGTTGGCCGCAAAAGAAAATCCGTGTATTCCAGCATATCTTTCGCTGCGGGAATATCACGGATCAGCTGATGAATAAAACTTTTCTGGTTTTCGGTCGCGGGCAGAAGACGTTTGCTCTCGTCAATCTTTTCGACGCCCTCACGGGTACCGATATAACGGACATAATTTTCCAGTTGCGCGGACGGTGCGTTCTGAAGATACCGGGAAGTAAAAATCAGTTTTGGCATGGCAACTCCCAACTCCCAAAGAAAATAAAACAGGAATCTTCGGTTGGAGCGTCACTCCCAACATCTCTTTTGCCCATTGCATACAGCATGCGGCGCATGACGACGCGCTTTTCACCTCGAAGGTTCCTGTTTTAAAATGTTTCAATGGTCATTCTCTTAACATCAAATTGACTGACCATTTTCATATCAAAAACGTGTTTTTAACAGAAGCGGTTTTGCATTCACAAGCATATGCAATACCCGCAAAATATATACGGCCTTCCTTTCCGTATTTATATAAAAATAAATTTTATAATTTTTGTAATAGCATTTCCGTATCCCACGCGCAGCAAGCTCCTCGTCTTCATCCAATTCATGCTGTTCCGGCATAAATTCCAGATCAGCAATCCTGTTTCTGAACCCTATAGCAAGACGCAGTGCCGTATCCGGAGATTTCTTTTTATAGGCTATATAGTCTGTATTATTTATAATATCTTCTTCAGCTAGTGGCAGGGTGATGACATCATACATTGGCATTTTTATACCTGCTCTCTAGCTCTGAAAAAAACTCTTTGTAGTCTCTGCCTTTTCCATCCAGCATATCCTGGTAACTCTCCATCACCATACGGCGGACTTCCTTTTGGTTTTCTTCCATGACCGTCGAATAATTTACTCTATCTGCTTTCACTGCTACTTCCATCCCTGCGCCTCCTTCCATTTGGTGAAGTCCATCACTACACCTGTGCAAACCATTCAAATTAATTTTATTATAATCCATCTGTCTGCTTTAAAGCAACACCTTTATCTTGGAAAATGGCGACGCGCTCAATAAAAAGTTCCCCTTTACAGCACACCCAACCTTTTCAGTAACTCCACGCAGTCCCGCGCGCCCTGCACATAGAGATATTCACACTCCTGCTGAGCAATCCGACTTGTCTTTGTAAAATATTCATCCAGCACTTGCCGTTCCTTTTCTGGCAGCTTTTCCATCACAGCCTTTGCTTCTTTTGCAAGTGCACCCACCTCCCGGTAGATTTCCTTTTCGTCCTCCTCGCAGCTTTTCCTCCTGACAGCCAGCGCCGCTTCTGTCAGTTCCGTAATCGCTGTCTCATAAATCTCGTTTCTATCCATCTATGTTCTCACTCCTTTACTGTCAGTTTTCCCGTCTCTGATATTTATACGCGCTTTCAAAATCAACCGCGCCATTGATACGTTTCACTTCATCCACGCACTTCACGTGGAGCTTCTGCAATTCTTTCTCATCCACGTCATGCGTATAGGCGATGACCTGCGACAGCTTGCTCAACTCCACCGCGATCTTAAAATCCATCCGGGCCAGACGGTTTTCACTGTCCCGCACCGTACCGGTCATAACCGACGAGAGCGACTGCAGAAGATAGTCCTCCGCTTTCTTCGCAGTAAGAAATCCCAGGTAAAACCGCAGCGCATCCTCGATCAATTCCGTGCGGCTCTGTACCGTGGAGTCACGGATATAGGTGTCGGCAAGCTCCACCAGCCCCGTATCCACCCGGACAGAAAACTTCGTCTTCTCCTCATTTTTCCCCATCTTTCTTTCCTTCCTGCCTGACCTTTAGCGAGCCACCTGCCACGTCCTGCAAATTTGAGAGTATCTGGAGCATGCTGTCTAAGACAAGCCACCCAAATATTTAAACCCCTTTTTTCCGGGTGCCGGATGCACTTCCCGACCGGCTTTGCCGGACGGTGTTTTCCGGGCGAGGGGGCTTTTTAAAGCCACCCGCCCTTTAACCTGCACACTTTTCGACCCTGCCAAAATTCCCCCGAAATGCAGTATTTTCCATCGTATCACGGCTGTTTTCATAAGTCTGGCTCACACGCCGCCAAAATTGCCCGAATCCCACTCAGGGGTACACAGGGGCTTACGGCGGCGGCTGTGTCTTCTTCAGGCTTCCAGCCCACCTGCTGCCGTTTCCACAGGAGACGGCAAGCCCGCTACACCTGCTCCCTGCCTGACCGGCCTGCGGGGACGATCCTTTGACGCCTCCCGGCTCACCCGGTCATCGATATATTCCCGCGTGGCCTGCGGGACGTATTTCTCATAGAGCTTCTGCACTGTATCGTTCAGCTCCGCCTGCAGATCCGCATCCCGTTTTCCCATATGGAACTTTAATGCATCCAGCTTCTCCGTGTTAAAAGTTACTGACAAAGTTGTATTCTTCATAGGCTTCCTCCATTCTATCCATCACTGCACTAAGAGACGCGAATCACCTCTCCTCTCAGCAGCCCGCGCCCTTTTCTGTAAGTTTCCGGTGTCAATGTTTCAATGCATCCAGAATCCGGAGCGCATCCAGCATCCCCGCCCTGTAGAGCCTTTCCCGTTCCCCTTCCAGAAGATCCAGGCGATCCAGCCATAGCTGATCCAGCCAGGCGCTGTCCTCTGCGGGGAGCTTTTTCCGAATCTGGTTCATCCGCTCCGTCTTTTTCTCCAGCTCCTGGTCATACGCCTGCTCTCTTTGTTCATTCCATTCCTTCCTGACCTGCCGAACCCGCGCTTCCATCGCCTGAATTAAAAGGTCCTTTGCATCTGCCATCTCCATTCCACCTCCTGCTTTTTTATCACACAACATATCAGCTCCCGTATCACAAGTCGATACCAGAATTACACAAAAATCGCTTCTCTTAGTTGGGCAGTCTACCCCCGGCGTAATAGTGTGAAGACCAGTACGCGGAATCAATACCGGCATAACCGATGGGATCTCCGCAGTGAAGCATCTGCGAGCCGCCCACATAGATCCCGACATGGCTCACCGGAGTCCCGGAGGCATACGTCCCCGTGAAAAACACGAGGTCGCCGGGTTGCAGTTCTTCTTTCTCTACCATCGCACACTGGTCAAAGATTCCCTGTGCACTGGTCCGCGCAAGTTCATAGACACCGGACTGTGTATAGACCCAGCACACATACCCACTGCAATCAAAGCCGGTATCCGGAGAACTCCCGCCCCACACATACGCGTATCCGATATAACGGGTTGCCTCCGCAAGCAATGCTGCGAAGCTGCCGTCCCCCATGGCTTCTCCCGGCTCCATACCATTGCCGATAGGATCTTCTGTCCCATACCGCGCCATCGCATAGACCCGCCAAATGTTTGTCCGATCCTCCTGCGTGACCTCCAGATGGAATGCTTCCCCAATATTTCCATAGACCACCTCATAGTCCGCAATAGGGATTGCCACCGTATAGGTTTCCCCGTCCTCATCTTCCCTCTCCTCATAAGTGACAAAGCAATCCGCGAACCTTTGGTAATCCTCCGTGCCCATATGAGGCTGCTCCGCGCCGAAGAACAGAGAGTAAAAAATGGACTTTACGCTGTACGCATCCACACTTCCATCCTCTGCCATGCCATTGATATCAGCGACAATTCCCTCCAGCTCGGCAAGGCTTTCCTGCATTGTTTCGATATACGTCCGGTATTCTGCTGGCAAGCTTGCAGACAAATATCCTCCGTGAAATGTCAGATCCACAGCGGCATGGTTATGTTCCGCCGTGGCGGACAGCGCACACAGGATCAGGATGACAGCCAGAAAAAACGGCATCAGGATTCCGACGACCACTGCCGCTATAGCTGTCCGGACACGCTCATCGGACACCGCGGCAAGCGAGACTTTCACCACCCGCACAACGACCGGTGCTGCCATAGGTTCCCTCCTTTATTATACTTAATCAAGGCTGTTATTCAACCTTTATCAATGATGTTTATATTCGATAGAGTACGGTAAACTAACACTATCAAGGATACAAGGTGGTGATGGAGTGAAAAAGGAACTGAATGTTGAGATCGGCGGGCGGATACGAAAGGTTCGAGAAGCACTGGGATATTCCCGTGAAGCACTCGCGGAAAAAGCGAACCTTGCCACTTCATTCGTCGGCAGTATCGAGCTCGGCACAGGGAGCTTCACCGCAGAATCCCTCATCAAACTTTGCAGAGCTCTTGGTGTATCTGCAGACTATATCCTGTTTGGGACAGAGGAGACAGGTGACCTCTCCACCATCAACGCCATGCTTTCCGGGTTGGCTCCCGAATACATCCCCTATCTGGAGCAGTTAATCGGCTCCTACATGAAATCCATATCGCTTTCCAAAAAATAACCTCTGCCTGTATGCGCCGAGGTTATTTCAGTTATTCCATGCCTCCCATCTTTATCTGCACACTCTCCCCGCCCCTGTAGCCACGCATTTCCTGTACCACCAATTCCCAGGCATGGTCGATGGCGTCCTCCAGAATCTGTGTGTCGAACTTCGCCGTCTCGTATCCCTGCCGGATGACATCCGCGTAATAACCGGACGGGATTCCGAACCTGTGCCCCGGTGTCATGACATATATCATCGCGGATACCGGCTTTCCATCCAGTTCCACCTCCATCATCTGTTTCTCATAAAATGACGGATAGCCCTCATAGTGGTCGAGAGAAATCTCATCCGACTCACGGATTTTCCAGAGAAGCACCGGCACTGTGCTCCCCTCTTTCGGCTCCACAGTCGCCACTGCCTGATACGGCCTTCCCCTGAACAGGAGCTCATAATCTTTTAATTCACTTGCCCCGACGACCTTTGCAGTCGGGCAGCGCACTGCCATCTGCGGCAGGTTCAGATTACTCCCATAGGCAATATAAAGCGTTTCCTTCCCTTTCTTGTTTCTGCTCATCATTTCCTCCTCACATCATGCGCATAGAAAAAGCCGGGGATTCCTCACCTCCCCCGGCTGCTTCCGGTGTCTCTGAATATACGGGCGGCGACTGTCTCCCCGGCATCCCCTGTGCCCTCTCTTTTTCCCGTTTCTGCCGCAGCCGCTCCTTCTGCGCCTCCGCCTGTGCCGGGTCGCGCCACGCGATGCATCCCGGCAGGTTCTTCAGAAGATGCAGACGCGCTGTGGCAAACTCATCCCCGTTCAATCCCAGGCGCAAAAGCCGGGTACGGAAGGTATATTTCTCATTGGTAGTCTGCGTTTTCCTCCTGCTGGCGCAGCTCTGGTTCAGCGCCTGCGCTCCGATGGCGAGGCAGAACTGGATATAGGCTTTGATCTTCCCCGCGTGGAGCGTCCCGTTGAATAGCCGGAATTCCACCGTCCCTTTCTGGAATACGGAATGAAGATTGACCCCATGATACCGGGAATTATCGTAGTGCCTGTTGCTGCGGCTCTCCCCGTTGTACCAGATGTGTTCTACCTCCTGAAGCGTGCGCGGCTTCCTCTCGTTTAACTGTTCCAGGAACCTCTGCTCTGTTTTCTGGCAGTAATTCATTTCTCTCGAATAGGGGATCTCCAACGCTTTATAGATCAGGTCTTCTTTCGATGCCATGATATTTGTGATATTTCGCAGAGTTCTGGCATCAAATGGGGATGCGTCGATATGCACATGGATGCCACAGGTATTATTGGTAAGCGCCCCGTTTTCTCTCAGTTTCCGGATGATCTCCTGTACAGTAACAATGTCCCCATACCGGCAAATCGGACTGACCATCTCCGTACTGTACTCAGCATCAGCGGCCACCCTTTGCCTCCCCTCCCTGCGCTCCTCACGAATACTGCTGTCACTCACAAATTTCCACTGTCGCCCCTGACTGTCTACCGCGGCATAGGTGTGGTAGCCTGTCCCGACATACATGGCTTCCGTACCGAAATAATCCGCCGCGACCTCCGCCGCGCGCCTGCGGGTGATGCCCGTCATTTCCACCTCGATACCGAAGCGCAGGTCATGAAGATCCATTTGCCGTTACCCCCTATCTGCCGCCCGCTTTTCCGAACAGCTTTGCTTTATGCTCCGGCGCATGAACCATCAGGTTGTAGCGTTCATTGCCGCATTTATACAAACAGACGCCTCGCTGCGGATAACGGATCAGGTTGTATTCGCTCTCCTCCAGCTGTAGGGTATCCGTATAAAACCTGGCGTCGATGCTGCCCGCATTGAACAGAAACTGGTGCGTGGGAATGGAAAAGAGCGGCTTGGTATACTCCCGGATGCCGTCCAGATTGAAATCCTCCAGATTCTGGCTGGCGATAACGACCGCCGAGTCTTTCTTGCGCACACGCTTCATGCAGTTGCGGACATACTCCACTGCGGTCAGATTACTCAGGAACAGGTAGAACTCATCCAGGCTGGCTACCGTGTTTCCCTCTGTCAGCAGCTTGTCACTCATGAAAGAAAGCACGTTGAACAGCAGGGCATTTTTCAGGCTCCGGCTCGCCTGCAGAAGCCCCTTGACCCCAAAGGTGGCAAAGCCGGAATCAGTAATATTGGTATGCCCATTGAAAAACTTGCTCTCCGCACCGACACACATGGAGTTCAGCCCCAGCAGTATCCCGCGCAGCATATCCGCCGTGTAGATCTGCCCGCCGCCCTGTTCAAAGTTCTGATATTCTTCTTCCATAAATGCATACAGGTCGGACAGGATCGGGTACTCCTCCGATGTGATCCGGCTAAAATTGCTCTGGTCGGTGATGCCCCAACTGCGGTACAGCTTCTGCAGCATGATCTCAATCACATCGACCTCCCGGTCAGTAAAATCTTTATAGCTCCGGAAGAAATCCTTCAGAAAGCTGATGTGCTGCGATAGGCGGGAACGAATGCGGAAGGTCTGCGGGGCATCCATATCCTCCGGACTTCCGGCATCGTCCCAGGTCTTTGGCTCCAGCGGATTGATGATAAACTCCCCGTCCATCAGGTCGATGAAGCACCCACCCAGGTTTTCTGTCAGTTCCCCATACTCCATCTCCGGGTCCAGCGCACACACCTGCATCCCCGCCTCCCGAAGATTTGTCAGGAGGAGCTTTAACAGATAGCTTTTCCCCTGTCCGCTGTTACCAAGGATCAGGATGTTGGCATTGGTCTTGTCATCCGCGCGGCGATTGAAATCCACCAGCACGTTGCTCCCGAATTTATCCCGTCCAATGTAAAATCCCTGTGGGTCGGTCTTCCCGGAATAATTAAAGGGATACAGGTTTGCCACGCTGCTGGCCGGAAGCACACGTTCAAACTGGTCGCGGAACAGGTTCCAGCCCGTCGGCATCACACACTGGAAGCCCTGCTGCTGGCGGAGCATCAACCGGTCCACGTTTAACTTGGAGCGGATCAGTTCCGTCAGCACCTCCGTCTGGAGGAGCTTTAGCTGATCCATTCCATTGGCACACAGCTCCAGATAGACCGCTGTGTGGAGAAGCGGTTCCCGGCTGCGGTGCATCTGCGCCACAATGGTCGCTACGTCCTGCAGATTGCTCTCCGCCAGGACCGTCTGCTGCAGGTCGCTGGTATTACTCCTGTCCATGCGGTTCTTATTGGCGGCGTTGCTGATGATCTTCCGCTCCTCGGCCGGTGTCACGTGACGGGTGTAGATACGCAGGGTCACGCCATCCTTCTCCCCCAGGTGAGATAAAATCGCCTGCTCGTCCGTGGCGGTCGGGTACTCCCGCAGCGCCCACACACAGCGGTAAGTGTTCCCACAGATAAAATAATCCGTCTCAAATTTGATAACGGAGGGCGCGACCATATCCAGAAAGCTCTGGATATGAACATCCTCCTCCGATGCCATATATGTGGCATGCTGTCTTCTCAACAGGCACCTCCAATCTGTTTTTTCGCGTAAAAAACGCCGGACACATTTCTGCATCCGACGCACGGCCGTCCTTTTTCTGTTGATAATTACATCTTAGGGAACTGATCCATCTCCTGTTTTGGCTCTGCCATATGAAGGTAACGGTCAAGCTGCCTGTCTTCCAGCACTGCCACCATATCTGCAAACGGCACGAGGTTTCCTTCCATGGCATACGCTTCCAGACAGTTGAAATATTCCAGCCGATCCTCCTTTGCGATGGAGACCGCCGGGAAGCCATTCGCCAGAAGCTGGTAATTCATGATCAGACGCGAGGTTCTGCCATTACCGTCCGGGAACGGATGGATGCGGACAAACTCCGCATGGGTCCAGGCGGCAAGCTCGACAGGATTCAGTTCCTTCCCCTTCCATGTCAGATCTATATAGAAATTTTTTATCTGCCGGTACATCTCATTCGGGGAAGGCGGTGTGTGCTGTGCTCCGGAAATATAGACATCCATGTCCCGGTAAATACCACCGATAAAGATGTGATCCATAAGCATCGCATGAATGTCCTTTACAATCTTTTCATCCAGCGGCAGCTTCTTTTCGATGCACTCCTTCACATAGCGATATGCATTCCGATGGTTTACCGCCTCATACAGCTCCCGGAGCTTCTTGCCGCCGACCGAAATCCCGTCTTCCAAAAGCACCTTCGTCTCAACAAGCGTCAGGGTATTTCCCTCAATCGCGGTGGAATTATGCGTATACTCAACCTCGAACGCCTGCTCATATGTCAGCAGAGTGTACGCCGGTATTGATAACAGGCTTTTCTGATATTGATCCCTCTTTTTTAATAATGCCGCATAATCCATATGCTCACCCCTCTCACTCCTGATAAGTCATACTGCATCACTTCTTTATATCATCTCCCCCATTATATCTTCTCCCATGAAAAAAGTCTATTTCTTTCGCCAGCATGCCCATCAATCATCCGGAATGATCCACCGCTCCCCGTCAAAGTCTTCAAATTTTTCTGTTGTCACATTCTGCTCGTAGTATACCGCCATCAGGCGTTTGATATCCTCCCCGTCTGCCCGCTTCACAGAGAAGCCCTGCTCCTTGAGTGACTTCTCAATCCGTGAGAGATAGGGAAACACCTCGGATTCTTTCTCGTCCTTCAGGCGGATGATAATCAGGAACTCCCTGGCCGTCGCCATCTGTACCTGTATCCGGTCAAGGTGCGTCTGATCCTTCTCCAGCAGTTTCCGGATGGCCGGATTATGCTCCTTCTCCATCCGCATCCGCAGAAAATGCTTATTATCCTCAAAGCTCTCCCTGCTGTTCAGGCACAGCATCTCGATCTCTGCCACCCCTTTCAACACATTCATAAGCGCATAAATCCGCGCACCCACACTGGCCTCCGAGAGTACCGAAATATTGGAGGGTTTCACCATAAAGTACACCAGCTCCCCATGCCCATAGGTCTTCAGGCTGTAATCCGTGATCGCCCTCGCGCCGATCAACTGGCGCGTACAGGCTCTCTGTTTTTCTTCTTTCTGTTTCTTCCGGCTCAACCCATATACCTCCACTCATAAAACTGTTGTCTCAGGAAGAAATATTCACAGGCATAGCGGATAAAATCCAGGATGCTGATATCTTCCACGCGGATCGTCAGAAAAGCATACACCGCAGTCGCCACAGCCGGGAAAAAGAGCCCGGTCTGTGTCAGCGCAAGAACTGAGAGCAACGCACACACGCCGATCACACCGATATCCCGCAGCTGCCAGAACCAGAGCGTAGCTTTGGATTTCAGATTGTCAGGATAGATATACAGAAGCATTCACCTCCGTCCAAAGAAAAACCGCCGATGCGCTTTGCCCCGGCAGCTTCCCACAGATCTGTCATTTTGTTTTCTTTTTACTCTGTTTCTTCGGCCTCCCGAAGCGCTTCCTCGATCAGCCCGATCACGAACTCCTTCTGGCTCATCCCTGTCTTTTTCAGATGCTCCTTGATCTTCACAAAAAGCTCCTCCGGCACCTGAAAGGCCAGCGTCCTTGTCCCGTTTGCCATCGCTTTCCCTCCTGTCTCAAAGTGTTCCCGCAGCACCATCTCCACATACTCGCTCAGTTTCAGACCCATGTTTTCCTGCTCTGAGCGTACCTGCTGGTGCAGGGTTTCCGGGATCATGGCACACAGGTTTTTCCGGTTTTCCATGCGTGGAACCTCCTTCCTCTTTTTTACAAGCCAAGTATATCGACAATGACAGGGAATAGCTATGGCCATACCCAACAAAGATTGCCCACAAAATAAAGCAGAACCAACAAAATTACGGCGGCTGATTTTCCTGCCGTTCCCGCAGAAAATAAGCGATTCCATGCAGGACAAAGTCTACACAGGGAATTGCCACGCTGTTCCCAAGGGCTTTATACCTGGCGCTGTCAGAAGCGCCCGGTATATCCGTCCAGCCGTCCGGGAACCCCTGCAGGCGTTCACATTCCAGCGGTGTTAGCCGCCTGATCAGATTTCTTGCTTCCACAACACATTTGTCCGCATCCACATACTGATTATTGATCCCCTTATGGTCTGCATTCACAAGGGTTCCTACTGTATCCTGATAAGGCTGACAGACCAGATCTGTGGCATCCTTATGCTGCCTGGCGCTCTGGGTTGCTGTCACCTCGTTGGCAAGGAACAGATCGCTACGCTGACGGCTATACACAGCATGGCGGTCCATCCCGGTCAGGGTGTAGGAAATATCCGGCTGACAGCCGAGGCCGTTCCCTCCGTTTTTCACTTCTCTGTCGATGATATTTCCCGCTATACAATAACTCTCCGCTTCCTCCGTCACCAAAGGCACATTGTTTCCGCCCGTCCCATATCTTGCTGACATCGTTGGCGCGACTTCATGCGGCCCGGTGTAACGTGCATCGATCCCATGGTTTTCAAACAGCACCGGCTGATTGTTCTCGTTCACCCCCACTTCAACCCCGCCTGGATCTCCAGCGCCCTCCTCAACTGATCCGGCAGCTCCTTGCCCCGTTCCCTCGATCTCCGCAGGATTCCCCGGCAGGCTTTCCTGCTTAAATAATATCTGGCAGGCGGTGAGCCCTCCAAAATCTGCGACAAGGAAGATACGACGGCGTCTCTGGGCGACTCCCCAGAATTGAGCGTCCAGGACTCGCCAAGCCAGGCTGAATTGATTTCCCAGAATGGCTGCCCCAGCAGATCCCCAGCGCCCGGCGTCAGGTCGAGGCACATGACAGGAACAGTCCTTGATCCGCACGATCTCCTCAATGACCGCCCGGAAGTCCTCCCCTCCTGCGGAGCTGAAGGCTCCGGGAACATTTTCCCAAACGAGGTATCTAGGTCGAACAGCGTGATCTGGTATCCTTCGTCCCCCATCTGCTTTTCTCATCTCCTTCACAATACGCACCTGATCCATGAAAAGGCCGGACCGTTCCCCCGAAAGCCCCTGACGTTTTCCCGCAACAGACAGATCCTGGCAGGGGCTGCCCCCGCAGATTACATCCACCGGCGGCAGCTTTGCCCCGTCCAGCTTTGTAATGTCCCCTACATGGATCATTTCCGGGAAACGCTTCTTCGTCACCTGCATGGGAAACACTTCGATCTCGCTCGCCCAGACCGGCACGATCCCATTATGCACAGCTGCCAGCGGAAATCCGCCAATTCCGTCAAAAAGGCTCCCCATTGTCATCATGTCCCACGCGCCCCTATCTCGCAACTACCTGGGTGACCGTCTTCGACAGGTTCACGACTCCCTGCGCCGCGTAAACCGCACCCATCACATTTGCCCTCGTGCCGGTGTCCAGTCCGAACTGCCCGGCAATTCTTGGGATCTCGCCCGCCGACAGCATCAGTCCCAGTCCCAGAAGCGCATGGTCCTTGACCACCATCAGCCCCGCAACCAGCACTGTCGCCTGCATGAATGCGGTGAAGCACAGACCGACCACCTGTTTACACCATCCGACAAATCCGTCGATATAGCCTCTTGGCACACTGAACATGTAAAGGCTCCCCACACAGATCTGGATGAGCAGAATGCCCCCGCGCTTCAGATTCGCAAAAAACACCTTAATAACCGCATAGCCCATCATAATTAAAATAAAGATGATGAGGATCGGGCTGGTGATTGCCCTCAGCCCGCCAAACACCCCGGAGGAAGCCGCGCTCTCCCAGTCCCCTGCATTCTGGAGTTCCGCAATGATATTCGCAGCCACCGTTCCAAAATCATCCCCCAGCCCGGTAATCTCCGCAGTAAAGCTCCCCTGCAGGGACACACAGAACTGATACAGTTCTACCGGAACCGTGGTGAACAGGCTGACGGCCAGGAAACCTTTGACCGCGTTGAGCGCGGTATCCCGGATGCTTCCCCGTCCGTTTTGGTATTCGATCCCGCACTCAAAGACCGCGACCACCAGCCCTGTCACATACAGAGCCCATGCCATCTGGTAGAAGAACAGCACCAGGGACTGCACCCAGGAAAGGGTAAACAGCTCTGCTCCCATATTCCCCATCTGCATAAAAAAATCGCCGAGGAAACCGACCAGCTGCCCGTAGAACCAGTCCACGATCTGCCCCAGCACAGTCTCGGCGACAAAATCCCATATGAACAATCAACATCCTCCCATCAGCATAGCTTCTGCCCCATCGCCTGTTCCTGCACCGGCTCCTGGAACATGCCCATATAGTCCTCCACCGCCTCCGCGAGCTGGCGGTACTCCGCGTTCCCCGGCCGGTAACCATACCAGCTGACACTTTGCCCATCCTTCCAGATATGGGGATTGATCGGCGAAGAAGCGGCATTGATCCGCTTATACCCCCACAGGTCGCTAAATTTCACCACCATGCTGTCGATTATGCCCTCATTCCGGTTGATGAGCGCCACCCTCATCCTGTCATACTGGTTCGCCATCATCCCTGTCTCGAAGCTGATCTTTGCCCGGATCTGGTCCGTAAGCCGCACATAGCAGCAGTTCCCGACATAGCGCGCATCCGCAAACAGCGCTTCCTTTTCAAAAATCCGTTTCAGTTCCTTTTCAAACACGGTCATTCCGCTCTCTCCTTCCTTCATCCTTCCATCTTCATCTGGCACAGCCTTTGCTCACGGGCTGGCATGAGTTCCAGCGTTTCTCCCGGTGCTTCCAAAACTCCATCCAGATATCCGATCAGCGACTCCATGTGCATCTGCCAGCTCTTCCAGTCTTTCTCCTGAAACCATCCTCCCCATTTCCCATCCGGCACAGCTTTTGCCGCTTCTCTTTCTCTGCTGTTTTTCAGAGTCTCCGTCAGATACCCCCGCAGCCAGCCAAGCGATTCCCTGGATGCTGTAAAGGAATGAAGCCCGGAGAACTTTTTCTTCTCCCATTCATAATCCAGGCTGCCTGCTTCCCCTTCCTGGATCTTTTTCATAACCTCCGCCAGCATCATCGGACTTGTGTGTGCCTGTCCCTCTATAGAATCCGGCGGGGCGTTCCACGCATCTTTCTTAAACACATGAAGGATCTGTGCTGCATCCAGCCGCCCCTCCTCCGCGATCTGTTCCCTTATGGCTGCCAGCGCATCCAGCCCCGCGTCCGATTCCATCGCCGTAATTCCCCAGCTTCCCATCTTTTTACTGCCTTCCTCCTCTGCTGCATCATCCGTTTTTATATTCCGAGTATCTGCCACACATATACCGGCGCAGTCAGCATAAACACCAGGCAGGCGAAGAGGATCGCTGGAGCCGCCCATTCAAACTGGCCGTGCTTGCGGTAGTCAAAGTATGCCGTCCCCAGCTTTGCAAAGAAGAAGACCGCCAGGATCAGGTCGATCGCCGGAAACACTACATTGTTGACCACAGTCTTGATCTGCGCGGAGGCATTATCCCAGGTATCCTCAATTGCCCCCGCCACATCGCCCTTAGACGAACTGTTGGCGGAGCTGCTTGTCTCGGCATAGGCGGGGCTACCCGCCATGCAGGACATCAGTACCGCCATGCAGATGCACAGTATGATTCTCTTTACTTTCATCTCATTTCTCCTTTTTCTGTCTTAATCCGGATTCTGCGGCGCGATATGCCAGTCGCTCCAGAGATTCCCGCTGATGGTAATGGAATCCGTCAGGTTCATGGATAGCATCCCCGCAGGCGTCCAGCAGTCGATCAACCAGGTGTAAGGCGTATATGTCCCGTCCGGATACCAGATCGGCGTGAAATGCGTCCTCCGGTTATAGGTGCTGTACCGGTTCTCCTGGAATTCATGCGTCATGTCATAACCGCTGCTCATCCGCTCCAGCAGCCGCCAGTAACTTTGATACTGGAACTCCGGAAAATAAGTCACGGCATTCTGGGCCGGTGTGACCGCGGAACTCTGGGTGGTGCTGACATGGGTTGTAACCACCTCATTGATCCCGTAGCCGGATTTCATCGTGCCGCCGCTGGCCGATGGGGATTTCTCGTCCGCCGTGATGCTCATGCTTGCGGAAAGGGAAGCGGTATACTGGTTGTAATCAAACTCCCACCAGCCGTGGTCACACCAGTACCCATCATCCTCCTCGTCACCGCTGTGCCATACCCAGTATGCATGCCACCGCGGCCGCCAGACGCCCCAGCTTGCGGAAAGGTTCTCCTCATTCTCCGGGACTTCTGCTTTTGTAAAGCTGTCATTCCGGTCATCGGCATTGGGATCAGGCGGGGGATTCTCATCCAGGTCCACAATCTTCACAAGGAGCGTCCCTTTTTCTGTGGAACCGCCGCCATGGACCGTCACCGTGATCGTCATCGTCTGCGCTTCTTCCGGGGTAGTCCAGCGTATCCACGCGAGCTGCCCGTCCCCTTCCGGATAATAGACATTGCTCACCGTATAACTTGTCCCCTCCACATCAAAGGTCACGGAGACCGGATTGTCCGGATCGCTCTGCCCGCCGCTTACATATACGGAGGTGATGACCTCTGTGTTGGTCCGGTATTCATAGTCATACGTGCTGACCTCCGGTCCTTCCGCCTCCGCGTCGTTAAACCGCACCACGCCGACTCCCAGGCTGGATTTAATCTCCGCATTGGTCGCCGCTGATGTCTGGCTCCCGGTCCATGCCGGATACCCCAGATCTGCCGTCTCCAGGAACATGGCAAGCGGCAGGTTCTGATGGGTCACGCTTTTCATCACCGAGCGCAATGCCCCGCTCAGCTGTTCATCATAAAGTGCCGCCTCGGTCGCTGTGGTCGCAATCAGATTTCCCTGAAATTTGTAGTAGGCAATCGGTTCCAGCAGGAGACGATAGTCCCCGCTCACCAGCGTGTCAAAATCCATCCCGGTAAGGTTCGCAATACTCCGGATGACCTGTTCATCGGTAAAATAGCTTTTGATCTCCTCAATATTCGCCTGCCCGTAGCTCTGGGAGCTGATAATCCGCGGCAGGGACTGTGACGGATTCACATACTCATAGGTCCCGGTGTCAGGCGTTAACGCTGTCCCTCCGGTATAGGACAGCTTGCTGACTTTTCCGAACGAATACACCACATCCGGCCTTTTATTTGTCAGGTCGATGGGACGCGTGACCGGTGTCCTGTCAGATGCGCGCACGACCGTCACCCGTACTCCATCGTTTCCTGCAGACCAGTAGCTCTCGCTGCTCCCCGTCCCCGTACTCCCGCCGCCGCTGTCAATGTTTCCCTCCCCGACCGCATAGGCGACAGAGGCGAACAACAGAGAACAGAGTATGCCAAGCGCGCATAGTAACGTGACTTTTCGCTTCACAGATGCCTCCCCTCTGATATCCAGGCGCAGAAAAAGCACCGCGTTTAAAAATACCGCGATGCCCTGAGCCTGCTTTCTTTGTTTTGTTTATCCCTTTATTTAATCCATCGATCCGATCTTATTTCCGTTCTCATACATGTCGCCTGCTACGGTCCCGCTGCTTCCGCCGCCCTCATTCTCCACCCAGCCAAAGCCTGGGATATAGATCTGGCCGTTCTCAGTGGCTCCCGCCTGCGGCTCATCCTCAGAGCTTCCTGTTTCTGCGGTGACCGCCACGTCGTCATGATCTACCGCGACCGGTTCCCCCTCCACTTCTGTCCCATCCGGCATAACGGACGGGTCCGTCAGCGCTTCTTCACTGGGTTCTTCCGGTTTGGTAACATCCTCCTGGATGCTCTGTTCACTTAAATCCGTCTGTGCAGGGCGGCTGTCTACCGCGACTTCGGCTTCCTCCGCGCTGGTACCGGACTCTGCATCGATGGACATTTCCCCGTCTTCTTCCGCATCGGTATCATAATCGCCGGGATCGACGATGATCTCCTTCACCATCGCTTCTTCCTCCAGGACATCTTCCACAGCAGCATCTTTCCCAAACTGCATGCTGATGGCTGTGATCAGCCCCACACAGACCAGAACGCCGCCCCCGACCGCCAGATACCGTTTCGCCTTTTCTGTCAGCTTCATACTGCTTTTCCTCCTCGTCTTTTGTTATGACACAACATACCCTGACACCCGGCAGAAGTCCAGGGAATCTTTTCAAATTTTCAAAGAAATTTAAAATACTTCCGTATACCCCGCCTGAACCTTCAAGGTGATTGTCATATCTGTCAGCACCCTGCCACCAAAGCGCACCGGGACCACCAGCCGCACCACCGCATCTGCCTCGAATTTCTGGCTGCCGGACGGATCACTCGGCGCAAGCGGCGCGTTACGTATGGTAACGGACAGACTGTCAATGGCATACTCCAGCTCCGTTTTGCTGTCATCGGCATATTTTACATGCCTGCCGCTGTCGGGTACCGTTCCCAGCGTTTCATCCAGATATGCATAGATATCCCCGGTGTCCAGCGCTTCCTCCCATCCTTCTGTCCCATAAGGGATATAGTTTCCGGAATAACCCTCCCGCGCGCCGTGATAGACGCCTGCATAATTATCATTGACTGTAGAAATAATCGCATCTTCCACCGCATTGCGGACGCCGGATGCAATGATCTGCAGGCGGAAATACTCGCTGACCCCGCACAGCAGGATCAGGAGTGCCAGCACAATCCCGACTGCCAGCGGGAAGGAGGAGGCCCGCTGCTCCCCCAGGATTTCTTTTATCCGCTTTGTAAACCCCTGCCGCCTCATTTCCAGTATACCTCCGACTTCCCGGTTGCCTGCGCCCTGAGGGTAATTGGAAAGGAACCAAAGTCCCCAAATAAACCGATGTTGGTATCCAGCGTCAGAACAACCGTTACCTCATGGTTCAGCTGAATCTTCCCGGTATCCGACCAGCTGATCTGCGGGTCCAGCCCCGTCTGCTCCTTTAAGACCGCCGCACGGCGGCTTGTTTCCGTCCCGACGCGCCCGCTGATCTCTGCTTCGCGTACCAGCTCCGTGGCAAAGGTGTCAAGCTGCTGCTTTGCAATGAACACCGGAAGCACCCGCATGGTAAGCCCTAACACCAGCATGGCGCAGAGAACGAGAACCACTACATCCACATAACCCTCGGCGCGCGTTTCTTTCCATAGATTCCTTACATTTCTCAAGCTCTTTCCCATGACCGCCTCCCCTAAAACATCCCGCCAAGGCTCGTGAGCGCCACATAACAGATGACTACAAGATAGGTGATCAGGAAACACATCAGCATGGCAAAAGAAAAGACCCTGATCTTCGGCGGGATCTTTTGCGCCTCCGCTTTCAGGCGCTGCAGCTCAATCTGCTTGAAATCATGGGACAGCATCTGGAAATAAACCGCGCTGTCATCGCCTCTGAGGACGCCGATCAGCCCCCGCACCACATCGGAGAGCATCGGCGAATTCAGCCTCGCCTCAAACCGGGTGAGCGCTGCCTCATAGTTGGAGGAACGCATATCTGCCAGCAGGACATTCAGCTCCCCTGCCAGCGCCGGCCCTGCGTTTCCCTTAAAGCGCTCCAGCATCCCGATCACATTCCGGCTGGCTTTCAGCTCCTGCTCGATGGTCGCCACCATGCGGGGCAGCTCTCCCTCAATCTCCTCCCGCTTTGCTTTGAGCATTTCATCCGCTTTCTGGATCTCCTTAAAGTAAACCATCAGCGCAAGAATGACACTGATCGTAGGCAAAAACGGCATCAGAAACACACAGGGGATAATGGTTAAGAGGACCGCCCCTGCTTTCACCAGGGCATACGCCTGGTAAACCTCCGGCGTCAGGTTCATGCCGCTGGCTTTTAAGACCCCGTCAAGGCGTCCCCGCTTATACTCATCCATCCGGATATACTTTGAAAGGCGTACCGAAATGGCCATCAGATAAGTTTCCACTGTTTTCGCCGCTTTCTTTTCCCGCCTCGTCGTCCCCAGCATGGCTTTTGCAGCATTTAACGTGGGCAGGTGAAAAATCGACAATGCGAGGAAAAACAGCCCAAGAGCCAGAAACGTACCAAACAGGAATAATAATCCCGCCACTTTCATCACCTCCTGTATTCAATCGGGCGAGTCAGTTTCACCACAAAGCCTACGGAGATAAAAACGACCGCAGCGGTAATTGCAAGGATGATCTGTCCCGGCACCGTATGCATCAGGACATGGTACCAGTCCTGGTTTAAGAGATACATAAGAGGGATATTCCCAATGACAAAAACGACCATGATGAGAAATTCCTTCCGCGGCTCCGCGATCATATACTCCAGCTCCGCATTCACGTTCCGCATATCGGACAGCTTCGCCACGATCGGTGTCAGCGTGCTTTTAAGGCTCCGGTCCTGCTGGCAGTCACTGATCGCATCACACCACTCCCGGAACACCTCATTGTCGATTCTGCCCCGCATCACCCGGATTGCTTCCCCTACATCCGGGTTTACCAGCTTGAGCTGCATCAGAAAATCCCGGAACACCCTGGAGACAGGCGGATTCAGGTAGGCAAGGTTCTCCTCCACCGCCGTCACAATATCCTCTGTCCGAAGATAGGCCGTGGTAATGACCGAGAGCGCAGTCTCCAGCTCCGCGGACACATCCCGCTTATAATGGCTGGCGGTCAGCTTTACATACCAGAACGGCAGGAACAAAAATCCTGCCGCCATCACTGGCGCAAGGAAGAAGTTCCCGAACAGGATGGCAATCGAACCGCCCACACAGAACAGGGCAAGCGCCGCCGCGCACACAAGGGAAAAGCGGCTGCCCCTGCCGGTCATCTCCAGTACCGACTGCGCCTCCAGGATCTCCCTCTTTAAGATCCCCTGCTTTTTTCTCCCTGTCGATTTTCGGATCTCCTCACGGATGTTTTTCTTTGGCCTTAATAGAAATGCAAACAGATCGTCGGTAAATTCCACAGGCTTTAAGCCCAGCAGCAGAAAGGTACCCACAATGAACCCGGCAAAGGCCAGCAGCTGAATTGCTGTCATATCGGCTTTTCCTCCCCCTTATCTATTTTTTGCAGCTCCCGGAGCATCTCCTGCGGCATCCCGTTTTCCATGAACCTTCTGGCAAGACTTTCCGAAATCGCATTGACCTGACGGTGTTCCCCCTCAATCACAAATTTTCCTCCCTCTACCCGGTTTTCCCGGATCTGGTACTGGAACAGCGGGCGAAAATGGCGGCTCCCGTCCGGCTGGATTTCACACTCCATAATCTCCATCAGGCGTCGCTCCCGGTTTTCCAGCTGCTTGCAAAAAGCTACGATTGGATAGGCCTCTGTCACAAAGCCCATCAGGGTTTCGTCACTCATATCAACCGCCCGCTTGCAAAGAGAGACCATGCGCCGGTAAGTAGCGTCACAGCTCATGGAGTGGATCGTCGTCACCACTGCCACGCCGGTACGGGCTGCCTCCTGTGCCGCATTGGCCTCCGGCCCTCGCATTTCCCCCACCACGATGATGTCCGGGTTGAAGCGGAGCGCCATGTCGAGGAGCGCGATCTGATCCACCCGCTGGCGCTCATTTTCACTGTCGCGGGTCAGGGTATGGATGACGGAATTGACAACCCTGCCATTGTCCCTGCGCACCAGCGCCAGCTCCCTGGAACCATTTTCAATACTGTAGATCCGTTTATTGTCCGGAATCGTCGTCAGGAGCCACCCAAGGAGCGTGGTTTTCCCGGAGCTGGTCGCCCCTGCCACACATACGGAAATCCCGTAACGGATGCATTCCGCAAGGAAGTCAAGCATCTGGCCGGTCGCCGTGCCTCCACCAATAAAATCCTCTTTCTTCATGCTCTGCGGGTTTACAATCCGGATAGATGCCGCAACACCCACATCCTCGTCCACAATCGGCGTCTTTAAGACCGCGATGCGGATATTTTTTGAGAGATGCCCCAGGACGGTGGGGCTGGCATCGTCCAGCACTACCCCGGAGACATGTAGCATCCGGCGCACCACGTTGATGGCGTGCTCCGGGCTGTCAAAGTGCTCGTCCAGCTTTTTCGTAAGCCCGCCCGCAAACTGCACCTCCACATCATCCCAGGCATTGATGTCGATCTCCTCAATCCCCTCCCCGTAAATGTACCGAGTCAGGAAGCCAAACTCCGCCATCTCCGAATAAATGCCGTCGAGCAGCTCCTCCTCCGTCATACCTTCCACGGCGATCCGCTGATCCTGGATATATTTCTTTGCAAAGCGGCGAATCTGAGATTTTACTTCTTCGCTTCCCTCCGCTGTGACAAGACTGCTGTATTCTTTGGAAAGAAATGCCTGGACTTCCCGCAGAGCGGAGGAAAAATCACGGGTTTGCGTCTCCTCCCCGAAGAACAGGCCATGGGTACGCAAGGCCCGCGTCTGCCTGCGCTTAAGCACCGGCTCCTCTGTTTCCTCCAACGTATCGTCCTCGCTATCCAGATCCTGCATGACAATTCCCGTATGAACAGGTAAGACTGGATGGTCTTCAGCCTTTTCTGAGTCCATCTTCTGAAAAGACATCCACTCTGGCTCCATATGGAGAACTGCTTCCTCCGCTTCTTTTTCATCCTCGTCGTGAGGGATCAGCTCCTCCAAAGTTCTTTCAGGGAGTGCTTTTTCTTCCCGAACACTCCCTGAAAAATCCCCGTAAAATGCGCCTTTGCTCCGCTTTTCCCCTAGCACCCGAACACCTCCCGCACGATCATATCGATGGATTTCCGGAACCCACGGCTGTCCTTTAAGCCGAGTTCTTTCAGAAGGTTCCCTTCCAGAGACTGCGCTGCCACCTCCTCCGAATGGGGAATCTGGAATGCTACGCTCCCCAGCACCTGTTCAATATGCTCGCTGGCTTCATTCGGCCGCACGTTACTGGCAACCTTGTACTGCTTTTCCGCATCCCACTTGCTCTCCCGCAGGAGCGGAAGCTGGCTTGACAGGTAGCTGATAGACTTCAGGTCACAGTTCACCAGCCGCAGCACCGCATCCGCTTCCATCAATGCGATAGCAGATAGGATGTCGTTGGCGATATAACTGCCACAGTCTACAATGACAAAGGGCGCAATCTCCCGAAGGCAGGAAAGCAGCTCCTCTGCCTGCGTTCTCTCATAAGGCGGATAGCTGTACTCATTCTCGCCTTTGCGCATCCCCAGAATCGTCAGGTGCCGGAGCCGCTTATGGGTAATGCAGTGATGCCGCACCAGAGGCTCCGCCACATGGCTGGCCGCCAGGATGCTTCCCAGGGAATGTTCTTCCTCCAGATCGCCTGGCGGACAGATGCAGGGGAGCATGGGTGTGTTCATGTCGCACAGGAGCAGCGCTACATCCCGGCGCTGCTGCGCCAGGTACGCCGCCAGCTTGACCGCCACCGTTGTTTTCCCGGAACCGGGGCTTCCCCATACGGCCAGCACCTGGTTTTCACTCCCCTGCTCCCACTGATTCTGAGCTTCTCCTGTCCCATGGGAGAAAATGCTGTTCTTTATAAAATTCAAGGTTTATTCCTCCCCGTTTTCACTGCTTTCCTCCATCCCGGCAGACTCCTGTCCGGATGCTGCTTCTTCCGGATTTTCCACTGCCTCCTGTACATCCTCGGATTCTTCTCCATCGCTTTCTTCTGTAACTTCTTCTCCGTCAGCTTCTGCTTCTTCCTGCTCTGCATACAGTTCCTCCAGCACTGCATCCTGCGCCGCGATAAACTGGGCGGCATTCTCCTGCTCCCCACGGTATACCAGGGAAAGATGGATTGTCCCGTCCTCCTCCAGCTCCGCCAGAATCTGCGACTGCTCCGGGGTTACGAGAAGCGTCACCGTGTCAGGAAGCTCCCTGTCCTCATCTTCCTCCAGATCCCCTGTGTTGGCATCGTTCCCGCTGTTCGCCGTAACCGCAATGACCTCCACATATTTCAGCTCCGGCGGGATCACGGTAGTTCCCTGCTTCTTATAATCCGGCGCAATCACCGAGACGATGTCCCCGCTCTTTAACTTTCCGGACAGGCCATTGGCAAACGATTTGACGGTCACGGAAATCGCCTGCTTTTCTCCGTTCAGGCTATAAAGATATGCATTCTCAGCGGCAGGCTCATCCGCGATCTTGGATGTGAGGATATAATCGCCAGGTTCCAGATCCGCGGAAGCATACTTCCCTATGACGGTATCCAGGTTCCGAACCACGTCTTCAGGTAGGTTATAGTTCCCCACCTCCACTGTTTTTACCATGTCCTCTGTGATCTCATCCCCGGCTTTCACCGACTGGGTCACGCGGACGATCTCCGTCTTATCGCTGATCGTCTTATTAAACAGCGGCGTGACGATGAAGCAGATGATGAGTGCCAGCACAATGCAGACCACGCCTATGACAGTCCTATTCTTTAATAATCGCATTTCATTTCCTCCTCAATCCTATTTCCCGATGGGCAGCTCTCCTGCCCTATCAGTCCCAGCACCTTCTATGGCAAACCAGAGCTGCCGCCACCGCAGCCACAGCACAGATCGCAATCATGATCTTTATTCTCATAAGCTCCCTCCCATTTTCATAAAATAAGCGCAGATACCCCCGGCCGCCAGAAACGGGCCCAATGGGTATGCGCCCGGCCGTTCTTTTCCCTTCTCCCTCTGGACAAATCCATGGACTGCTGCATAGCAGAGAAATGATGCAAGTCCGATCACGGACGCCGTCAGACCTGCGGACATCCCCAGCACTACGCCCATAGAAGCCACCAGCTTCACATCACCGCCTCCGATTCCGCCCTTTTCCCGGCAGGCTATCGCCACAGTAAGGAACGGCAGCGCCACAAAAAGACCCAACAGATTCTTCCATGAAAAGTCCAAGGCCGCAAGCGCCGCGATTCCAATCTGCAGGCTGTCCGGTATCCGCCTGCTTCTGATGTCACAGACAGATACCGCGATCAGCAGAAAGGCAAACAGCCCCGCCTGCACCAGCCGCATGACCGGATTATCCGGCATAGTTAAACATTTCTTCTACCCGCTCTACCAGAGTCGGAAGCACCGTATCATTAAACAGGGAATAGAGTCCCGCCAGCAACAGCGCCCCCAGGACAACGGCAATCAGGATCTTAATCGCCGTGTCCACATATCCTTCTCCAGAATCGTCCCGGAGCTTTCTTCTTACTTTCCATGCTCCCACCCTTATGACAGCCTGAAATCCAGTCATTCTTTTTCTGATATTCTCCATGTAGTTCTCCTCCTCATGAGATTTGTTTTAACAACAGTCATGGCCTTTTTCCATTTATCCCATCTTCTGGCCTGCCCGTGGCGCGGCTTTCGGTTCCGGAGCTGCCTGCGGCTGCGACTGAACCTGAGTGAGGGACTGCTGGTAAGCGTCGAGCACGGCTCCGTGAAGCTGGCTGCGGAACTCCGCTGTGACCGGGAAGCAAACGTCCTTATACCCGTCCTGCGTTTTCCGGCTCGGCATGGATACAAACAGCCCATCCTTTCCTCCCTCAACGACCTTGATCCCTCGGACGGCAAAGCAGCCGTCAATCGTGGCGGACGCATACGCCCTCGTTCCGCCCGGTGTCCCCGGCGGATAGATGGAATGAATCCTTACTTCCAGTTCTGGCATTCTGATTTTCCTCCTTACCCGTTTTTTATCCAGCATAAAAGCGGCTTACCCGCTACAGCTGCATCACCTGTGACGCGGACATTTCCTGTCCGGTAAAATCAATCTTTTGAAACCCGATACGATCCACATAATAAAACGCACTCCCGGATTCATCGTAAAGCTCCAGCACATCGCTCATGGAAAGCGCATGTCCTTCGTAACCCTGTGGCGGCTCCAGATTGAATTTCGTATAAAGGGCTTCCAGATCGTTCGTCTCCACCGCACCGTCATAGACCTTCCTGTAATCTTCCGGATTCGGCGGGCCGAACTTTTTACACATATCGTCGTATGCGATGAACTTCATATACACGTCCACCTCGGTTTTTAACTGCCAGACCCGGACATTTTTCAGGCTCGCTGTTTCCTCCAATCCCCCGCCAGACATCAGCCGCTCAAACATTCCATCCATCCACTTGACCTCACGGATATTACTCTGCTTTTTCAGGAATGCATCCATCTCCTGCCCCTGGAACATGGGGTCCGCCACCACACGTCCGTCCTTGACCTGCCCGGCACGATTCCCATAATAGAGGAGGATGCCGTTCTCAATGCGGATAGGTTTCACTCTGCATCACCCCTCCCCTTATGACATACGCATTCCCGCGCCTGGCTCCTGGCTGCTCCCGTTATCCTCCATCGTCTGTTCATCCGGAAATATCTGTTTTCCATCGACCACCTCCAGAACCGCAAAATCATCACTATCGCAGATCAGGACGCGGTGCTGGTAATCCTTCTGCATCGCCACATAGTCTGCCGCTTCTTTTGCACTGCAGAGCCAGACGCCCGCCGCGTAACGTCCATCCTGCAGAAAGCTATATGCAGAATACTGGGCTTCGTTTGTCCCAAGATCCAGCGCCCCGGATGGGCGGATCTGTGAGAGCTGGAGCTTTGCCTCCTCCGGAAGAAGCTCCGGTTTTAATGTCCCCACGACGTCACTTCTGTAAGCGCGGCACTCCTCCCCCGTCGTCAGCGATACCAGGAATACCGTCCTCCCCATCGGATTCGGATTTGCCCCGTTTCCTCCCGTGCAGAAAAATAACTGTCCCTGCTGCCCTGCCGGGATCGCGGACCCACACAGCACAACCACCCTGCCTTTCAGTGAAATGCCGTATCCTGTCTGCTCGCAGTCCTGCCTGTCAAATGTGTGCATCAGCTATCCCTCCTTTTTCCGGATCAGCGCGCTCAGTTCCCCGATCATCTCCACGCGAACAGAATCCGGCATGGATTTGAAAGCGGCGCGGACATATGCCTCCACGGCCTCCGGCGACTGATCCCCGACTTCCATGATCTCTACCTTCCGCACCGTGATTTTTCCGTCTGCAATTCCAAGACGCACAATATCCCCATACTCCAGCATTGCAGCTTCCCGCATTCCTTTCGGGATCAGAATGCGTCCCTTATAATCCATCAGCCTGTAAACCGGCTTTCCCATCTGTATCTCCTCCTTTCATGGGTGCGTCCGACGCCCTATAAGTCTGGTAATCCTCATCTTCCTCTCCATACAGCCCGAACAGGCTGAGCTGTCTTGGCTGCACACGCTCCCTTTCTGCCGGATCATAATTGGTAATCAACACTTCCGGGAACTCACAGCCTCCCTCATACCGCTGTGCCAGGTTGTTGAGACGAGTGACCGCGGTGATAGTGTAGCCTTCATAAAGACTTCGGATATACGCGCAGTCATTGTAGCTGACCATCCATTTCCCTTTGCATCCGGCCAGGGTATCCCGGAGGCGCACATGATCTTCTTTCCGGAAAACCACCGCGTAGTGTCCTTCTGTCTCATAATAAGGCGGGTCACAATAGAAAAAGGCGCTTTCCCGGTCATACTGCCGGATCAGCGCCTCAAAATCCTTATTCTCAACCACAGTATCTGCAAGCCGCCTGGACGCCTGCCAGACTGTATCGAAGCACTTCCGCACGTCAAACGGCTGGCAGCCATAGGAAGTACATCCACTTCCATAGCTATAGCGGATCAGCTTAAAAAAAGCGGCAGCACGCTTCACATCTGTTACTTCCGCATTCCGAAGCAGGATTTCTCTGATCTCCTCATATCCCGGCGGCGGCAGATACTGCTTTGCCAGCTCCAGTTCTTCTTCCAGAAAGCGAAGATCCGGCTCCTGCTTATCCAGGAAATTCCGGATCACGGTAAATTCATCCCTGCTGTTGATCGGCAGAAAACCAAGCTCCTTTAAGAATGCTCCGGTACGGTTCTTCACACAGTAGAACAGATTTGCCAGGTTGGAATTATAATCGTTATAAACCTCCATGCAACGGGAGTCCGGCAGTTTTCCGAACAGCACCCACCCGCCTCCTCCGAACACCTCGATATAGCGGTCGAATGCCAGCGGAAACATCGTATAGATCAGTCCCCGCAGCGCCTTCTTTCCGCCAACCCAGGAAATAAAACTGTTGATGCAGGATCACCTCCTTCCTCTGCCTCGTCTTATGTTTTTCCTCATATCACCTACATCGCTCCCATTTGCATTCCAGCTTCCCCATTCACTTTCATCTGCAGCTGCTCCCCTGTGCTCTGCCGGAATTCTTCTAATTCCATGCTGATCCCATGAAAGCCCCGACTTTTGGGAGAGTAACTGTCATGTTCATCTAATGGAAACGGCTTTTTGCTCAAAATGGTTCCCCCATAGTTTACCAACACCGACTTCCTGATCTGCGCCATTGGTACATCCAGGCGGTCAGAGTCCCATGCTTCATAGCAAAAAATTCCTTCCGGGATGGTATCCCGATCAAGCCGCCTGTTAGTAAAAAGCACTGGAATCCTATCTATTTCTGCCATCTCATATTTTTCTTTTGTTGCATCAAACACTGCCATCCTTTTTATATTCCTCCCATCTGCATTGCCATGTCAGACGTATGTTGCCCTTTCAGCTCCTGTTCCGTCTGGATCTGGTAGTCTTCTGCATTCCAGAAACTCACACAAAGATCCCCGTCCGGTGTGGCAATCTCACGCTGTTCGAAGCCCTCACCCCAGCCATCGCTCGCCTGCCCGCTCCAGAAACCCTTCAGGGCATCCAGCTCTGTTCCCTGAAGTTCCCCATGAGATTTCACTTCCAGCACACCCCAAAGTTCTCCTTCCCAGGCTTCCACGTCCGGCGACAGACTGTGTACCTTCCGTTCCAGGCGCTTATTACCGAGGTAAACAGCAAGGCCACGCTCCCCTTCGGAATCCAGCCTCTCCATCCCGATCTGACGGCGGATCGCTTCCTCATAGCGGCACAATTCGTTCGGATGAACCTCTTCCGGATAGCATGGATAATTCCCCCACTCATCCTTTACATACATTCCTGCCCGCAATGGGCTGTACAGCCTGAGCGTTGTCAGCTCCTCTGGAAATTCCGGAAGGGCGTGTGTATTGCATACCACCGCCCCCTGCGAGGTTTGTACAACGCCATCTGTGTGCATCTGATTTCTCCCGAAAGCGTCATAATCAAGGAACGGTGCAATCCGTTCATCCAGCGGAACCTTTCCCTCTCTTATCACACACCGCGCATAATCCGCCGGGGTTTCTATTTCATCCGGCAATACGCTGTAGTCTTCCAGATGCTCTGCAATCTCCTGCATCTGGCTCATCGTTTCCGGAAGTTCCGCCTCCAGCACTGCCAATAGCTTCCGTCCGTCTTTTTCAAAATCCCCGATCCCCTTTCGTTCCAGGGTCGAGGCAAGGGCATTCAATTCCTCCACATTCCAAGAACGGGGCAGGTAATCTTCCAGATCCGGCGCCGAACGATAATTACATTCAGAAAAATCCTTCACTCCCAGATTCGCTTTCATCAGTTCCAGTTCCTCACCCGAAGCAGGCAAGTCAAGCCATTCTACCTGTCTGCTACTCAGGTTTACCAGACAGACACGGATCATAAACCGCCCCTCCTTTCACCAGCCAGCACTTCTACCCCATACCTCCGGATCAGGAATGCACCGACCGCCAGCCGGAAAGTACGGTCGCTGACCAACTCCGGGTCGGTGAGTTCCGACAGGCTGATATGCTTTGTCCCCTGGTACAAATCCTTCGCTGTGTAGAACAGGATATATCCATCCAGATCCACACCATGGATGTGAATGTCATAAAACCGGATGCCCTCCGTCCGGATGGCGGCTGCGGCCTGTCTCCAGAGAAAACGGTCCGCCGCCAAAAGATACAGCGCCGCACACATGGCGGAAGCATCCGTCCTGGGAGCACAGCCAGCCCACCGGTTCTCGAACCGCTCCCTGTGTTCCGGTTCAAAGAAAAAGCCGTCTTCCTCATCCATCAGATGGGACATGCGACCCGAAAAATCCAATTCATCCACCTCTGCAGTAAATGCTTCCAGCAATTCCTCTGTGGGGACACAGCCTGCAGCGAGCCGCTCCGCAAGGAAGATACATCCGCCCGCTTTACCGCAGGTCTTCTTCCTGCCTTTATAGAGACAATAAGCACAGTCTAAGTCGCGGGCGCTGTAAGGATACCGACCTACTACCATACCGCTCCCCCTGTTCCTGTAACCAGGCGGCCTCTGCATCTCAGCCTCGCTTCTCTCATATGGGGTGTCCTTCATAAATCTTGCTACCATAATCACCTGTCCTCCTTAAAAATCTGCAACAAAAAAGCGCCTGTGCTTTCTCTTACACAGACGCCGATACAACTGATATTTTACAAAACGCCAAGCCATCATCACATGGCTACGCAGAAGCTAAACAGAGCAATCAGCTTTTGACCGCTATGGTCATCCCAGCATTGGAATCATCGCCTGCTTCACCTCCGTCTCCGGTACAAGCTGCAGCTGGCGGGACTCCCTGTCAAAACGATATACTTCATCCGACAGCAATTCATCTTCAGAAACCTGTGTTCGATTTCCAATCCTGAGTATCTCCCTGCACAACTCTATGTCTATAATTTCCGTTTCTTTTATAACCATTGCCTCATGAATGGAAGACGGCAGGATAATAAGATCCGCTTCCAGCCAGTCTGCGATCTGTCCCATAATCTCCTCGTCCAATATATACGCTGCACCATATTGTTTTCCCATATTTGTGAGCACATACATTGGTTCGTTTTTATTCACTGCCGCCAGATCCAGTGCCGCCCCGTTTCCGCCGACATGATGAAACCCATTTATAATCAGTCCTTCCACAATAGTTTCCGTGCCTGCAAACAAAGGGGAATATCTGTTTTTCATATTTACCCAGGAATCCGCTTTCAACTGTTCTTCACTGATCCCCCACATCTCCAGATGCAGATTTCTGACAGATGCCATTCCATACCGCTCGCCTGGAAGCTCCATACGAACCTGATAAATAAGCGCCAGATCCCCTTTCTCCTCGTGAGGCATGTCTGCCAGGCGTCCCCTGTTTCTCTCTGCATTACAAACGGTCACCATGAGCTGATCTTTCACACTCTCATAGGATAGCAAGTTGACAGGGACATCGGGAGTCTGCTGCCTTGCACGCAAATATTCTTCAGCAATTTCTTTCCAGATACCCTGTATCTGAAAACCATCAAGGTATCTTTCATAATAAGGCTTCAGGTAGATTATCGGAGACATTCCATTATCACCGGCCCTTATAAACAGACCGTCCCTCACGATGCCATTGTTTTTCTGCACCGGTACGACCATGATCTCACGATCCTGGTATTCTTTCGGCAGATAAGCCTTGATCCGTTCTTTGCTTAACTTCATAAAATCTCCGTATGTGACCACTCCATTTACCTCCCCATCCTCTTTTGGCATGGCTCATTTCTTTTCTGTCTGTTTTTACCCACAAAAAAAACCTGACAGTAAAATAATTTACCATCAGGCTCTCATACCGGGACTCTCAGACATCACAATTCCGGCTTGTTTTTCGGTTAACAGTTACTTGCTTGATTCTTTTCGGTTAACAGTCACATGGCTGTCAAATCAGCCCTTCTTTTCGCTTCTCCAAGCCCATTTCGGACAATGCAAAACCCGCAGAATCGTTGAATCTACGGGCTTTCTTTGCAGCTCCCCGAGCAGGGCTCGAACCTGCAACAACTCGGTTAACAGCCGAGTGCTCTACCATTGAGCTATCGAGGATCATTATAAGATTTGCACAAATTGGCAACTCTATTTTTGTTTATCCTGTATAGCTCTTTCCGGTATGAAACCGTATCGGATGCTCTACCATTGAGCTATCGAGGATTATATATAAAGGCATACAGCCGTCCTTCC
>JAJPXQ010000092.1 GCA_021205385.1 Lachnospiraceae bacterium | reverse complement strand
TTATAAAAGCGGTCCGATATGGTCATGGGCACAGTGGAATCCTCCGTGCCGTGAACGATCAGAACGGGCATCATGTCGCTGCTGATGTTGTACATCACGTCAAATTTGTGGATCTCTGTGATGATGTCGGAGTCCTCTGTCCCATCGACGATCTCAGGGTGTTCGATGAAATAGGTCAGGGTATCGCCTTCGCAGTAATAAATCAGGTGTTCCAGGTCGGTGGGGCCAAAGATGTCGATGGCCGCGGTGATGGTAAAATCATACTGCTCCGGGTCCGCTGCGTACTCCTCCGCGAAGCGCAAAGCCAACTGCGCACCCGCCGAGTCGCCCAGGATGACGACGTTGGAAGGGTCGATCTCATAGGTCTCCGCGTTTTCGACCAGATAGGAGACCGCGTCGCTGACGCACTCTACCTCTCCCATCAGGGTGGTGTCCGGGTGCAGGTCGTAGTCGATGGTTGCCACCACGTACCCCTCCGCCGAAAAGGTGTAGAGGAAGGAGTTCAGTTCTGAACGCTGTCCAGAGGTCCAACTGCCGCCGTGGACGCAGACCATCAGCGGCTTGGCCTCGCCGGTCTGCTGATACGCCACGTCCATATAGCAGTTGGTGTCCGTCTCGCCGGGCCGGTAACAGATGCCCTCCGCTGCCGTCACGTCGTCCCCGTAGGTGGTGCGAATTTCAATGTCCGATGCGTTTACCGCAGTGGTGCGGGACCGGAGGAAAAGCACGACTGCGACCACGCAGCACAGTACAAGGATTCCCACCAGAGCGAACAGCCAGACGCGCCTTTGTTTGATGCGTTCCATCGGAAGTCACACCAGCTTGTTCAGGATGAACTGCTGCAAGTCGCCCACGGTCACGATTTTGGAGAGCTTCCGGGTGGGGATGCGCACGTCAAAGGCGTCCTCCAGGTCGGAGATCATCGCCAAAATCGCCAGGGAACTCATGCCCAGGTCCTCCAGCAGTTTGGACTCCGACGTAATTTCGGTCCCCTCGCTGAAATCGAAGGAATCGCGGACGATCTCAATTACTTTGTCGTTAAATTCAGCTACTGTCATTTTACATACCTCGTTTCTTCTTGCAACAGCGGGGGACAATACCCGCAGGAGCCACCTTAAAACGGCTGCGTGTGTGCGCATCCGCCAGAAAGGGGAATATATGGCTTTTCCGCAGACGGGCACACCCGGTCTGCGGCAGAGCTTACAGTTCGATGGTCACCTTTTTCCTGCCGCGTCTGCGGAATTTCCGCAGCAGCTCTCGCCCCGCTTGGAGCAGCAAATAGACGACTGCGATAAATAGTGTGCGCGACGTAAACATCAGCACTGTCTGGAGCAGGATGCTGTTGGGAAACCATTCCAAAAATTTGTAGTTGGGCAGGATGACCTTTTCAAAGGCGTGGATACAGATGATCCAGATGTTGTTCACGCCAATGGCGGCAAAGAAGTGGTTGGCGGCGGAATCCAGCGTTTTGGACGTGAGCCAGTCAAAGAAGTGCAGCAGGAGAACAGCCAGGCAGGTGAGGCCGAGGACGTCCAGCGGACCGCCGCTCAACTCGCCTCGGATGAGGTCGGTATGGCTGCGCAAAAAGGTGTTCAGGCTCAGAACAGCCAGGACCAGCAGCGGGATCAGGGGCAGTTTCCTGTCCAGCAAATGTTCCTCCCGGATCAGGTTTCCCAGGGCCACCCAGCCGGTGGCCATCAGGCCGATGTGGATGACAAAGGGCCACACCGCGGAGAACCGCATCATGCAGTAACCCAGCAGCGTGCAGGCGAAGGAAAGGCCGTAGGTGAGCCGCCGGTCTTTCAGGTGGGCCAGGCAGTTGAACAGGCAGCGGGCCTCAAAGAGCGCCAACAGGAACCACAGGATGCTGATGCTCTCCACTGGGATGCCGAACAGCGTGCCGCCGCCCTCGAAGTTCAGGCCCAGGGCGTAGGTCAGGAGAAATTCTCCTCCGTGCGCCCAGAAGGAGCGGCGGCGCACAAAGGAGAGGACCAGCTTTGCCAGCAGCACCGCCGCCGCGGTGATATAGTAGGGTTTCAGCAGCGTGCGAAAGTTAAAGGAGAGCGATTTTCTGGCGGGCGATGGGTTGAACCCGTAGCCGCTGAGCAGGAAAAAAAGCACCATGTAGGCGGAACCCAGGACGGAAAACCACCCGTAAAACACAAAATTGGAATAGAAAAACGCGCTGTTGAAGGAAATGGTGTGTACAAAGATCACCATTAACATTCCATATCCATAAATCGCGTTGAAATAGCCCAGACCTCTCTGGGTCCGGCGTTGTTCCGACATTGGTTTATTCCTCCCCGGTTCCTTTTTTGAGCAGTGCCAGCAACGACTTCCGCTTCCAAATCCCCGCCAGCCCCGCCAGCAGGAACACCACATATCGCCAGTATCCCACCCGGTAAAGGGCCATCATGGCAAAGCAGCCCACAATCACCGCCGCGGTCAGGGCGGCGAGCTTCTTTTCGGCAAATACGTTTTCCTCCACGCTGTGGCGGCGGCAGGCCCGCTTCATCACGAGGAAGTGGAGCAGGGTCAACAGCACGTAGCTCACCAGCGTGGTCCACCCGGCGGCCAGGAAGCCAAACAGGGGAATGAAGATGGCGTTGAGTACCAGATTGGCTCCCGCGCTGATGATGGACACGGCGGGGATCAGCCGCGTCTCTCCGTAGTACATCTCCACGTTGGCGAAGAGCATATACAGAAAGACAAAGAACACGCTTGCCGCCACCGGCGGGATGACCCAAATGGCGCTCTGGTATTCCCCTGTGGCCAGCAAGGCCACCAGGTCCGGCGCAAACGCCGTCATCAGGAGGACCACCACGCCCAGCATCAGGCAGATCAGCGTGGACTGCTTTCGAATCTCCCCGTAAGCGCCGGCCTTGAGCTTCTTGTACATCCACGGATTGTAAGAGCCGTTGATGGCGGACACCAGCAGCAGGGTCAGCGTGGCGGCAGTGTAGGCCACCGAGTAAATGGCGGTGCTGCCTGTCCCCTCGTAGTAGTTTATCATGATTCTATCTGCCTGGTTCAGCACCGTCTGGGACAGGTAATAGAAGATGAGCGGCAGGTTGAACCGCAGGGCGAACTTCCAATAGGTGGCGTCGAAGAACTTCCCGCCTTTTTTCAGCAGGTAGACGTACAATGCCGCCCCCGACACTCCCTGCACTGCGACCGTTGCGATGATACGGGCCTCCGCCTTGTAGGGGGTACACAGCACCGCAACGATGGCGATGACCGGCGAGGCGATGGTGCTGGCCACAGTGACGGCCACCGGCGCACGGTAGCGGAAGTCGAACCGCTCCCGGTTGGTCCAGAGGTACAGTGGGGGGTTGAAGAAGATCTCTATGAACATCAACCCCATCAGCAGGGAGGACAGGCCGATGAACTGGTCGATCCACCGCCGGAACAGCAGGTACACCACCAGCCACCCCAGGGTCATCACCGAGATCAGCCCCGCGATGGAGGAGACGTAACCGTCTTTGTCCTCCTCGTAGCGGATCAGGCCGTTGTTCAGTCCCTCGTAGGGCAGTTTCAGCGACGTGACGACCACCAGCAGCTCGAACCAGGTCTGGTAAACGCTGTAGACGCCGTACTCTTCGGTGGTCAGCAGCCGGGTGAAGATGGGGACGGTGATGAACGCGGTGCCCCGCTGGAGAAAATTGCAGATGGTAAAGTAAATGGAAGTTTTTTTGGCGTTCGAAAGCTGCTGGTAGGCGGTTTTGAGCTTGTCAGGCCACTTCATGGGAAATCCCCTCTTCCGACAGCATGACACCGATCCAAAGCCCGAAATAGACCCCGAAGGTGTTGGTAAACGCGGATTCTCCCGTGCTGGAGATGAGCAGATAGATGAAACACACCAACGCGGAGCCATAGGCGAAGGCGTTGACCAGCCGCAGCCGGGAAAGCCGCCAGAAAATGGCAATCAGCGCAGCGCAGTAGAAAACGGTCCCCAGTATTCCGGTCTCCCCCATCAGATAGGGCCAGAAGGAATCGGAAATGAAGGAGTGATATGTTTCAGAAATGCCCCAGATGTGATTGATATGGTAAAGCTCATAGACCCTGGAGTACGGCTCGGCGGAAAAGGCGGAGCCGAAGGTGGCAAAGCCCGTCCCCAGGGGGAAATAGTCCCGGACGATTTGGAGGGCTGTGCTGCTCAGCGCCGCACGGGCCGACTCGTTTTGCAGCGTGACATAGTAGTACAGGATGGAGCGGATGCCCAGCAGCAGCCCTCCGGCGCCCAGCATCCCCCACATCAGGGGGCCAAAGGCGCGGCGGCGCTGACAGATGATCAAAAAGACGAACACCATAAAGAACACGGCGCAAATCGCCTTGAAGCGCAGGGTGCTGACCATAATGACCCACAGCGGCAGCAGGCGCAGCAGCACCCGATCCCCTAAAAATTCGTACATACGGAAGTAAATGGCGCAGATAAAACACATGACCGCAGCGCAATAGGTGTAAGCGGAATAAAACAGCTTCACGGCGCGCAGCCCAGAACGGATGTCCGCCGGGAAGATGTGCAGCACCAGGTCTGCCAGAAACAGCACCGTCACACAGGCCGTCACCACGTCCAACAGGCGAATGAGCGCTGCGTATCGCTCGGCTTTGTTCCGGTGCATGGTCATCAGGTATCCGACGGCCATGGCCGCCGGGAACTTCATCCACACCAGGATGTCGGAGAGGACGTTGGACAGGGGTTGGGAGCCGTAGAGCAGGGTGGAAACGCCGCCTGTCAGCAAAAACAGCGCCAGAAACAGCAGGATAACGAGGGTATTGGTTTGAAACCGAAACGTGAACTGGGTTTGGCACAGCTCCAGGAAAAACAGCACGACCACACTCAGCGCCACCAGCTCTTCCAAAGCCCGAAACGGGCCGATCAGGGATTGCAGGAGATCCTGAACGCAAAACAGAACGATCAGACCGCAAAACAACAAATCATCATTTTTCGACTTTTGAGGTAGCATTTCTCACGGTTCCTTTATGGCTCTCGAAAAATCACGCCCGGATCGTCCACCAGCAGCTTCCAGGCATAGTCCTCCGAGCAGTGCCGCAGAAGATAGTCTGCGCACGCCTGATAGGAGGCGGGCCGCTGGACGGCGTGGTGACAATCGGTCCCCAGGATGTCGATCAGCGCGCCCCGGAGCAGCCGCCGGGCGGTCATACGCTCAGGCGGTGGCGCAGGCGGCCCGGCGATGCTGCCCGTGTTTACCTGGACCCAGCCGCCTGCGTCCTTCAACTGTCGAACCAGGGCAGGCCGCGCCTGAATACAAGCGTAGCGTTCCACATGGGCTACCAGAGGCCGGTAACGGTTGGCGGTCAGGATGTCCATAGCCCGGAGCATTTGGGGAAAGGGAAGGTCGGGGGCAAATTCCAGCAAAACGAAGCGATTCCGCAGGGGACGGCAGGAGCCGTCCGCCAGCGCGTGGATCAGCTCGCCGCTGTAAAATATCTCGCTGCCGGGCAAAATCTGCAAATCCAGGCTGATTTGTTTTGTCAGGGCCTGTACAGCCTCCAGTTGCTGCCAGTAGCGCTCCGGCGGATGTCGCCAAAGCTGGGGCCGGTAGTGGGAGGTGGCAAAGATAACGCGGATGCCTTCTCCATACGCCTGCCGCAGCAGGGCCTCCGTTTCAGCCATGTCTTTTGGCCCGTCGTCCAGGCCGGGGAGGATGTGCGCGTGAAAGTCGATCAGCCCGGTCAGGGGTTCTCTATCTCTCATAGCTGCACTTTTCCGGCAGACGCTGGGCGAACAGCGGTGTCAACTGCGTTTGGATCTCCCGGAAGTCCAGTTCTGTCTGGGAGTCGTTCAGGCAGACCAGCTTGTATTTTTTTGACTGCATCACAGCCTGGACCTGGGGCAGGGGGTCCTTTCCCAACTCGCAGCAGTGGCCCCAACTGGCGCTGCGGGGGATGAAATTGCCCGTGCAGAGGTTCCAATACTTGAAGAGCCAGTGGGAGAGGTCGCTGCTGCTGCGAAAGCGGTTGGCCGCGCAGCGGAGCAGTTGTTTTTCCGCCACGTTCCACACCAGGTCGAAGGTGGATTTGCAGTGGGAGGTGGCGAAGTGCAGGTCCTGAAACCCGGAGAAGTATTGGAAGGGGGTCAACAAAAGGTTGCTTATAAAGTATTTCCCATAGCAGGGGCGATAAAACTTTCCGGCGTACCGCTTGAGCACGGCGGACTTTTGGAAGTTCTGGTTGAGGACAGCCATGTTGTTGAGCATGGTGTGAGGGAACACGTCCTCCGGGTCAAACCCGTCGATGGTCGTCATGGATGGGATCTCGCAGGGGACCCCGTCCCGGAAGAAGTCGGAGGGCTGGACTGGGGCGAACAGGTACATGTCGTCGTTGAACAGCACAAAGTGTTCCGACAGGTCAGGTATCCGGTTCAGGAACAGCTCGATCACGTTGGAGTTGAACGTGGGGAGGTATTCCGCCGGGATGTAGTCGCTGTGCCGAACGAACCGCAGCTTGGGGTGGTCCAGGTTCAGCCAGGCGGGGCACTGTCCGTTGGTGACGAAGAACACGCGGTTCACCCAGGGAGCATATTGCTCCACGCCCCGGAACCAATAGGGCAGCCAGCCCCAGTCCCGATAGCGGTTGTCGGTGCTGCCGTTGTTCTGGTCGGCGGGGCAGTACTGTGCCCTTTGTGCCAGCCACGCCGGGTCTGACCCGTCCACCCAGGTGATCACAAAGTCAATTTTTTCAGCCAATGGATACCTCCACGTTCTTGCCCACGGTGTGGGGATGCGTCTTTTGGATTCCAACGGTGCGACAGGGAGGGCGCGGCTGATTATGGGAGTGTTTTGGCAATCGCCATATAGTAGTCCTCCAAAGTGGAATGGGCATTCTCGATATTGTACCTGGTGGAGCGGTAGGCTTCCCCGCCCCGGACCCGCGGCGTTTTTTCACAGTCCAGGATGGCCTCAGCCCAGACCTCCGGCGGCTGCTCCAGCGAGAGAAAGACAGTTTTCTCGCTGATTTTTACCTCATTCGGCACTTTGTCCGAAAAAACGCAGGGCAGGTCAGAAAACTGCGCTTCGATGCCCACCACAGGGACCCCCTCGAAGAGGGAGGGCAGCACCAGTACGTCCATCGCCTGGTATAGCTGGTCCACGTTGCCCCGGCTGCCCAAAAAGCGCACGCGACTGTCGATGCCCAGCTCCTGGGCCTGCCGCCTGATGGCGGATTCCTTTTCCCCTGTACCCACCAGGAGCAGGAGAGCGTTAGGCCGCTGCTTCAAAACGCTTGTAAATATTTTCAGCAAAAAGCGGTGATTTTTTTGATGACACAACCGTCCCACGTGGCCAATGACGAACTCGTCCTGTGAGATCCCCAGTTCTGCGCGCATTTCCTCGCGGGTCCTGGCGTCGAACAGAAAGCGGTCCCCGTCGATGGCGTTGGGGATCACAGTGAAGTCCTCGTCGCCGAACAGGAATTTTCCCGCCTCCTGACCGCAGGCACAGCGGTAGTTTGCGACAGAAGAGAGCCTGCCCTTAAAAAAGAGCTTCAGCGGGTATTTATAGTCCAGGTCGATGGAGGTGTTGTGGCTGTGGGCAATGCGCACCGGGACGCCAGCCTCCTTCGCTGTCAGCAGCGGGAGATAGCTCATGGAGTCGATGTGCGCGTGGACGATTTGATACTCCGGGTGGTCCGCCCAAAACTGCTTCATGTAGCGAAAGTACGCGGGGTAGTTTTGGGGGAGCAACCGCGGCGCATAAAACACTCTGCCGCCCAGTGACAGTATTTCGTCATCGTAGTCGCTTTTTTCCGGCCGATGGGTCAGAAAATCGAACTGGAGCTTGGTGCGGTCCATGCTGCGGTAATAGTTCATCAGCATGGTTTCCAGCCCGGCTCTGTGCATATTATTGACGCACTGTAATACTCGTATCATTTCTTCATGCTCGCTCTGTAAATCTCCAGGGTCTGATCTACGACAGTATCCCATTGATAGGTTCCGCAGACGAACTCGGAAGCACCCTTTCGGCAGTTTTGCACCGTGGCCTCGTCGTCACACAGGGTCTGCAATGTCTCCCGAAGGGCGGCGATGTCGCCTTTGGGGAAGGTCATGCCGTGTCCGCCCAACACGGAGGCACACTCCGCAATATCTGACGTGACACAGCAGCAGTCGTAGCTCAGCGCTTCCAGCAGGGTCAGGGGCATTCCCTCCACGTCGCTGGGCAGCACGTAGAGGTAAGCGTTGCTGTACAGTTCCGCCAATAGCTGGTCCTGTACAAATCCGGTGAAGATGATCCGGCTGTCGCCAGCGGCCAGCCGATGCAGTTCCTCCACGAATTGGTCGGAATCGGAAGAACCGCCTGCGATGACAAGCCGTTTGTCGGTCCGCACGTCCCGGAAAGCATTGATCAGGGCGGCAGCGCCCTTTTCCGGCACAAGTCTGCCCAGGTACAGCAGATAGCTGTCCTTTTCCAACCCATAGGCTTGCCGGATCAGCTCCGCAGGATACGGTTTCGGTTTGGTCACTCCGTTGGGGATGCGGGTCGTTTCCCGGCCATAGGTGTCCCGAAAATAGGTCTGTACGCCCTCACTGAGGACGATGATCTCGTCGGCAAACCGGACAGCGGCCTTTTCGCCCAGCATGATGTACTTTTCGCCAAAACCGCCCTTCCACTTGGCTCGCTGCCAGTCCAGACCGTGTATGGTGGCGACACAGTGTTTTCCCATCAGTTTGGGGAGCCACATCATGGCGCAGGGACCTTCTGCATGAAAGTGGACCACGTCATAGTCCCCAAAAGCGGCTGACAGGGCCGCGAAAAACGAGGATGTCAGTGCGGCAAGACCTTTACAGTCGATGGTAGGCACCTGTTTGACCCTGACCCCGGCATGGAGCAGGCGAGCGGAGAGGCCGCTGTCATAAGTAGCGCCGGCAACATGGTGCCCCCTGCGGTTGTAGCAGGTGACCTGGTGCCCTTTGTCGGCCATGCGAACGGCCAATTCTTCCACAACGACCTCGATCCCGCCCTCTCTTGACGGAATGCGTTTATGTCCCAACATCGCAATTTTCAGTTTTGGGATATCAGTGTCGCTCATTTGCCAGTCAACCAAAGAATCACCTTAAATCTCCTGAAAAGCAGCTCGGCAGACAACCGGAAGCTGTGTATGGATGGGGTCACACAGGTAGAGGGGCTCACGTCCCGGAGGAGGACTGCATAAAAAGGGGAGACGCCTTGGCGTCTGTTGCACCCGTGGCTGGACTGCCCCGCCGCACTTTGCGCTAGAGAGCCCTTTATTTTGCTGTTGAAATAGGCTTTTCATAAGATATTTCCTCTTTTTTTGCCCTTTCAATCGCATATTTTAAGCCTTTTTAGCACGAAAAACGTTTTAACATCACCTTTTATAGACGCAACATCTATTTTACACCAGTTCATAAAAATTTACAATAGCTGTTTGCTGCAAATGGGGTGCCCAATATTCCCAAAAATTTAGCTATTTGATTGCCACTTTTTGTCGTCAGAACGTAAAACGGCGCAAATCTGCGCTCCAAAACGAACACTTCGGACAAATCGCGCTGCGTTTGCCTGTCCGTACCCTTCGGCTCGGAAAATATCTCAGGCACCCTTTTGGCTCTGCAACATAGGATAAAATGTGACCGGCTTCAACAGCCGGGCGCAAATTTCCTGAATCGTGGGAGGTAAATTTTATGGGAGGCTGCAATAATGGCTGCGGCGGCGGGGGCTGCCTGTTGATCATCATCCTCATCATCATCCTCTTC
>JAJPXQ010000069.1 GCA_021205385.1 Lachnospiraceae bacterium | reverse complement strand
CTTATAAAGATGCTCGATCCGAAATACAATCCCGGCTATGAGGAGGCGCGCTTCCTCGGGAAAGGCACGATAACGGTCTCGCAGATCTTCTACACTTCGCCGAGCCGCTGCGCGGTGGCGGACTCCTGCTCCGTTTCACTCGACCGTCGCATGACTTATGGAGAGACCTGGGAGAGCTGCCTCGACGAGATCCGCGCGCTCCCGTCCGTACAGAAGTACGGCGACGACGTCGTTGTCTCCATGTACAATTATGACCGTCCGTCCTACACCGGCTGCGTCTACGAGATCGAGTGCTATTTCCCGACCTGGGCCATCCCGAAGGATCACAAGGTCACAAAAGCGCTCGAGGCCGCACATGTGAGTCTCTTCGGAGAGCAGCGCATCGGCGCACCGGAGACTCTGGAAATGCGGCAGTCCCGCCCGCTGGTCGACAAGTGGACCTTCTCGACAAATGGCGTCACAATCATGGGCCGCAACGGTATCCCCTGCATCGGCTTCGGGCCTGGCGCGGAGGCACAGGCGCATGCGCCGAATGAGAAGACCTGGAAGCAGGATCTCGTGACCTGCGCTGCCGTCTATGCGATGCTGCCGACAAAATACTTTAACGAATAATCATTTGGGAGGATTGACATGAAAACATTACAGGATTACATTGACAAGCTGAATTCGCTGAATTTTAAGGATATGTACGAGGGCGACTTCTTCCTCACCTGGGAGAAGACGGACGATGAGATCGAGGCGGTCTTCACCGTCGCTGACGCGCTCCGCTACCTGCGGGAGCACAATATTTCCACAAAGGTCTTCGAGAGCGGCCTGGGCATCAGCCTCTTCCGCGACAACTCGACGCGCACCCGCTTTTCCTTCGCCTCGGCCTGCAATCTGCTCGGCCTCGAGGTACAGGATCTCGATGAGGGCAAGTCACAGATCGCCCACGGCGAGACCGTGCGCGAAACGGCGAACATGATCTCCTTCATGGCGGACGTCATCGGTATCCGCGACGATATGTATATCGGAAAGGGAAATGCCTACATGCATGGCGTCGTCGATGCAGTGACGCAGGGGCATAAGGACGGCGTCCTCGAGCAGAAACCGACGCTCGTCAACCTGCAGTGCGACATCGACCATCCGACACAGGCGATGGCCGACATGCTCCACATCATTCACGAGTTCGGAGGCGTGGAAAATCTGAAGGGCAAGAAAATCGCAATGACCTGGGCCTACTCTCCGTCCTATGGCAAGCCACTCTCCGTTCCGCAGGGCGTCATCGGCCTGATGACCCGCTTCGGCATGGATGTCGTACTCGCGCACCCGGAGGGCTATGATATCTTCCCGGAGGTCGAGGAAGTCGCGGCTGCGAACGCGGCGAAATCCGGCGGTTCCTACAAAAAGGTTTCCACCATGGAAGAGGCTTTCAAGGATGCTGACATCGTCTATCCGAAGAGCTGGGCTCCCTTCGCGGCAATGGAGAAGCGGACCGATCTCTACGCACAGGGCGACCAGGCCGGTATCGACGCCCTTGAGAAAGAACTGCTCGCACAAAATGCAGAACATAAGGACTGGAGCTGCACCGAGGAGATGATGTCCCTGACAAAGGACGGCAAGGCGCTTTACCTGCACTGTCTGCCGGCCGATATCAGCGGCGTGAGCTGTGAGAAAGGCGAGGTAGACGGAAGTGTCTTTGACCGCTACCGCACTCCGCTCTATAAAGAAGCCAGCTTTAAACCCTATATCATCGCGGCGATGATCTTCCTCGCAAAATTTGCGGACCCGGCTGCTTTGCTGAAACAGCTCGAAGAAAAAGGAACGCCGCGCGTCATGAAATAAGCCGGAGGTGTCATATGCTGAAAAAGAAACGTGTCGTGATCGCTCTGGGCGGCAATGCGCTCGGGAATACGCTCCCGGAGCAGATGGCCGCTGTGAAGGTCACTTCGCGGGCGATCGTCGATCTGATCGAAGAAGGCTGTGAGGTCGTCGTCGTACATGGCAATGGCCCGCAGGTCGGCATGGTAAACAATGCGATGATCGCGCTGACTCACGAAGATCCGGAGCAGCCCAATACGCCGCTCTCCGTCTGCGTCGCAATGAGTCAGGCCTACATCGGCTACGACCTGCAGAACGCGCTGCGTGAGGAACTGCTGAACCGCGGCATCACCGACATTCCGGTGGCCACGATGATCACACAGATCCGCGTGGATGCTGATGATCCCGCATTTCAGAATCCGTCAAAGCCGATCGGAAAATTTGTCACGAAGGAAACTGCCGATGAACTCGCCCGGAAATATGATTATATCATGAAGGAGGACGCCGGACGCGGCTGGCGCAGGGTTGTCGCTTCTCCAAAACCGGTCGAGGTCGTCGAGATCGGCACGATCCGGACGATGGTGGATTCCGGAGACCTGGTCATCGCCTGTGGGGGAGGCGGTATCCCGGTCGTCCGCCAGGGCAACCATCTGAAGGGTGCCAGCGCCGTAATTGACAAGGATTTCGCGAGCTGCCTGCTTGCAAAGGAACTGGACGCGGATTTCCTGATCATCCTGACTGCGGTCGAGAAGGTCGCGATTCGCTACGGTAAGCCCGATGAAGAGTGGCTCGACGAGCTCAGCGTCCCGGAGGCGCAGCGCTATATCGCGGAGGGACACTTCGCACCCGGTTCGATGCTGCCGAAGGTGCAGGCCGCCGTCGATTTCGCCTCTTCAAAGGAGGGTCGCCAGGCACTCATTACCCTGCTGGAAAAAGCAAAGGAAGGCATCCTCGGAGAAACGGGGACGCGGATCCATATGTAACATATGTAACTGTCGTGTAACCGTAAACCTGTTCCAGATTAACATTTTAAAGAGGGGGTAAGAAAAATGTTAGAGAACCTGTTTAAACTCAAGGAAAACGGCACAAATGTGAGAACGGAAGTCATCGCCGGTGTTACGACCTTTATGACTATGGCCTATATCCTGGCGCTGAACCCGTCGATCCTGTCCGCTTCCGGCATGGACGCAAATGCGGTCCTGATGGCGACCGCGATCGCATCCTTCATCGGTACCATGGCAATGGCGCTGCTCGCGAATTATCCCTTCGCGCTGGCGCCCGGACTCGGCCTGAACGCCTACTTCGCCTATACGGTCTGCGGCAGCATGGGCTACTCCTGGCAGTTTGCCCTGCTCGCGGTCTTCGTGGAGGGACTCATTTTCATCCTGCTCTCCCTGACCAATGTGCGTGAGGCCATCTTCAATGCGATACCCGCTCAGCTCAAAAAGGGCGTGTCTGTGGGCATCGGGCTCTTCGTCGCCTTCATCGGCCTGCAGAACGGCGGCCTGGTCGTGAATGACGACTCCACACTCGTGGCGATCACCAGCTTCGTGTCAGATTTCAATACGACCGGCATCAGCGCGCTGCTCTGCATCATCGGAGTTTTCATCATCGCAGTTCTCTCCGTGAAGAAGGTCAAAGGTTCCATCCTGATCGGTATCATCGCCACCTGGGTGATCGGCATGATCTGCCAGGCGCTCGGCATCTACCAGGGTTCCTCACTCTATCCGGTCTGGTCGAACTTCAGCCCCGGCGCGATCGGGCAGACCTTCGGGCAGTGCTTCAACGTAGACTTCAGCAGCGTGCGGATTCTCGACTTCGTCGTCATCATCTTCGCCTTCCTGTTCGTAGATGTGTTTGACACGCTCGGCACACTGATCGGCGTAGCGAATAAGGCAGATATGCTCGATGAAGAAGGCAAACTGCCGCGCATCAAGCCGGCACTGCTCGCGGATGCGATCGGCACCACCGCGGGCGCGATCTGCGGCACATCGACCGTCACGACCTTCGTCGAGAGTTCCTCCGGCGTATCCGAGGGCGGACGCACCGGCCTCACGGCGGCAGTCACCGGCCTTCTGTTCCTGCTGGCAATCTTCCTGTCTCCGATCTTCATCGCGATTCCGAGCTTCGCGACGGGCTCCGCGCTGATCTATGTCGGCTTCCTGATGATCACCGCGGTCATCGACATCGACTTTAACGACATCACGGAGGCGTTGCCCGCCTACCTGTGTCTGATCGCCATGCCCCTGATGTACAGCATCTCCGAGGGCATCGCCGTTGGCGTCATCTCTTACGTCGTGATCAACCTCTGCTCCGGCAAGGCGAAGAAGATCACCCCGCTCATGTACGTGCTGGCGGTATTGTTTATCCTGAAATACATTTTCCTGTAAAACCAGTTAAGGGCGACCAACTTCATACCCAGGGCCTGGCGGAGTCACTTCCGCCGGGTCTTTTTCTAAAATCAATCGCAGCGGAAAGGAGCAGCTATGAAGAAGAATATAACAACAGACGAACTGCGCGGCCTGATCGACGTGGCTGCGGGAACCGTAAAGGCGGATATCGTTCTGAAAAACGCCAGGATTATCAATGTTTTCACAGAAAGAATTGAGGAAGCGGACGTTGCCATTCTTGGCGACATGATCGCCAGTATCGGACGCTATCACGGCGGTATTGAGATCGACCTTGAAGGAAAATACGTCTGTCCGGGATTTATGGACGGGCATATTCATCTTGAGAGTTCCATGGTCTCGCCGTGCGAATTCGAGCGCGCGGTACTGCCTCACGGTACGACTACGGTTGTCACAGACCCGCACGAAATCACAAACGTGGCGGGCGCTGACGGCCTGCGCTATATTCTGGATGAAACGGAGGGACTGACGCTGGACGTCTACGTGATGATGCCCGCCTGCGTACCCTGCACTGCCATCGACGAATCGGGAGCCGTCTTTGAGGCGAAAGATATCCGCCCCTGGTACGCGCAGGAGCGCGTCCTCGGTCTCGCCGAGATGATGAACTCCGTCGGCGTCATCAATAAGGAGGAGGACATTCTTCAGAAAATTGCGGATGTGAAAAACTGCGGAAAACTCATCGACGGCCATGCGCCGCTTCTTTCCGGAAATGGCTTAAATGCCTATGCCGGAGCCGGCGTCCTCTCCGATCACGAATGCTCGAATGCACAGGAGGCCATCGAGAAGCTGAGCCTTGGTCAGTGGATCATGATCCGCGAGGGGACCGCTGCGATGAACCTCGAAGCACTGATCTCCCTCTGTGAGGCGCCGTATTATCAGCGCTGCCTGTTCGTGACCGACGATAAGCACCCCGGCGATCTGATTGAGAAGGGCCATATCGACTACATCATCCGAAAAGCGGTACGGCTGGGAGCAGACCCGGTTCATGCAATCAAAATGGCCACCTGGAATCCTGCGCAGTATTTCAGACTCCATGACCGCGGCGCCGTCGCTCCCGGCTACCGCGCTGATCTCGTCATACTGGAGGATCTCACAAATTTCCGCGTGTGCGGCGTATATAAAGATGGCAAACCCGCGTTTGAAGCCGAGAAGAAAGCGCCGAAGCCGCGAACAGACTATCCCCGTGTCTGGGATTCCTTCCACATGCCGGAGGTTTCAGAAGCGGATCTGACCATCCGGACGAACGGTTCGATCGAGCGCGTCATCGAACTGATTCCGGGTGAACTGCTGACCAGAGAGCTGCTTATACCGAAAATCGAAAAAGCCGGATTCCCGATCGGCGTGGATCCTGATCAGGATATTCTGAAGACGGTTGTGTTTGAACGGCATCAGAATACAGGGCACCGGGGCATCGGCTTCGTCAAAGGCTACGGAATCAAAAAAGGCGCGGTCGCCTCCAGCGTCGCGCACGACTCGCACAATCTGATCGTAATCGGCGCGAATGACCAGGATATCCTGCTGGCCGCAAACTGCGTGCGCAAAAACGGCGGCGGGCTCTCCGTCGTGATTGACGGAAGGGTGGCAGGAGAACTTCCGCTCCCGATCGCCGGTCTGATGAGTGAGCTCTCCGCCGAGGAGACAGAAGAACGCCTGGAAAAATTAAAAAAACTGTGTCGCGATATCGGTCTCTCGGAGGGCATCGACCCCTTCATGACGCTTGGCTTCGTAAGTCTGCCGGTCATCCCGCAACTTCGGCTGACCACGCGTGGGATCGTCGACGTGGGGAGGCAGGAGGTACTGGAGGCATTCTTCTAAATAATTTTTGTATCCCAGTCTGCTCACCCGCGATACATCTCCAACGCGCAATCTAGGAATTCCTGCATCAGCGGGCTGAGCGACCTGCCGCCACAGTGCGCGATGTAAAAGCTGCGCGTCGCAGTCGTATGAAGCGGCCAGATGAGAATCCTTCCCTGCTCCGCCGCTTCTCTGACCGCGAGTTCGGAACAGATCGAGACTCCGACGCCCATCTCGATCATTCGCGTCAGCGACTGCAGGTCATTGGTTCCTGTCACAATATGCAGAGATGTCGGCGACATTCCCAATTCCCGCAGGATCTGCCCGGAGACGGCCTCCGTACCTGAGCCGCGCTCCCTTTGTATGTAAGGTGATTTCAAAATTTCAGGGAGTTCTCTTCCCTCCTCCTTCATACGCCTGTATTCATCCGTGGCTGGTGCGGCGAGCACCAGCCTGTCAGCACAGAGCGGAATGTAGCTGCACTTCGCGGAAGAAAATTCCTGCCCCAGAAGCCCGATGTCAACTGTCCCGTCTTGCAGCATCTCATGGATATCCCTGCTGTCCCCCTGCCGCACCTCGCAGACGACATCGGGATACCCGTCCCGAAAGCGGCGGATGATCTCCGGCAGCAGAAAGGCGGAAGGGATCGAGGAGGCTCCCAGCCGCAGTACGCTCTGCGAATGTTCGGAAACCGCCGCAAGCGCCGCGTCCCGCGTCTCCACGATGCGCTTCGCGTAGTGCAGGAAGGTCTCGCCCTCCGGTGTCAGGCGCAGGCTCTTCGTCGTGCGGACGATGAGCTGCTTCTTTAATTCTTTTTCCAGATTTTTCACATGCGAACTGACCGTCGACTGGGACAGATACAGGGCATCCGCCGCAAGCGAGAAGCTCTTCTTCTCGGCGACCGCCACAAAGGCTTCAAGCTGTCGAAACTCCATCACAAATCTCCTTCAGTGCCGCAAGACAGCGCGCCACCTCTTCCTCCGTGTTATAGTGCCCGAAAGAAAAACGGATCGTTCCCTCCGGATAAGTGCCCAGCGTCCTGTGCGCCGACGGCGCGCAGTGCAGACCGACGCGCGTCTGAACATGGTAGTCCGCATCAAGCAGATAAGCACAGCGCGCGAGCTCGATTCCCTTCGTCTGCACGGAGACAACCGGCGCGCGGTTCCGGATGTCCCGTGGTCCAATGATTTTCAAACCCTCGATCTTCTCCGCTCCGGCGAGAAACTGTTCAGTCAGCGCAAGTTCCTTTTGCAGAATCTCCTCCCGTCCTGTTTTCTCAATATACTGCAGCGCGGCATGGAGGCCGTAAATGCCCGGGAGGTTCAGCGTCCCCGCCTCAAAGCGGTCCGGCATGAAGGTCGGAATCTCCTCCGTGTGCGAGATACTCCCCGTACCGCCCGATATGAGCGGCTCGATCTCCTCCGCGAGACCTTCCCGCAGAACGAAGCCGCCGATCCCCTGCGGTCCGAGCAGGCTCTTGTGCCCGGTGAAGGCGACCGCATCGATGTGCATAGCTTCCATGTCAATCGGAAAAACGCCCGCTGTCTGCGCACTGTCTAGGATATACAAAAGCCCATTTTCCCGGCAGAACGCCCCGATCTGTGCAACCGGCAGCAATGTCCCGCAGACATTGGACGCGTGCGTCGTCACGACCGCCCGCGTATTCTCCCGCAGCATTCCGGGAAGGCAGGACACGTCCATGCTCCCGTCCGCCGCGCAGGGAATGCGGTCGAAGGCGATGCCCTGCCGCTTCAGCTGCTGCAGCGGGCGCATCACGGCGTTGTGTTCCATGGAGGAGACCAGCACATGGTCGCCCGGGCGCAGCAGCCCCTTCAGCAGAATATTCAGTGACAGCGTGACGCCGGAGGTAAAGACGACGTTCCTGCAATCCTCCGCGCCGAACAGCTTCGCGATCGCCTCGCGCGTCTCAAACAACACGTCCTCCGCGGCATAGGCCGCCGCATAGCCGCCGCGGTTCACATTGCAGCCAATCTCCGTCATATAACGGAGCATCGCCTCCGGCACGCCGGGAGGCTTCGGGTAAGATGTAGCTGCCTGATCAAAGTAAATAGATTCTCTCTTCATACTCAGTATCTTATCTGATTTATCGTTTTTGTCAATAGTTTAGTTTGAAATATCAGATAAAAGAATAGCAGGAACGGCACCGTTCTGTTATAATTAGTCGAACGCTTTTTTATGCAATCGAAGGAGAGAAGTGACTATGAAAACATCCAGAAATGAAACTCTCATCATTGCCGTCGTTGGTCTCGTCATTGGCATCATCGCTGTGGCACTGACCGTCTTCGGAAATCCGGCGAACATGGGCTTCTGCATCGCCTGCTTTATCCGCGATACGGCAGGCGGACTTGGGCTCCATCAGGCCGCTGCAGTTCAGTACATACGCCCGGAGATCATCGGGCTGGTGCTCGGAGCCTTTCTCATGGCGGTATTCCGCAAAGAGTTCTCGCCGCGAGGCGGCTCCGCACCGCTGACGCGCTTTATCCTCGGGTTCTTCGTGATGATCGGCTGCCTGGTCTTCCTCGGCTGCCCCTTCCGCATGGTGCTGCGCATCGGCGGTGGCGACCTGAACGCGCTCGTCGGGCTCGTCGGCTTCGCAATCGGCATCGGTATCGGCATCCTCTTCCTGAACCATGGTTACTCGCTGAAGCGTACCTACCGGCAGCCCGTGGCGGAAGGCGTGGTTCTGCCGGTCATCGAGGTGGCCATGCTCATCCTGCTGATCGCGGCTCCTGCCTTTATCTACTTCACCGAGGCGGGCGGCGGCCCCGGCGCGCTGCATGCGCCGATTCTGATTTCTCTGGCGGCAGGTCTGATCGTCGGTGCGCTCGCGCAGGTGACACGACTCTGCATGGTCGGAGGCATCCGTGATTTCCTGCTCTTCCGCCAGACGCGGCTGCTCGTCGGTTTCCTCATGATCATTGTCGCGGCTCTGGTCTGCAATCTGCTCGTCGGCTCTTTCAGCCTCGGCTTTGTCGACCAGCCGATCGCACACAGCGACGGTCTGTGGAATTTCCTCGGCATGCTGCTGGTCGGCTACGGCTGCGCGCTGCTCGGCGGCTGCCCCTTACGCCAGCTCGTGCTCGCGGGCGAGGGCAATGTGGACTCTGCTGTAACCTTTATCGGCCTGCTTGTCGGAGCGGCCTGCGCGCACAACTTTGCTCTCGCCTCCTCCACGGCAGGCGCGACCGCAAACGGAAAGATCGCTGTCGTTATCGGCCTTGTCGTCGTGACCGTAATCGCGGCGGCCAACACCTTCCATAAGGAATAAAAGGAGAATACAAAAATGGTAGATGCAAGAGGAAGATCCTGTCCGGAACCGGTCATCATGCTGAAGAAGGCTCTGGAATCGAAAGAAAACAATTATGAAATTTTGGTCGACAACCACGTCTCGGTCGAGAATGTGACCCGCTTTGCCGAGCACAGCGGCTACAAGGTCCATGTCGAGGAGAAGGGGGACGACTTCCTTCTGACGCTTACGCGATGAGCCATTACATCGCAACCTTCTACTCCCACTTTGGGGCGATCCGCTTTGGCCGGGAGCTGCGCGCGCAGGGACTTAAGGGAACGATCATGCCCGTCCCACGGAACTTAAGCTCCTCCTGCGGCACCTGTGTGGAGTTCGTGTCGGAGTCAGCGGACTTCCACGACCAGCATGGAGAGATCGAGCAGATTGTCCGTGTGACAGATATGGGCTACGAATGCGTATACCGCGCGGAAGACAGCTGATGCCGGAAGGAGGACCTCATGAGTGAAGATATCAAAATGACAAAGCTTGCGTCCTGCGCGGGCTGCGGCGCCAAAGTCGGCGCAGGCATGCTCGTAAAGCTGCTAAGCGATCTGCCCGTCCGCTACGACGAACGCCTGCTCGTCGGCTATGACAAGAGCGACGACGCCTGCGTCTATGTGGTGGACGACGACACCGCGATCGTCCAGACACTGGATTTTTTCCCGCCGATCGTCGACGACCCGCGCCTCTTTGGCCAGATCGCGGCCTGCAACGCGCTCAGCGACGTCTACGCGATGGGCGGCGAACCGAAGCTGGCGCTCAATATCATGACCATTTCGAACGAGATGACACACGAGGCCGTGCAGGAAGTTCTGCGCGGCGGTTATGAAAAAGCATATGAGGCGGACACTATCATCGCCGGAGGCCATACGATCGAAGACCTGGAGCCAAAGTACGGGCTCTCTGTGACCGGTTTCGTCCATCCGAAGCGCGTCCTGAAAAATTCCGGCGCGAAGCCCGGCGACGCGCTCATCCTGACAAAGCCGCTCGGCGTCGGCATCCTAACGACCGCAGCAAAGGCTGATCTCGCGGAAAACTCTATCATGCAGAAGCTGTACGCGCAGATGGCACGACTCAACCGTGCCGCCCGCGACAGCATGGTGAAGTACGAGATCCACAGCTGCACCGACGTAACCGGTTTCTCCCTCATGGGACACAGCTACGAGATGGCCGCTGGCAGCGAGTGCTCGATCCATCTGCAAACAAGTGAAATCCCTTATCATCACGAAGCCTGGGAGATGGCGGACATGGGCTTTGTTCCCGCCGGGGCCTATCGTAATCGCGACTATGTGGAACATCATGTAAAATGGGATAAGGCAGTTCCGCGTCCAATGCAGGACATCCTCTTCGACCCGCAGACCTCCGGCGGGCTGCTGATTGCCGTCGCCGAACGGGACGCACAGACGCTGCTAAGCGAGCTGCAGGCACAGATGGACGGGGTAAAGATCATAGGTTATGTGACGGAATTAAAAGACCAGGAACTCATTATTGAATAATCATATGTCACATTCCGCTTATTCACCCGGAATGTGACATTATTTTAAAGGTCTACAGACTGCGTGCAGCAATCTGCATATCATTTTCCTCCGGATAATCTCTGAACATCAGGTAAATCTGCGTAATATACGAATCCGAAAAACCCAGAAGCTCCGCTGCCGCTTTTGTCTTCATATTCCGCTCATACATACGGCGGATAATTCCAATCTCTCCTGCTTTTCCTTCTGCTTTTCCTTCCGCATAGATGTCATCAATTGCCTTGCACATGTTCACCCCTCCATTTTCATTTTCCATACGTATATTTTGTTCGAGCATCCGGTGATCACTCACAAAATGCCATACCGTGTCATATGCATCTTCTCCCATATTCCGAAATGCAGATATCCCCTGCATTACTGTTCTCAGCATCGCCGCATCTTTCTCCATGTCCAGGATGCCATGCAGGTGATTTTCCGCATCCCACGGCTTCTCCCCCAGATACAACACCAGATTCTTCCATTTGCTCTGTATAATCGACCGCGTCATAATCCATCATCCTGACTGTCATCGCGTAATCTATGTAGGTCTGAATTTCTGTGCCCATCACCAGGCGGATATGCAGTCCATCCACATATTTCACAATATCGCGATATCTGCTGCGATACCGCGTCGCACGTCCCTTCCCTGTCTTCCCCGTATAACGAATATTCCTCGCGTGCACCTGTTCCGATGTCAGAATCCTGCTTCCTGCATACAGCCAGCCATTCATGAGCTCCGCAAAATGCTCCGCATTCTCATAATACTTTACAAGAGGTTCTTCTTTCCTTCCCATAGTCCTCCTTCCGACGAAACTGCGAGAAAGGCAAGCTGCTCTTTCGTTTCGCCAGTATTCAACTTCATTCTCTGAAAATACGGCGAAACGCCTGACTGCCACCTGGCATGAATTTCAGATTAACCACTACTGCTTGTTTTATTTTAGCTGCCATAAGTTCATCTGTCAAGACGGCAATTCTAAAAAAATGATTAAGTAAATACCCACGTTCTCAAAAGTTCCGGCTCTCGCTGCAGGCTTCCCATCCTGCAATCCAGCCCTTTCGCGCGCAGCGCGCAGACAAGCTGCTCTCCCACCTGCGCATCGGTCAGGCAGTCCGCCTGGTTCAGCAACACACGGATGCGATCTGCAGGCAGCTCACAAGAGCGGACATTTTCCAGCACACAGTACAGAAATTTCTCCGGGCCTACAGGCTTCTCAGGCTCCGCTGCCCAGGCAGGATTACGCTCATAGCAATGAACTGCTTCCCCAACCGGCTTTCCAAGCGCGGAAAGTCCCGCCACGACCAGGCAAATATCCGTTCCCGCCAAGATCACGGGTTCCCCCGGACGGTGCAACTTCAGCGGCAGCCGCTTCGCGCCGTCTGCCTCGTAAACTGTCAATTTCGCCGCGCGTACAGCCTGTTCCAGAAGGGTATCCGGCAAAATTCCCATCTTTCCGTTCTCCGCTCCGCTTCCCGCGCAGAGAATCCCCGGCTTTTTTACTTCCTCCATCAGCTCCTCCGCCGTTGGATTCAGAAGCAGCTTTCTGCACTCCGGTGGTTCGACCGGATACATATGCGTCGTGGTGGTGAGCAGCACGCTGCGCTCCGCACCCGCCGCAGCGAGCTGTTTTACCGCCGTCGTCTTTCCTCCCGCGCCGATGACTGCGATGCGAAAGGGCATGTCTTCAGGTAAATCAATATCCCTCAGCTCCGCGGCCGGAACCTCCATCTCCCAGATATCTTCCGGATGACGCCGGATGATCTGTCTTCCGCCGCGATCTCCTGTGAGCGCCAACAGCTCCTCCCGGTACTTCGCTGCAAAGATACAGGGACTCCCCTTTTTCACACTCCCGATACCGCAGCCGCTCGCCACAAAGCCTTCCACAAGACGTACAACACTCTCCGCGGAAAGATATGGCTGATCCGCGACGAAATAGAGATAAAGCTCTGTGTCCGCAGGCGCGCCTTTTGTCCCCAGCCGGATGGACGCGGTGATGCCCTCCGCACTGTAGGGATTATGGACAGTTCCTGCCCCCAGCGAGCGGGCATACTCCAGAATCTCCTCATACTGTGAGGCCACGATCACACTCGTCTGAAAGCCCCCGGAAGCCTCCAGGCGCCCCGCTGCTTCCAGGAGGTGCCGGAGTCCATGCTGGTACAGCGGCTGTCCCTCCAGCGGAACCAGGAGCTTATTGGAGCCAAAACGGCGTCCGAATCCGGACGCCATATAGATCATTGCAAGTTTCATATACTAATACCCCTGTCTCTGCTCCAGATACAGAAGCGCCTCAAGGACCGAACCGCCGATACAGCGCGCCTTATCCGAGATCGTGAAGCAATTCCTGTACTCACTCTCCCGCGGGTCGATGTCCGCGATCTTGAAGCCCTTTGTCACCGGATACTGATCCCGGATGATACCGCGCAGCAGACCGGTGAGCGACGCGCGCACCTCCACGCTGCCCTGCTCCGTCTCCACGATGGCGATCACCTGCCCCTTTTTCACGAGATCGCCGATCTCGGCATATCTCCGGAAAGTACCTACCGCAGGAGAGTGGATCACCCGTTCCTTTCCATAACCCGCGATAATTCCCGGCGTGCCGGTATTCGGCTGGGCGCTGCCTGCTTCGATCACGCGTCCCAGATCATGACCGCGCATCGTCTCGACCACAAGGTCGACATCCTCACCTGCCGTAAAACCGGGGCCAAGGCCGATCGTCTTATCCGCCATCGCTCTCGACGTGCCAAGATTGCGCTTCGCAAGGATTGCATCGACCAGCGCCCAGGGACGCACCTCTTCAAGAATCCTGCAGGAGGCATCCACAAGGATCGGAATTTCCCCCTGGGAAAGAATCTCCTGTACCTCCGTATAGTCAGATGCCTTTCTGCACACGACGCCCTCGATCTCGCTCAGCCCGTCATACACCGCCTCGCAGAAAGCCACCCTGCGCCGAATCGCCGACGGACTGCTCGTCTCGAGCACGATGACAGGATAACCGCAGCGGTGCAATCGGTGAATCGTCCCCGTGGCGATGTCTCCGCCACCCCTGACAATGATGAGCTGCTTTTCTCTGTTCATAACTTTCTCCTGGACTTCCCATAATTTGCATTCCCGGATATTATAACATTTCGGTTCCGTCCTTTCAATCGTTGAAAGAGCCGTTCCTTTTTCGAAAAGCGGTGGGAGAACAACCCATGTATTTTCTGAATATCTTACAGAAATGACTTGGGTTGGAAAAACCTGCTGCAAGGCCGGTTTCGAGAACGGACTTCTTTGTCTCAAGAAGCAACTTGCCCGCGATCTGAATCCGATATTGCTGCACATACTCCATAGGGGACTGGCGGAGGATGTTTCGAAAACACCTCTGACATTCTCTCTCACAGATATTTGCTGCCCGGGACAATTCTGCTACCGTAATGGGAGATGCATAGTTTTCATGAACATAGGCAAGCATATCCCGCACACGCCCCATCTGTCCATCTGCCGCGCCGCTGGACAGACATTCCCTGTTTTCCATAAAAATTGCCAGCAACGCCCTGGAAAGATGATAGCGGACATCATACTCATAGCCGACCTGCTCTTCACGGCAACTATCATGCGCAGCCTGAATATGCGCAAGTACCTGCTGCTGTTCTCTCACCTTCGAAAACAGAGCCGTACCCAAAAAAGCCGTAGAAGAAACCAGCGGATGAATATATTTTTCATCATATACAGTACCTGGGCCACCGGAAATCAGATTTGCGTCAAACACCATGGAATTGGTCGAGCAGTGTTCACATTTTCCTATTCGAATCTGATGCAGGCAGCGGCTGTTGCAGAAAAAACCATCCCCCTCCTGCAGGAAATGTTCCTGATTACCCCAGAATACCTGCACACTTCCTTCTTTCACAATCAGAAATTCCAGTTCATCATGCCAGTGCCATGGCACGCCCTCGATTTCATGTACATGCCAGTTCGTAAAATAGGCGCTGCATGGAAAATGCGGACTGTCGTGAGTCTGTCTTTTTTTCTGATCGTGCGCCAGCTGCATCAGCAGCAATTCTGTAACCATATCTTTTCCCCTGAATGTCGTTTTCAGAACATTTTTTGTCTCTGCTGTAATAGAGTTCTTTTTCTTTTTATTATACAATATTTTCAGTCAGAGGAGCAATATACTTTCTGACAATACAATCCGGATTTGGCCGAATCAAAACAATCATTTATTTTAGGAAGGAGAGAACAGTATGGCAAAAATTTACTACGACCAGGATGCAGATCTGAATCTGGTAAAGGACAAATGCATTGCAATCCTGGGATATGGAAATCAGGGACGCTCACAGGCGCTGAATATGCGTGATTCCGGAGTGACAAACATCGTCATCGGAAACCGGCGGGATGAATCCTATGAGCAGGCAAAGACTGACGGCTTCCACGTCTGCTCCATTGAAGAAGCGGTCAGTCAGGCAGACATCATTTTTGTACTTCTCCCGGATGAGGCCTGCCCGGAGATCTACAACATGCAGATGAAACCTTATTTCAAAAAAGGTGTCATTTTAAACTTTGCGTCCGGATACAACCTGACCTTTCACAATATTGAACTTCCTGCAGATTCCGACGTGGTTATGGCCGCCCCGAGAATGCTCGGTCAGGGCGTCCGCGAGATGTATCTGAGCGGCGAAGGCTATCCTGCATTTGTAGCGGTCGCCCAGGATGCGAGCGGCATGGCACTCGAATATGGAAAAGCCATCTGCAAGGCGATCGGCGCCACCAAAAAGGGCGCAATCGAAGGGAAAATTGATGACGAAACCTTCCTCGACCTGATGACCGAACTTGGTGTGATGCCTCTGATATATAAGGTATTTGCAGAAGCATTCAAGCTGGAAGTGGAGATGGGACATTCGGAAGAGGCTGTTCTTACAGAAGCCTATCTGTCCAAGGAAATGGCTTTCCTCTGGGAGCAGGCAGCAGAACGCGGTCTGTTCCGGCAGTTGTGTCTACACTCTCACACTGCTCAGTACGCGCAGTTGAAACGTTTCGAGGAAATCGACAGCAGCATGATCCGCAGTTTTCTGAAGGATTCCTATGATTCGATCAAATCCGGATCTTTTAATGAAGAATGGCAGAATGAACAGAAAATCTACCACTTGGAACACCTGGAGCATCTGCGCCAGAGAGCCCTGGACACAGAAGTGACGAAAGCAGAAGATTCTCTGCGCGAGCGTCTCGGACATTAATAAAAAATTGCAGGGCAGATGCTTAATTCACCGCATCTGCCCTGCATGCTTTAAACGATATCGATTAGTCCCTCAACAATAACAGCTTCTCCTCCGGTATGATAAGCCAGTGCGGCAGGCCTTTCTCCTCATAGAGCGGCCATTCATTCCGCTGCACGAACCAGCAGATCTCCTCCGCGCTCTCCTGCTGCGCCGCCAGGAAATATTTATGTTCAAACTGCAGCCGGGCGATACTGTTCACCTGCACGGCGATACTGTTCACCGGACGCTCCTCCTCCCAGACCGGGACAAAGTCATGGGCACGCAGCCCGATATAAGAGATATCCGCCGAAATCTCACGCTCCAGGGAAAGGGTCGTCCCCCACTGCGGGATCTCCAGCGTATGCGCGTCAAGTCTCACGACCGGCACAAGGTTCTTACAGCCGGTCAGTCGCGCGGCCTCCTTGTGCTCCGGGTTTGCGAAAATCTCTTTCGTCTTTCCATAACAGATATCCTTGCCCTGATCCATGATCAACAGTTCCTCGCAGAGCTGATAGATCTCATCCCTGCTGTGAGAGACAAGGATAACGTTCCCTTCATATTCCGCGAGCAGCTCCTGCATCTGCTGCTGCAGCCGCTCCTTCAGAAAAGCGTCCAGCGCCGAGAAAGGCTCATCGAGCATAATCACATCAGGCTCATAGACCATGATGCGCGCAAGCGCCACCCGCTGCTGTTGACCGCCTGAGAGCTCGCCGGGTAGCCGGTCCCCGAGACCGTCCAGCTGAAAACGGTGCAGCATCCGCTCCACTTTTTCCGCCTTCTCCTCCCTGCCGCACTTTAATCCTGCGGCAATGTTCGCCTTCACGCTCATCGTCGGGAACAGCGCGTAATTCTGGAAGAGATAGCCCACATTCCGTTTCTGCGGCTTCCAGTTGCATTTCGTGGCCGAGTCATACATCGTGCGTCCGTCGATCACGATCTGCCCCTCGTCCGGCTTCTCGATGCCCGCGATACACTTGAGCGTCATGCTCTTGCCGCAGCCGGAGGCGCCTAAAATCCCGATCCGCCGACAGTCGCTCTCCAGTTTTACATGCAGGGAAAAGTCACCCAGCTTCTTTTTAATATCCGCCTTGATTGCCATCTATGTACCTTCCCCGCTTTCCTACCACTGTTTAATATTCTTCATATTCCCGCCCGTGACCAGATTCATCAGGAAGATAATCACGAAGGCGATGAGCATGACAATCACGACCCACACCCCCGCGGTCGCATAGTCTCCATCCTGGATAACCATGGCAATCTTCTGCGAGATCGTACTGGTCTTGCCCGGTATATTGCCGGCCAGCATCGAGGTCGCTCCGTACTCGCCGAGCGCACGCGCGAAGGTCAGGATTGTACCTGAGACAACGCCAGGACCCGCGGTCGGCACCGTCACCTTCCAGAAAATAGCGGTATCGCTCATGCCCAGCGTACGCCCCGCGTAGATCAGGTTCACATCCACCTGCTCGAAGGCCGCGCGCGCGTTGCGGTACATCAGCGGAAAGGCAATCACGGTCGCCGCGATGATACAGCCTGTCCAGGACTGCACGATCTTGATATTGAAGTTGTCATACAGGAAAATGCCTAAGGGGCGTCTGCGGCTGAACAGAAGCAACAGGAAAAAACCCATCACGGTGGGCGGCAATACCATCGGTAAAGTCAGAATGCCGTCTGCGACCGCTTTCAGCCTCGGCCCTGCCTTCAGCACCTTGCGTGCTGCAAAGATACCGAGGAAGAAGGAGATAATCGTCGCCACGACCCCCGTCTTCAGCGAAATGAACAGCGGACTCCAGTTCAGATTTTGCAGAATCTCCATGATCTCTTCCATATCAGCATTCCTCCCCTTTATCCATGGAAAGGCTGGCATGAGAAACATCCTTCCCCACGCCAGCCTCTTTCGCCTCTGTCTGCTTTACAGATCCGTATCGAAGTAGTAGCTGTCGAGCACATCCTTCACCTCATCCGACAGGATGTAGGCAAGGAAGTCCGCGGCCGCCTCCGTCTGGAGGTCATCCGCCTCGTCGTTCTGTACCTGGCAGATCGGATAGATGACATCTCCGGTCAGGTCATAGCTGATCACCTCAAGGATCTCTACAGCATCCTCATAGCCATAGGTATCGGAATAATAAGTCGTTCCGACCTCGCAGGACGCCTCCTTCACTGCCTCGAGCACCTTGCTGACGTTGCTCTGCTCACTGATCTCCACGCCGCCGAGCGCCTCGGAGACTTCCTCCGTCGTGTATTCAGACGCTTCCTTGGAACCGTCGAGCACGCCTGTGCTGATCAGCGCCTCACGTGTATATTTGCCGACCGGCACGCTGCCGTCCGCAAGCGCGATGCTCTCCGCGTCGCCGATATTATCAAGGCCGGTAACGCTCGTCTCAGAACCCGCATAGGTGATCACAACCACCTGGTTGTTCAGCACATCGGCCCTCGTGCCTTCGACGATCAGGCCGTCCTCCTCAAGCGTATTCATCTGCTTCTGCGCCGCGGAGAAGAAGATATCACACTCGTAGCCTTCCTCAATCTGTGTGAGCAGCGTACCGGAGCTGTCTGCGTTCAGCGTAACCGTCACGTTCGGCTGGATCTCGTTGTACATGCTGACGATCTCCTGCATCACTGTATTCAGGCTGGCCGCGATGAAAACCTGGATCTCGGTCTCCTCGAAGACGTCCGCAGTCTCTTCCTCCGCTTCGGCCTCCTCAGCCTCCGTTTCCTCCACAGCGGCTTCCTCTTCTTCCACTGCCTCTTCCTCCGTCGTCTCCTCCGCCTCGCTGCTGCTCGACGAAGAACTGCTGCCGCAGGCCATAAGGCCAAAAGCCATCGTCGCTGCCAGCAAAACTGCCAATACTCTCTTTTTCATACTCTCTCTCCTTTTCTTGATAAATATTTATCATCGGAGCGTTGCCTTTTTAAAAAGTGAACGCTTCGACAGAAAAACGAACTCCGAAGAATCCGTAATTCCCTGCATCATACAGGCGCTTTATACACACCGCTTTTGCCGCCGGACTTTTCAAGCAGCCGGACACCGTTCATCTGCATTCCCCTGTCCACAGCCTTACACATATCATAGATCGTGAGCAGAGCGATCTGCACACCGGTCAGCGCCTCCATCTCGACACCGGTCTTATCAACGGTCCGTGCCGTACACCGCGCCTCAATCTCACAGCTGTCATCCAGCAGTTCAAAATCAATGGTAACTCCCGTGAGCTTCACGATGTGACAGAGCGGAATCAACTCAGAAGTCTTCTTTGCTCCCATGATCCCTGCGATCCGCGCGACCCCGAGAACATCGCCTTTCGACATCGCACCGGCCTTTACCTTCTCATAGCACTCCGGACTCATATGGATTCTGCCGCAGGCAACTGCCTCTCTTACCGTGTCCGCTTTCGCACTGACATCCACCATAATTGCACTGCCATTTCCATCGAAATGTGTAAACTTACTCATACTTTACACCACCTCCAGCAGGATGTCAACCCTGCCCCCGCAGACCATGCCCTCATCCTCTACGTTCTCAGTCGTCATGTCGACGTGACAGATGCGTGCACCCGTCTCACCCACTGTCAGAAGGTAACGGGCCTGGCTGAAAATCTCCGCCTCCGCGCAGCCTCCGCCAATCGTTCCGACCGTCGTGCCGTCCTCATAGATCAGCATTTTTGTCCCGATCTCGCGCGGTGCAGAACCTTTCCGTCTCACAATCGTCGCAAGCACCTTTCTGCCACGCTCCGTCCCTTCATCGAGCAGCGCGTGCATCAGCTCCCGCGGATATTCTCCCGCCCGGTTTTTACCGTTTTTTTCCGAGATAATCTCCGCCATGATCGAAACAGCGATCTCCGCCGGCGTCTCCGCGTTGATGGCAAGGCCGATCGGCGCATGCAGCCCATCCAGAACCTGCCGGTTCACACCTTCTTCCTCCAATGTCCGCTTCAGCATCGCCACCCGGCGCCTGCTCCCGATCATGCCAATGTAAGCGTGGTCTTTCTCTGCAATTTTCCGCAGGCAGACATGGTCATAGCGATGACCGCGGGTTGCTATCACAAAGTACGTATCTGTACTTCCATCGATCCGGTCCAGTCCGGTCTCAAAAGGCTCGCAGTACACCTCGTCAGCTCCGGCCAGCCTCACGTTGTCCGCGAATTTCGGCCTGTCCTCAAATACAATCGTGTGAAACCCGGTCATCTTTCCCAGGCGAACCACTGCGGCTGACACATGACCGCCTCCGCAGACTGCAAGTGTCTTCTCCCGTCCGACAGGCTCGCAGAAAACCGCTTTCCCTTCCAGCTCGATCACACCACACGCTTCTGTCTGCATAAATTCCAGATTTTGACGCGCAAGCAGCCCTTCCGGATCAGAACAACAGAGAAGCTTTCCCTCACACAGCAGGGCTTTCTCCCCCAGATATGGCTCTTCCAGCACGGTCAGCACTACACTTCGCCGATTGGAATCCTGTTCCGAGAGCATTCGATACAGCTCCGTCATCCCATTCAGACTCCTTTTCCAAATCCACAGTTCGGGAAGGTGCAGGGCTTACAGTTCAGACAAAGCCCGCCCTCTCCCAGACGGTTGAGATCTTCCGCGCACAGCCGCTCGCCGCACATCAGGCGCGGCAGGACCAGGTCCAGCACTGTTCTCTTTGAATACATCGCACAGCCCGGAACTCCCAGAATCGGAATATTCTCCTTATAATAAGAAAGCAGGAACATCGCCCCCGGCAGAACAGGCGCGCCATAGGTGACGATATCCGCCCCGGTATTCCTGATCGCGAGCGGCGTCCGATCGTCCGGATCGACGCTCATGCCACCGGTACAGAGAATCAGGTCGCATCCCCCGCCGATCATTTCCAGAATCGCCGCCGTGATCATCTCGTGATCATCATTACAGGTCCGCTTCGCCCCGACTTCCGCTCCGAGCTCCTCCACCTTCTCGACCATCACCGGTGTAAAGGTATCCTCAATTCGATGATAGTAGACCTCGCTTCCTGTCGCCACAATACCAACACGCCGCTTCTGATAAGGCAGAATCGTGAGGATCGGCTGCTCACCGACCACTTCCTGTGCCTCCTTCATTTTCTCCTCGCGGATCACGAGCGGAATCACACGCATCCCGGCCAGCTTATCTCCCTTCTTCACCGGAAAGTCGCCGTGCCGTGTAGCGATCATCATCTCTCCAAGCGAGTTGATCCGCTTCAGCTTCTCCCGGTCAATCTTCAGGATGCCGTCCTCATCGGCGATCAGCTCAATCTTCCCCTCCTTGATATCCGAAGGATGCATATGCTCACCCTGGCAGATCTTCCGCAGAATCTCCGCCGCCTCATTTTCATGGAGCATACCCTCTTCCTTCTCCCAGACATAGAGGTTTTCCTTTCCGACACTCAGCAGAACCGGGATATCCTCCTCCGTCACAATATGTCCCTTGCGAAACACCGCATCCTTTGTGACGCCCCGGATAATCTGCGTGATATCATGGCAAAGCACATGCCCGACCGCGTCCTGCGTCCGGATCAGTTTCATTGCAGTCCATCTCCTTCCTCAAAATATTTTTTATACAGTCTCTCTGTATCATGCTCAACCTCCGCGAGCATTCTTTTGTAAGTATCTACCAGACGTCTGCCCTCCTCGGTCAGCGTCGAACCGCCTCCATCCGGGCCGCCGACTCTGCGCTCCACCATAGGCCGGCCATAATGCCGGTCAAGGCCGCGTATCATCCGGCTCCCCTTGCTGTAGGAGAGATTCATGGCGTTACAGGCCTTCTGCAGCGACCCGGTCTCATCAATCTGCTCCAGCAGCTCACAGACGCCTGGACCGAAAAAGGGCGCGTCCGCGACAAACTGAACCTTGATCTTCAGTCTGACCATCACGCGCCCTCCTCTCTTTATTTCTGATAAAGCCAAACCGCTTTTATGCGTTAGCTTCCTCCTCGTTGATCGCTGCCTGCGCGGCTGCAAGACGCGCGATTGGCACCCGGTACGGAGAACAGCTCACATAGTTCAATCCAACCTTGTGGCAGAACTCCACAGACGACGGGTCGCCGCCGTGCTCACCGCAGATACCCATCTTGATATCCTGTCTGGTCTTGCGTCCGAGATCAGCCGCCAGCTTCACCAGCTTGCCGACGCCCTCCTGATCCAGCTTTGCAAAGGGATCAGACTCATAGATCTTCTCCTTATAGTAGGAATCCAGGAACTTGCCGGAGTCATCACGCGAGAATCCGAAGGTCATCTGCGTCAGATCGTTCGTTCCGAAGGAGAAGAATTCCGCCTCCTTCGCGATCTCGTCCGCAGTCAGCGCCGCACGCGGAATCTCGATCATCGTACCGATATGATACTGGATATCGCTGCCCATCTCTTTCTTCACGAGCTCAGCGGTCTCCTCGACGACCTGCTTCACGAACTTCAGCTCCTTACGCTCGCCAACAAGCGGAATCATGATCTCCGGCGTGACGTCAAAGCCCTCTGAGCGCTCCGTCTCGATCGCAGCCTCGATCACAGCACGGGTCTGCATTCTGGCAATCTCCGGGTAAGTAACAGCCAGACGGCAGCCACGGTGTCCCATCATCGGGTTGAACTCGTGAAGCTCCTGGCACTTCGCGCGAACCTCGTCAACCGAAAGGCCCATATCCTCCGCGAGCGCGGCAATGTCATCTTCCTCGGTCGGCACAAACTCATGCAGCGGCGGATCGAGATAACGCACCGTCATCGGACGGCCCTTCAGCGCCTTGTACATCGCCTTGAAGTCCTCCTTCTGATAGGGCAGCAGCTCCATCAGGGCAGCCTCGCGCGCCTCATGCGTGTCGGAGAGGATCATCTTACGGATCTTCGGAATGCGCTCCTCATTGAAGAACATATGCTCGGTACGGCAAAGACCGATGCCCTCCGCGCCAAGACGAATCGCGTTCAGCGTGTCGGCCGGCGTGTCGGCATTTGTACGGACCTGCAGCCGACGGAATTTGTCCGCCCAGCCCATGATTCTCTTGAAGTTGCCGGTGATCGTCGCCGGTTTTGTCGGGATGTCTCCCTTATAAATATTGCCGGAAGTACCGTCCAGAGAAATATAATCACCCTCAACGAAATGATAGCCGCCCAGCTCAAACCATTTTTCTTCCTCCGAGATCTTGATTTCACCACAGCCGGATACACAGCAGGTACCCATACCGCGGGCCACAACCGCCGCATGGCTCGTCATGCCGCCGCGTACGGTGAGGATGCCCTGTGCCGCATGCATACCTTCGATGTCTTCCGGGGAAGTCTCAAGTCTGACGAGAATCACGCGCTCGCCGCTCTCATGCGCTGCTTTCGCGTCTTCCGCGTTGAAGTAAACCTTGCCCGCTGCGGCTCCCGGGGAAGCCGGAAGTGCGGAACCGATCACCTCGCCCTTCTTCAGAGCCTCCGGATCAAAAGTCGGATGAAGCAGCTGGTCAAGCGACTTCGCCTCGATGCGCTGCACAGCCTCTTTCTGCGTAATCATGCCTTCATCGACCAGATCACAGGCAATCTGCAGTGCTGCCGGAGCAGTTCTCTTACCATTACGGGTCTGCAGGAAGTACAGCTTGCCCTCCTGAATCGTGAACTCCATATCCTGCATATCGCGATAATGATTTTCCAGCTTCATTGCGATCTTAACAAACTCGTCATAGCACTCCGGCAGGTCTTCCTTCAGCTTTGTGATCGGCTGCGGCGTACGCACGCCCGCCACGACGTCCTCACCCTGCGCGTTGATCAGATATTCTCCATAAATACCTTTCTCACCGGTAGACGGATTTCTCGTGAAGGCCACGCCGGTACCGGAGGTCTCGCCCATATTTCCGAAGACCATAGCCTGCACGTTGACCGCGGTGCCCCAGTCGCCTGGGATATCGTTCATACGGCGGTATACAATCGCGCGGGGGTTGTCCCACGAACGGAACACAGCCTTGATCGCGCCCATCAGCTGCTCCCTCGGATCCTGCGGGAAATCTTCCTGCTTCGCCTCTTTATAAACAGCCTTGAAGCGTGCGATCAGTTCCTTCATGTCATCCGCAGTCAGCTCGATATCGTACTTGACGCCCTTCGCCTCTTTCACCTCATCGATGATCTTCTCAAAGAAAGACTTCGGAACTTCCATCACGACATCCGAATACATCTGAATAAAACGACGGTAGGAGTCATAAGCAAAGCGCGGATTGCCCGTCTTCTTCGCAAAACCTTCCACGGACACATCATTCAGGCCAAGGTTCAGAATTGTGTCCATCATACCCGGCATCGATGCCCGCGCGCCGGAGCGCACCGAAACCAGAAGCGGATCTTCATTATCACCGAACTGCTTGCCCTGCATTCCCTCCAGGAACACAAGCGCCGCGTTGATCTGCGCCTCGATCTCCCGCGAGATCTTCTTCCCGTTCTCATAGTAATCCGTGCAGGCCTCTGTCGTCACTGTAAAGCCCTGCGGGATCGGGAGTCCCAGATTCGTCATCTCTGCCAGATTTGCGCCTTTGCCACCCAGCAAATTGCGCATGCTTGCATCGCCCTCTTTGAAGAGGTACACCCATTTTGCCATCTCAAATCCTCCTACCGCATAGTAATTGTTGCTTCGGAACCGCCTGCGGCTCCAAATAAAACGTGCGCAGCGTGTACCTCGTAACACAACTGCGCACATAAAATATTATAGCATACCGGAAACAAAAGTCAATCTGACTTTGCTTTATTTCGCAAGCACTTTCTTCAGCTTCACAAAGCGCGGCAGCGAATTCTCCTTCTTCATCTCAATCTCGCCCTGGATCAGCGGCAGCGCGTAATCAATGAAGTCGTCGGAAACATTGTTTCCTCTCTCGTTGATCCACTCGACCGGAACCTTCTTCTCATAGTTCGCAACGCTGGAGAGATCAAGAAGTTCCGCCTCACACTTATAACCGCTCGCGTCACGCGTGCACTTGAAGCCGACCATCTTGTCGGTCACGCCGCTGATCGCCTCTTTTACTGCAGTCTGGCCAGCCATGAAGGACTCGTCAGAGTCCGTCTGGGAAGCACAGTGCTCTGCACAGCGCTGCAGCAGGGAGAGCTCGATCGGACGAACCTTGACGCCCGGAATCGCATTCTTCACGACATCCGCCAGCTTCACTGCCAGACCGCCGAGCTGCGCATGGCCGAAGCCGTCCGTCGCAGAAGTCTCCGCCTCAGACACAAAACGGCCGTCAGCATAATGGATACCCTCGGACACTGCCACGATCACGTTCTTATTTGCATCCCAGATACTCTTCACATCCTCGATAAACTCGTCCATATTGAAGTCGACCTCCGGGAGATAAATAAGATCTGCCGGATAACCGGCCACCTTCGCGAGGGAAGCTGCACCCGCAAGCCAGCCCGCATGACGGCCCATAATCTCAACGATCGTCACCTGACCCTTGTCATACACGTGAGAATCCTGATAGACCTCCACGAGCGAGGTCGCGATATATTTCGCCGCGGAGGCGAAGCCCGGGCAGTGATCCGTGCCAAAGAGGTCGTTGTCGATCGTCTTCGGAATGCCCATCACGCGGCAGTCATAGCCGACTTTTCTCATATATTTGGAGATCTTGTTGCAGGTGTCCATGGAGTCGTTTCCGCCATTGTAGAAGAAATAACGGACATCGTATTTCTTAAAGATCTCAAGGATCTTCTTATAATCGGTCTCATCCTCGTCCGGATCCGCGATCTTGTAACGGCAGGAACCCAGCGCCGATGACGGCGTATACTTCATAAGTGCCAGCTCCTCCGCATCCTCCTCGTCCATCACATAGAGACGATCGTTTAAGACGCCAACGATTCCGTTCGCTGCGCCATAAACCTTTGTAATGCAATCTGCATCAAGACCCGCTTTGATCGCGCCGTAGCAGCTCGCATTAATCACTGAGGACGGTCCGCCGGACTGTCCGATAATCATAGCTCCTCTTAATTCGCTCATGTCTTTTATCCTCCTGAAAATAATTTAAAATGGTGACATTAAAACGCAAATTTTTTCTCAAAATATGCGTCTAATTCCGCAATCTTCACGCGCTCCTGCTCCATCGTGTCGCGATCACGAACCGTGACGCAGTCATCGTCCGCGGATTCGAAGTCGTAGGTCACGCAGAACGGCGTTCCGATCTCATCCTGACGGCGATAGCGCTTTCCGATATTGCCGCGGTCGTCATACTCACAGTTGTACTTTCTGGAAAGCTGCGCGTAAATCTTTTCCGCGCCTTCATTCAGCTTCTTCGAGAGCGGCAGCACACCGATCTTCACCGGTGCGAGCGCCGGATGGAAGTGAAGGACAGTACGCATATCGCCGCCCTCCAGCTCTTCCTCATCGTAAGCCGAGCACAGGAAAGCCAGCACCACGCGGTCCGCGCCCAGGGAAGGCTCGATCACATAAGGGATATATTTCTCCTTCTGCTCATCATCAAAATAGCTCATATCCTGACCGGACACCGTCTGATGCTGTGTCAGGTCATAGTCCGTGCGGTCCGCGATACCCCAGAGTTCGCCCCAGCCGAAGGGGAACAGGAACTCGATATCGGTCGTCCCCTTACTGTAGAAGCAGAGCTCCTCCGGCGAATGGTCACGCAGACGCATCTCATCTTCCTTGATTCCAAGATTCAGAAGCCAGTCACGGCAGAAGCCTCTCCAGTACTGGAACCACTCAAGATCCGTGCCAGGACGGCAGAAGAACTCAAGCTCCATCTGCTCGAACTCACGCGTACGGAATGTAAAATTCCCCGGCGTAATCTCATTGCGGAACGACTTGCCGATCTGGCCGATACCAAAAGGCACCTTCTTGCGGGACGTCCGCTGCACGTTTTTGAAATTCACGAAGATCCCCTGTGCGGTCTCGGGACGCAGATACACCGTATTCTTTGCGTCCTCCGTGACTCCCTGGAAGGTCTTGAACATCAGGTTGAACTGGCGGATATCCGTGAAGTCCTTCTTTCCGCAGCTCGGGCAGACAATGTCGTGCTCGTCGATATAGGTCTTCATCTGCTCCTGTGACCAGCCGTCGATCGGCACTTCCGGCTGAATCCCCTGCTCGCTCATATAATCTTCGATCAGCTTGTCCGCGCGGAAACGCTCCTTGCAGGCCTTGCAGTCCATCAGCGGGTCAGAGAAGCCGCCGAGATGACCGGAGGCCACCCAGGTCTGCGGATTCATCAGAATCGCACAGTCCACACCCACATTGTAAGGATTTTCCTGCACGAACTTCTGCCACCAGGCCTTCTTCACATTGTTCTTCAGCTCCACGCCAAGATTTCCGTAATCCCAGGTGTTCGCCAGTCCGCCGTAGATCTCGCTGCCCGGGTATACGAAGCCGCGGTTCTTGGCGAGCGCTACGATTTTGTCCATTGTCTTTTCCATCTGATTACTCTCCTCGTTTTTATATATTAATAAATATTAATAAATAATATAAGCGTACTCATTCTCGTCGTCAATCGGCATGACCTCCGCCATGTGGCTGTCCAGAATCTCGACGTTGTTGCTGACATATTTGATCGTGCCTTCCGTCTGTACAAGACACTCATCGCGCAGCACCAGCACCTGATTCGAACTCTTTGCCGTCACCTCGACCGTGTCATAATCCTCATAATCAGCGTCCCGGAAAAGCATGTCGAAAGTCAGCCCTTCCGCCAGCGCCTCCTCGATCGTTCCCTGAAAACAGTAGATCTCGTTGTACGTACTGTAGGCCTCCGCATCCGGATAGTCCAGCAAAAGATAAATCGTGCTGTTCTTCAGCTCCACGCTCTGAATTGATACCTGCTCCTCCGCAAAGCCCTGATTGTATGTCTCGACTTCCTTCTCAACCATGGACTCAAATTCATCAAAGCTGTAATAATCCTGGGCAAAGCTCTCCACAATCGCTTCTGTAATACTCCCGTCCTTCTGTATGTACAGGGAAGAAGCCGACGGTTCAAAAGAACTGCCGCCACAGCCCGTCAGAAGAAGCACGGCTGCCAGCGCACACGCAATCTTCCATGATATTTTCATGCACTCTCCTCCTCGAAGTCCGCACGGACTCTTTCAAAGTATACCCGTTTTAAAGACAAGTTTCAAGTATTTCCAGCGATTTAAAGTGATGTTCCACATAGTGTTCGCGCAGCCAGGTCACAACGCGGGCGAATTCCGCACACACCGGCTCGCTGAGCGTAAAGGTGTAAAGCTTCTCCACCGGCGAGGCGACCACATACTGAAACGCATAGCGGGTGGATGCGTCAAGATTCCAGGATTCAAAGACATCCGGCGACTGCGGGCACTCCCCGCTGAAAACCATCGCCTTCAGCTCAAATATGTAGCGCGCAAGCGGCCTTGGCAGGGAAGGGACCGACAGTGCCCGCAGGGACTGATAGACGAGACGAAGATAATCTTCCGCGTCTGCATTTTCACGGGTGTAATAATCCGCAAACTCCAGAAAGTACTGCCCGTAACAGGAACCCTCAAAATCCGTCATCAGCTCGCTGAAGTAGTTCGATATGGATGCCTGCACGATGCTGCAGGCCGTACGTCCTTCCCGAAGCTGAAACTGTCCGAACGCAAACACATTGGTCGGCGCCAGCAGCTGGCTGTTCGGCCTGCGCGCGCCCCTTGCGAAAGCGCGAAGCTTCCCCTGCTCCTTCGTCAGAAGCACAACCAGCCGGTCATAGTCTCCCGCCGGTCTTACGGACAACACAATTCCCGTTACCGTAAAGCTCTCGCCGCTCATTTTTCTCTCCCGTCTCTTCCTTCCGATCTGTCTGCTCCCGGTAAGCCAGATACTCCCTCACATCTCCGGTATTCACAAACTGACTCCAATGATCCATCTTCCGCCGCTTCCTTTCGCTTCCTCATTCCGTGCGTTCTTAGAATTTCCGAAGCGGGCGGCCTCTATACTTCTTTTCGGTCATATCCAAAATTTTTCATCAGGAAGTCGGAGTCTCTCCAGTCCTTCTTTACCTTCACCCAGAGCTTCAGGTTTACCTTCGCTCCAAGCTGACGCTCGATCTCAAAGCGCGCCGCGGAGCCGATTTTCTTCAGCATGGCGCCGCCCTTTCCGATGATAATCCCCTTGTGAGACGCCTTCTCACAGACGATCGTCGCCTCAACGTCCCAGATCCGTCCGTCCGGACGCGGCTGCATCTTATCGATCTGCACCGCAATGCCGTGCGGAATCTCCTCGCTCAGAAGCTGCAGCGCTTTCTCGCGTACAAGCTCCGCCGCGATCTGCCGCAGGGGCTGATCTGTCACTGTATCTTCATCATAGAACATCGGCCCATAGGGAAGATATTGGAAAATCACTTCGATCAGCGTATCCGTATTCGTCCCCTTCAGCGCCGACACCGGTACAATATCCGCAAAGTCCAGAACTTTCCTCCAGACGTCGATAAAGCCCAGCACCTCGTCTTTTTTTATCTGGTCGACCTTGTTGATGACGAGCACGACCGGAACCTTTCCTTTCGCCAGCCGCTCTGCAATGCGCTGCTCTCCTGCGCCGATATGACTGTTCGGCTCGACGAGCCAGAGTACCACGTCCGACTCTTTCAATGCGCGTTCTGCAACGCCGACCATATATTCCCCGAGCTTATTCTTTGCCTGGTGAATGCCCGGCGTATCGAGAAAGACAATCTGTCCCTGCTCGCAGGTATACACTGTCTGAATCCGGTTTCTCGTTGTCTGCGGCTTATGAGACGTGATCGCGATCTTCTGGCCGATCAGCCGGTTCATAAGCGTCGATTTTCCCACGTTTGGCCTGCCGATCAGTGCGGCAAAACCTGTTTTCTTCTGTCCTTCCATCCTCTGTCCTCTATGCGTTGACACTGAAAACAGCGTCAAACAGATCCTTATCCTTCTCAATGCGCTCCGCGTTTCCTACCACGCAAAGGCTTTCCTCCGCCAGCAGCTGACGGATTCCTTCCGCCAGCGCGCGGATATCCGCAGGCTGCGCATCCAGCGCCTCGTCACGCGTTCTCTGTGCATCCTCGTACGTCGTGTGCGTGAGCCATGCCGTCATGGAACGGCTGCCCGCAGCGCGCGGCGTCAAAGGAGTATCCAGCTCGCTGAACGTTCCGATAATATATTTCGTCATCTCACGCTCATCCGCGTCAAACTGCGCGACATAATCCGCCGTCCCTTCGAAGACTTCGTTTGTCTTTCGCAGGTTCGGATCGCGGTAGGAGACAAGGAACGCATCGCCGTGAACACTGAACCCGCTCATACAGCCATACGCGCCGCCTTTCACCCGTACCTGATTCCACAGATATTCATAACTCAGAATCACTCTCAGAACATGATATGCGCCTGTATAGCGGCTGATGCGCCCTGCGCGCGCCACATACTGAACCGTCGACGGAATCATGACGCCCTCGCGCAGTGCCGGAGTTCCCACCTCTCCCGGCTCCTTCTGCGGCAGTGCGACCGGCTCCCGCGTGAGCGCTCCCCGAAGCGCCGGAATTTCCTTTTTCACTGCTTCCAGTCCATCTTCGCGCGACGTACAGCTGAGGATAAGATTCTCCGGTCTCAGCACAAAATCTGCTACAAGACGCAGTTTTTCCCCGAGCTCCTCCTTACGCTTTTCAAAATCACGGTCCAGCGCTTCCACAAACTGATAAAAACTGATGCCTGACAGCTGCTCACTGATACGTGCGGCGGCAGAAAACTTCGAGCGTGCACGCAGCGCCGCGGCAGAGTGTCCTCCCGACACCAGACCCATATAAGTCTGGGACTTCACCTCCGCGAGGATCTCCCGCAGACGTTTATAATCATCCAGCTTCGAGCTCTTCACAATCTCCCGGATCATCGCAAAGGCGAAATCCGTATTTTCGACGAGCACGCGCGTGCGTATCTCATACATGAGCCGGTATTTTCCGGACGCATGCCGGTCTGTATAGAGGTTCGTCATGTAGGAGATCCCGCCTGTATGGCAGTTGATCTCATTGTATAACTCCCGATAACTGTAATTCGCAGTATCCACATAGCCGATTACATACTTCAGAAGGCCAAGATATGGTAACAGCTCGTCCGGAAGCTTCGTCGCATCGAACAAAAGGTCAATATAGCTGATACCCGCCGTGAAAATGTCCTGATGCAGCACCGTAAAACCGTCCACCTGAAGCTCCCGGTTCACGTAGGGCCTTGCCTCCCTGCGGATGTCCTGCCGTGTGAGCAGCGGAATCTTCGCAAGCTCCTCCGGCGCGTCCTCCTCATCCTGCCAGGCTTTCAGCTCATGCGTTTCCTTCACGAGCGCCTCGCGTTCTGCTTCGCTCAGGCTATCCTTATAAATTCTCAGCTTCTCCCTCAGCCGGGCGGCCTCCTTCGCCTCGAGCCCCGGCTCTGGCTGCAGCGTCAGGATTACGGTATGCGGATTGTCCAGAAGCCAGGTTTTAACCAGCTCTTCAAAATACCGCCCGTTCAGACGTCTTTTAAGCTTTGCAAAACTGTCCAGTTCGAGCAGGTGCAGGAAAGGCTGATCCTCATCGTAAATCCAGCTGTCCAGCACCTGAAGGCCATACATCAGGCCCTTCGGATAGCTGCCAAAATCCGCCTCACGATAGCGGAATTCATAGTAATTGATGCCGGCCTCGAGGGACTTCCTGTCAAAGCCATTCTCCACAATGTCCGAAAGCGTCTTCCGGATCACTTCCACAAACTGTTCCTTCTGTGAAGCGTCCGCATGTTTCGCGATCACTGAAAAGCTGAGCTGCGCAGTTCCATTGTCGTACTGACCGAAGACATCCTTCCCTATCCCCGCGTCGAGCAGCGCCTGCTTCAGCGGCGCGCCGGGCGCGGACAGAAGCGCATAGTCCAGCACTTCGAAGGCAATATAGCTCTCCGCATCGAGGGAAGAGCCAGCTGATACACTGTAGCTTAAGTAAGCCTTGCCATCCGGCGATTCCTCCTCCGGAATGGAGTAGGGAACCGATTTCTCCAACGGCGCGGCAAAAGGCTTCTGCAACGCGATCCCGGAGTCAACCTCCCTGTACTCATAGTGGGACAGGTAGTTCTCGTCGATCCACGCAAGCTTCTCCACCATATCCATGTTCCCGTAAAGATAGAGATAGCTGTTCGAGGGATGGTAATATTTCCGATGGAAATCAAGAAAGGCGTCCCAGCTCAGCTCCGGGATATGATCCGGATGCCCGCCAGACTCATGGAAATAGGGTGTATCCGGATAAAGGGACGACATGATCTCCCGCTCCAGCTGATCTTCCACAGAAGAGAAGGCTCCCTTCATCTCATTATAGACGACGCCGTTGAGTTCGAGTTCGGCGTCCGCCGACTCCAGCTCATAGTGCCACCCCTCCTGTCGGAATATTTTTTCTTCTTTATAAATATTGGGGTAAAAGACCGCGTCCAGGTAAACATGCATCAGGTTCTGGAAATCCTGGTCGTTGCAGCTTGCCACAGGGAACACCGTCTTATCCGGATAAGTCATCGCATTCAGAAACGTGTTGAGCGAGCCCTTCGCAAGCTCAATAAAGGGGTCCTTCACCGGAAAATCCCGGGAGCCGCAGAGCACCGTATGCTCCAGAATATGCGGCACGCCCGTGCTGTCCGACGGAGGCGTACGAAATGCAATGCTGAACACTTTATTTTCATCTTCATTGGACAGAAGTAAGACCCGGGCTCCGCTCTTTTTGTGCCGCAGAAGATACGCCACTGAATTGATCTCCGGTGCCTCCTTTTTCTGTATCAGCTCATATGCCGTCAATTCCTCTATCTTAGCCACTTATTCCACCTCCGCTATCAATAGAAAAGAGCCGGGGAAGCTTCCCGCCCCGGCCCTCCTTCCGGTCAAAAATTTGTTCTGAAAAATTCCTCGATCGCTGCCGCCGCGGCATCCTCGTCTTCCCCCTCGACCGTGACCGCAACCGTAGTGCCCTTTTTCACTCCCATACTCATGATCGCCATCAGTCTCTTCGCGTCCGCTTTCTTTGTCCCATTGTCAATCATGACAACGCTCTTGTAGGCGCCGGCAGTCTTTGCCAGAAGTCCGGCCGGTCTTGCGTGAATTCCAAGCTCATCCTGTACAGTATAGGTAAATGATTTCATTACTTTCAGCTCCTTTTAAAAGATTTGAAATAAATGCCTAACACTCGCGAATACGTTTCCGAAGCTCAAGCGTGCAGCCCGGGGATACGGAAAGCTCATCAATTCCCATCTGTATAAATTTTGCCGTCAGTTCCATGTCAGCGCCAAGCTCGCCGCAGATGCCGCACCAGGCGCCGTGTCTGTGCGCGTTCTCACAGGTCAGCTGAATCAGGCGCAGGACCGCCTCATGATGCGGATCGAAGAATGCGTCCAACGACGGATTCTGCCGGTCGATCGCCAGCGTGTACTGCGTCAGGTCGTTCGAACCAATACTGAAGAAATCCACAAGCGGCGCCAGCTGATCGCTGATAATCGCCGCTGCCGGGGTCTCAATCATGATACCAAGCTCGAAATCGCCCACCGGAATGTTCTCTCTCTCCAGTCCGAGCCGCACCTCTTCCACGATCTTCCTGATCCGGATGATCTCCTTCACGGAAATAATCATCGGAAACATGATCCCCAGCGTACCGTAGACAGAGGCTCTGAGCAGCGCGCGCAGCTGCGTCCGGAAGACATCCTCCCGCGTCAGGCAAATGCGGATCGCGCGGAAGCCAAGCGCCGGATTTTCCTCCTTCGGCAGATCAAAATAGTCAATCTGCTTGTCCGCACCGATATCCAGCGTGCGGATGATGACTTTCCTGCCGCCCATACGGGACAATACAGTCCTGTAAGCCTCAAACTGCAGCTCTTCCCCCGGGTAATCGTCACAGCCCAGATAAAGAAATTCGCTGCGAAACAGCCCAATGCCCTCGGAATCATTTTCCAGAACGGCGTCCACATCCTGTACACTGCCGATGTTGGAGTAAAGACGAATATGCTTTCCGTCTTTTGTGACGGTCTCTTTGCCCTTCATCTCCTGAAGCAGGGCGCGCTGCGCGTCAGTCCTGCCCTTCTTCTCTATCATCTTCGCCATGGTCTCCTCGTCGGGATCAATGTAAATCAGTCCCGCGAAGCCGTCCACGATCGCTTTCCTGCCATGATACGCAAGATCCGGCTCAATATCCGTCATCACAAGCGAGGGAATATTCATCGTCCTGGCAAGAATTGCCGTGTGAGAATTTGCAGAGCCCTTCTGCGTCACAATCGACAGAAGTCTGGACTTGTCGAACTGTACCGTCTCACTCGGTGCCAGATCCTCCGCCAGAATAATGACTGGCTCCGGCATCGCCTCCGGGCTCATCTGCGTGCCGTTCAGAATCGAGATCACACGCCCGGAAATATCCTTCACATCCGCTGCACGTCCTCTCATGTATTCATCGTCCATGTTCAGGAACGTCGCAGCAAGCTGCTCACAGGTCATGAAGACCGCATACTCGGCGTTCATCCTCTCATTTTCAATAATGTCATGAACGGAATCATTAAAATCCGGATCGTCCAGCAGCATCTGATGGACGTCAAAGATCATCGCCTCTTCCTGGCCGATCTCTCTGAGTGCCTTTTCATAAAGGCCCTTCAACTGCTCAAGCGCTTTCCCCTTCGCAGCCTCATAACGCTGAAGCTCCGCGGCAGTATCTTCAATCTGCTCCCTGCTGACAGCCTTCTGAACTCTCCTGTAGACAAAGATCCTGCCGATCGCGACCCCCTTAAATACGCTCCTGCCTTCTTTCACTATCATGCTACGTCTCCCATCGTATTATGATAATTTCTCTGTCTCCTCTCCGGCAGTATCTGCAGCATCTTCAATCTCCGGTACCACGTCCTCACTTTCTTCGGCGCGCTCCGGTTCGATTGTCACAAAACCCTTTTCCATCTCCTCGACGGCAACGGAGAGCGGCTTTTTGCCGCGGCTGTCCACGAAGGCCTCCTCGCCCGCGACGAGCTGCCTGGCCCTTTTTGCGGTAGCCAGGACGATCGAATAACGGCTGTTCACCACCGGCGTATCGCCCTCACTCTCACCGTTGATCGTTTTCATTAAGTCTGAATAAGACGGATGTAACATAATTATTCTCCTTTCACCAATTCCTCAAGATCTGCCCGTATCCGGGCTATTTTTTCTCTGTTGTGAACGACCTTTTCGTGTTCGCTCTCGATGATCGCGTGCACCTGCTCCACGCAGACCTTCAGATCATCGTTTACAATCAGATAATCGTACTCTTCAATCCCTTCCGCCTCCGCGGCAGCTCTGCGCAGACGTTCTGCAATCACCTCCGGCGACTCCGTCCCCCGTCCGGTCAGACGCTCCATCAGAGTCGGGATATCCTTTGTCATGACAAAGAGAAGCACCGCATTGGGATATTGCTTTTTCACCTTGCGCGCGCCCTGGATCTCGATCTCCAGAATCACATCGCGTCCCCTGGCAAGCTGCTCCTCCACATAAGTCCTCGGCGTCCCATAGTAATTATTGACATAACAGGCGTATTCTATGAGCTCGTCGTTCGCAATCATCTGTTCAAACTGCTCCCGCGTCCGGAAGAAATACTCCCTGCCCTCCACCTCGCCGGGGCGCGGCTGGCGGGTCGTCGCCGACACAGACAGCGCATACTGCTCGCAGCGGGCAGTCAGTTCCTTCATGATCGTCCCCTTGCCCGCTCCTGAGAAACCGGAAACAATAATCAAAATCCCTTCTCTGTCCATACTCTGTCTGCCCTTCCTGTGTGCCGTATCTACTCGATGTTCTGTATCTGTTCTCTTACTTTCTCGATCCCGGTCTTCAGATCTATTGCACAGTCGGAAAGCTTCAGATCATTTGCCTTCGACAGTGTCGTATTCGCCTCGCGGTTCATCTCCTGCGCGATGAAATCCAGCCTGCGGCCGATCTCTCCGCCAGCCTCCAGCGCCGCCTTCATGGACTCAATGTGACTTCTCAGCCGCACAATCTCCTCATCGACACAGATCTTGTCAGCAAAAAGCGTTACCTCTGTAAGAATCCGGCTCTCCTCTATCTGCGTGTCACCCAGAAGCTCCTCCACCTTATCTGTAAGCTTCTGCCGGTACTCCCGCACGATATCCGGCGATCGCTCCTCGATCTGCGCCACGAGAACAAGCATCTCATCCAGCTTGCCGATCAGATCTGCCCGCAGCGCATCGCCCTCCCGCTCGCGTGTCTCCACGAAACGCTCACAGGCGCCGCGCAATGCCTGTTCCAGCAGATGCCAGATCTCCTCTTCATCCTCCTGCTGCTCGCCAATCGTCAGCACCTCCGGAAAACGGGCCAGGTCGGAAACACGGATATCATTTTCCAGTCCGAACTCCTGCCCCATCTGTCCGAAATACTGCATATACTGCGCGGCAATTGACGCATTGTAGGACAACGCAGAGCCTTTCTTTCCCATGTCTTCATAGGAAACAAAAACATCCACCTTACCTCTGGAAATGTACTCCTTCAGGATCATGCGAATCGCCGATTCAAAGAAATTCAGCTTTTTCGGCATCTTGATCGCCACATCCAGATAACGGTGGTTTACGGACTTCATCTCCACTGTGATCTTCCGCTCGCCCTCTGATATTTCACAGCGGCCAAAGCCTGTCATACTCTTTATCATTCTATATCTTCCCCAAATAAGGCACAAAACTTACCTCATGCCATAATAAAAAATATTATAATTTATTTTGAGAACAGCGTCAAGTATCCCGCAATGATTTCCCACCGCCGGGTGAAGCC
>JAJPXQ010000049.1 GCA_021205385.1 Lachnospiraceae bacterium | reverse complement strand
ACCGACAAATCGAAACTTTGAGAATCCTGGCTATATTAGAACAGGAAAGACACAGATGATGATGGGCGGAGTTTCTGACCCACGGAATAAAACTCTGTTGAAGATGTTTAACCTTATAAACGTTGGAGAACGTTCTGGAAGCGGTGTGCCTAATATTATTAATACCTGGAAAGATGAGGGTTGGGTGGAGCCGATGATTGAGGAGCAGTTTGACCCAGATCGTACAATTTTGACGCTTGAATTTAAAAAACAGACGGTGAAAAAGAGCGGCGATAAAAGAGCGGCGATAAATCCCAGTGAATTAAAAGTGTCAAAAAAAATGCGGATTCAGCAGGAAACTATTTTGGGTTATATGAATAGCGGAGAAGAGTATAAACTGGAGGATTTTTGTACGTTGTTAGAGTTGAAACAATCAAGAGTGAAGACAATAATCCAAGCGCTGGTTAAGACTGGAAAGATAGAGGCTCTTGGGAATAATCGGAATCGACGATATATAAAACGAGTTGAAGAGGAATAAGAAGAAACAAGATTACTTTTTGAGGAGGTGAATGTGTTGGTAACGAATTTTGATTATTTGAAGAATGAATCTAAGTTTTCTTCTTTTGCATCTGTTGCAATATCAGCAGAAAAGATCATTCTTCTGGATCCGGAAGCCAGTATTATCAATAGTCGCAGAGCAATGGAATTTGCTGTAAAGTGGATGTATTCCGTTGATAAGGAACTGGAGATGCCTTACCAGGATAATCTTCATAGCCTGATGAATGCAGAGGATTATAGACAAATCGTAGGACCAGACCTTTGGAAGCGGATGGATTACATTCGCAGATGCGGAAATAATGTGGCTCACAGTAATAAGAAGTTAGGCCGGGATGAAGCGATGCTTTGCCTGGAGAATCTTTTTATTTATTTGGACTATATTGCTTATTGTTACGCGGATCAGTATGAAGAGAGAACATTTAATCAAGGACTGATAACGGAGCGCATAGAGAGTGCAAAGGCTTCAAAAGAGGCTGCTAATGCAACGAAAGAAGAGCTGGCGAAAGAGCAGGAAAAATCAGCCAGGCAGGAACTTGATCTGCAAAAACTGATGGCAGAGAATGCGTCTCTTAAGGAAGAACTGTCAGCTCGTAGACAGGAACAGCAACAGACTTATGTGCCGAAGCCGCTTGATCTGACAGAATATAAAACAAGAAAGCTTTACATAGATTCCATGCTCACTGATGCAGGCTGGACAGAGGGCAAGGACTGGATCAATGAAGTAGAACTTCCAGGCATGCCTAATAAGTCAGAAGTTGGATATGCTGATTATGTTTTATATGATGATATGCACAGACCGCTGGCCGTGATTGAGGCGAAGAGGACCTGTGTGGATGTAGCGAAGGGCAGACAGCAGGCAAAGCTCTATGCAGATATATTAGAACAAAAATATAAAAGAAGACCGGTGATTTTCCTTACGAATGGATTTGAAACGCATATTATTGATGGACAATATCCTGAAAGAAAATGTTCCGTTATTTATTCAAAGAGAGACTTGGAGAAGTGGTTCAATTTATTGACTATGAGGACAAGTCTTAGACACGTTGTGGTAGACAAAAATATTGCAGGGCGTTATTATCAGGAAGCTGCCATTAAGGCAGTATGTAACAGCTTCGATGAGAAGAATCGCAGAAAAGCCTTATTGGTTATGGCAACAGGTTCTGGAAAGACAAGAACGGTGATTGCCCTGTGTGACTGCTTGTTAAAGGCAGGATGGGTGAAAAATATCTTGTTCCTTGCAGACAGAAATTCATTGGTAACACAGGCAAAGCGAAGCTTTGTAAATATGTTGCCGAATCTATCTTGCTCGAATCTGGTGGAAGAGAAGGGTAATTATAATGCACACTGCATTTTCTCAACTTATCAGACCATGATGAACTGTATTGATACGGTCGGTGACGATGAAGGAAAGTTATTTACCAGTGGACATTTTGATCTGGTTATTTGTGATGAAGCGCATAGATCCATCTACAATAAATACAAAGATATTTTTACATATTTTGATGCTCCGTTAGTAGGGCTTACCGCAACCCCAAAGGATGAAATCGATAAGAATACTTATGAAGTATTTGAACTGGAGAATGGAGTGCCAACATACGGATATGACCTGGCACAGGCGGTAAAGGATGGCTACCTTGTAGACTATGTATCAGTAGAATCCAGACTGAAATTCATCGAGCAGGGAATCGTGTACGATGAATTGTCCGATGAGGATAAGGAAGCATATGAGGAAACTTTCGAGGATGAGCATGGCAATTTGCCGGAGGCTATCGGATCATCTGCATTAAATACCTGGATCTTTAATGAGGATACTATAAAGCAGGTATTAAATACACTGATGATGGATGGTATCAAAATTGATTATGGGCAGAAACTTGGAAAGACCATCATATTTGCCAGGAACCACGATCATGCTGAAAAAATACTGGAAGTATTCCATAAAGAGTATCCACATCTTCCAGGCTTTGCAAAGGTAATCGATAATTACATGACTTATGCGCAGAGTGCTCTTGATGAGTTCTCTGACCCTAAGAAGATGCCGCAGATTGCAATTTCTGTAGATATGCTGGATACAGGAATTGATGTACCGGAAGTATTGAATCTTGTGTTCTTTAAGAAGGTTATGAGTAAGGCGAAATTCTGGCAGATGATCGGCCGTGGAACAAGACTTTGCCCCGGACTTCTTGACGGTGAGGATAAGCAGAAGTTTTATATATTTGATTTCTGCGGTAATTTTGAGTTCTTCCGAATGAATAAAGGCAAAGCAACTGCAAATATGATTGCGCTTCAGGGAGCTATCTTTAATCTGAAGTTCGAAATCTCATATAAGCTTCAGGACATCGATTATCAGACCCAGAGATTGATTGCTTATCGTAAGGCTCTGGTAAAGCAGATGAGCGAAAAGGTACAGGAATTACCAAGGGATAACTTTGCAGTTCGTCAGCATTTGAAATATGTGGATTTGTATGCGACAGAGGCAAATTATCAGGGACTCACCTATGAAGATACTTTGATTGTGCGGGAAGAGGTTGCACCACTGATTCTTCCGGATGGAGATGAAGCAAGCGCGGTTCGATTTGATGCTCTTATGTATGGAATCGAACTGGCATATCTGATAGGAAAGAAATATACAAGGGCTCGTTCCGATCTGCATAAGAAAGTTGCGGGAATAGCAAGTATTGCAAATATACCGGAGATCCAGGCACAGTCAGAGTTGATTCATAAGATCCTGAATACGGATTATGTAGATAATGCGGGAATTAACGAGTTTGAAGAAATCAGAGAAAAGCTTCGTGATCTGATGAAATATCTTCCACGTGGTAAAGTCATATATGAGACTAATTTTTCAGATGAGCTGCTTTCCGTTGAATGGAAGGAATCTGAACTGGAAAATGATGAGCTGAAGAATTACAAAGCAAAGGCAGAGTACTATATTCGACAACACCAGGATAACATTGCCATTGCAAAGCTTAAGACGAATCAGCCATTGACCGAGACAGACGTTGAAACATTAGAAGCAATTCTGTGGAAGGAAGTTGGAACCAGACAGGATTATGAACATGAAATTGGTACAAAACCACTTGGAGAATTTGTCCGCGAAATCGTAGGACTCGATATGAATGCCGCTAAGGAAGCATTTTCGGAATACCTGACAAATACAAGCCTGGACAGCAGACAGATTTACTTCGTAAATCAAATCGTGGAATATATCGTTCATAATGGAATGATGAAGGACCTTTCTGTGCTCCAGGAATCTCCGTTCACGGATCAGGGAAGCGTGGTAGAGATATTTACTGATCTAAAGGTATGGATGGGGATCAGGAAGGTTATAGAAACAATAAACGCCAATGCGGCAGCGTAAAAGAGGAAAAGCAGAGTGGATAACAAAATAAAAATACAATTTACCTGTCATGGCAATATCTGCCGTAGCACCATGGCTCAATACGTCATGCAGTACCTTGTCGACCAGCGCGACCTCGCCGACGATTTCTACATCGACTCCGCCGCCACGAGTCGCGAGGAGATCGGCAATCGTCCGCACCGCGGCACGCAGCAGAAGCTGCGCGAGGTGGGCATTCCCTGCGGGGATCACCGCGCGGTACAGATGACGCGGCAGGATTATGAGAAATATGACTATCTCATCGGGATGGATACCTGGAATATCCGCAATATGACCCGCATCGCGGGCGGCGACCCGGAGGGGAAGATTCATAAGCTCCTGGACTACACGGAGCGGAAGGGCGATATCGCGGACCCGTGGTACACCGGAAATTTTGACGAGACCTATGTCGACGTGCGGGAGGGCTGCGAGGCGTTGCTCGCGCACATTCTGAAGGAGGATCTGTATTGAAACTGATACACTGCGCTGATCTCCATCTGGACTCCCGGATGGAGACAGGGCTTACGAAGGAGAAGGCGAAGGAGAGGCGGCTGGAGCTCCTGCGAACCTTTACACAAATGGTCGAGCAGGGAGCGGCGGAAGGCGTGGACGCGGTGCTGCTCTGCGGCGACCTATTCGACGCGCGGACGATCTCGGCGCGCGCGCGGAATTGTGTGCTGGACGCGGTGCGGCAGCACCCGGGGATGCGTTTTTATTATCTGCAGGGGAACCATGACCAGAACAGCTTTCTGCGTGATCTCGATGAGGTGCCGGAGAATCTGAAGACTTTTGACCCGGACTGGACGAGCTACGAGGAGGAGGACGGCGTGACGATCACCGGCGCGGAGATCACGGACGAGACGGCGGATGCCCTCACGGAGCGCCTGATCCTCGATGCGGAGCGAGTCAACATTGTCATGCTGCATGGTCAGGTGACAGAGTACGGCGCAAAGCGACAGACCGAAGGCTTTTCCCTCCGTAAACTGAAAAACCGGAATATTGATTATCTTGCGCTCGGGCACATCCACAGTTATCGGAAGGAGCGGCTGGATGAGCGCGGCGTGTGGTGCTACAGCGGCTGCCTGGAGGGGCGCGGCTTTGACGAGTGCGGAGAGAAGGGTTACGTGCTTCTCGAGGTGAAGGACGGGCGTCTGTCGAGCGAGTTTGTGCCCTTTGCATGCAGGCGCTTTCACGAGATGCATGTGGATGTCTCCAATCTGCTCACGCAGGAGGAGATCCGGCGCGCGCTGCGCCGGGAACTGCAGGAGATTCCGCCGACGGATGCGGTGAAGCTTGTGCTGACGGGGGAGACCTCGCCGGAGGCGGAGAAGGACGCGGCTGCGATCGAGAAATGGCTGGAGAACGATTACTATCTTCTGAAAGTGAAGGACGAGACGCGGCTCGCCATTCATCCGGAGGATTATCAGTACGATGTGTCGTTGAAGGGCGAGTTTGTCCGGCTGGTGCTCGCGTCACGCCTGTCTGCGACGGATAAGGAACAGGTGCTGCGGCTCGGCATCCGCGCGCTGGCGGGGGAGGATTAGGATGCGGATCAGGAAGCTTCACATTATCAATTTCGGAAAACTGCAGGATTTTACCTTCTGCCCGACGGAGGGGTTGAATCTCGTCTGTGAACGGAACGGCTGGGGCAAGTCGACGCTCGCAGCCTTTATCCGGGCGATGTTCTACGGCCTTGATTATACGACGAAGCGCTCCCTGAAGGAGAATGACCGGAAGCACTATGCACCCTGGCAGGGCGGCACTTTCGGCGGCAGCATGGAGTTCGAGGCGGCGGGGAAGGAGTATCGCGTGGAGCGCAGCTTTGGCGCGAAGGATAAAGAGGACAGCTTCGCGCTCTATGACCTTGCCACCGGCATGGAGAGCACGGATTATACGGAGCGGCTCGGCGAGGAGCTCTTTCATCTGGATCGCGAGGCCTTTACGAGAACAGCCTTTTTTGTGCAGCAGGACTTTGCGACGGCGCTGAATGACAGTCTGACCGCGTCTCTCACGCATGTGGAGGAGGACGCCGGGGATATGGGAAATTATGAAAAGGCGGCGGCCTCCCTTGAGGAGCGGATGAAATATTTTCGCAAGACCGGCAATCGCGGCAGGCTGGGACAGCTCGAGGAGGAGCGGCGGCTCGTGCGTCAGGAGCTTACTTCCTGCCGCGAGCGGGAAGCGGCGGCTGGCGACTGGCAGGCAAGACTGGCCGAAAAGGAGGCGCAGGAGCAGGCGCTTCTGGAGAAAATCCGCATGCTGGAGGAACGCGAGCGTAGGCAGCGTGCTTACGGTGAGAAGGCGGCCCGGAAGGCGCAGCTTGATCTTCTGGAAGGGCAGGCGCGGGAGCAGGAAGAGCGGTTTCGCCGGACAGCCGCGGAGCTGGGCGCGTATACGGCAGCCCCGATGGCGGAGGAAGAGCTGGATCGCTGTTATGAGAAAATTTGTCGCCTTGGGACTGCGCGGGAGCAGACAGAGGAGGCACGGCAGAGACAGTACGCGGCAGAAGACGCACTCGCAGAGCTGGAGGAGAATCCCCCGCAGGCGTCCGGAGCGAAGCTTCCGCTTTGGTTATGCATGTGCCTGCTGCTCGGAGCGGGCGCGGTTCTATTATGGAATCGGATCTGGCCGGGGGCGCTTTCCATAGCCGCGGCACTGCTGCTTGCTTTCATCGGGATGCGAAAGGAACGGCAGGCAAAGCGGCAATACGCGGAGCGCGCGGCGCAGGAAGCGGCTGCCCGCAGGGAACTCGATCAGGCCAGGAAAAATGTGCAGAAAAATGAGAAGACGGAAGGACTGCTGGAACAGCAGATCTGCGCTTTCCTTCATATAAAGAAGGAGGAAAATCCGGAGGAGCGACTGGCCGCCCTTCGCCGCGAAAGCCGTACTTATGCGGGCCTCCGGCAGACTTATGAAAGCCAGCGCGGGGAGGCCATGAAAAGCCGCGAAGCATATCTAGCATATCAGAAGAAATTTTCCGAACAGGAGCTTCTCGAATTGCAGAATCTTAAGAAGCCGGAAGGAGAGCTCGCTGACATTTTGTCAGAGCTGAAAACCTGCCGTGTCAGACGGGACGGTATATTGAGGGAACAGCAGGATCTGCAGCATCAGCTTCAGCGGCTGCGCGAGCAGGCAGAGCGGATCACAGAGCTTGCGGAGGAGGAAGAGAGGCTTTCACAGGAGATTGCAGACGGGGAGCGGGAGTATGGACTTCTGGAGAAAACGCTGAAATATCTGAAGACCGCGAAGGAACAGTTTTCTACGCGTTATCTGGAGGAACTCCGGCAGGGACTGGAATATTATGTAAAGCAGATGGAACCGGAGGAGGAGAAGGAGACGCTTCTGGATGTAAAGCTGAAGCTGAAGGTCCAGGAGGCGGGCGCGTTGCGCGAGACGGCGTACCTCAGCACGGGCTGGCAGGACCTCCTGCAGATCGCGGAGCGGCTGGCGATTGTGGACGCGCTCTGCGAGGGAGAACAGCCGGTGCTCATTCTGGACGATCCCTTTGTAAATCTGGACGAAGAAAAACAGGAGCGCGCGTTCGCACTCCTGCAGAAACTCTCGGAAAAGAGGCAGATGATCTATTTTGCCTGTCGGAAGAGCGGGTGATGTTTTCTGGCGTACAGGTAGGTCCCATAGTGAATGAGCGAGGTCAGGATCCAGGAGATCAGGTAGGATGAATACAGTACCTGCTGGGTCGGAAACCAGGAAAAAGCAGTGGCCAGCCAGACGATGCGGAACAGACAGGCGCCGGACAGGGCGACCAGCATCGGCGTGATCGCGTAGCCGAGCCCGCGCATGACACCCATAACAGATTCCATGATGCCGCAGAGAAAATAGGGCGCGCAGATCCAGAGCAGGCGGATCTGCCCGGCGGCGATCACATCTGCGTCGGAGGAGTAGGCCGAAAGCAGTTGTACGGAAAACAGGTTTACCAGAAAACCGAGTACCAGGCCGAGGATTGTCACGTAGCCGAGCGCGGAGCGCAGAATGACATTTATGCGCTCCGGTTTTTTTGCGCCGACATTCTGGCTGGTAAAGCTGACCGTGGCCTGGTGGACGGAGTTCGTCGCCATGTAGACAAAATTTTCAATTGTGGCCGCTGCGCTGCTTCCGGCCACGATGACGGAGCCGAAGGAGTTGATGGCGGACTGGATCAGCACATTGGAGAAAGAGAACAGTGTGCTCTGAATTCCGGCGGGCAGGCCAATGTGCAGCATGCGGCGCAGTCGCATGGGCTGGATGTAGAGTTTCCGAAGGTTCAGGCGGCACGGCCCGTCTGTCAGGCTTAAATAACGCAGGATCAGCGCGGCGCTCAGTGTTTCGGAGATAACCGTGGCAAGCGCGACTCCGGCCACGTCCATGTGCAGAACGATGACGAAAAACAGGTTCAGCACGACATTCAGTACGCCGGCTGCCGACAGGTAATAAAGCGGCTTTTTCGTCTCTCCGGTTGAACGGAGAATGGCACTTCCAAAGTTATAGGCCATATTTGCGGGCATGCCCACGAATATAATTTTCAGATAGAGTGCTGCCTTGTCAAGGACGTCTTTCGGTGTGTCCATCCAGACCAGCAGAGGCCTGGTAAAGAGAATGCCAATGACGACAAGCGCAGCCCCGGAGACAAGACTGAGTGTGATCGCTGTATGCACGTTGTCTTTGGTTCCTTTATCGTCGCCGGAACCAAGCGTCAGGGCAGTCATTACGTTGGCACCGATCGACAGTCCGATAAACAGGTTGGTCAGCAGGCTGACCAGAGATGTCGTGGAACCGACTGCGGCCAGCGATTCGTTTCCTGCAAAATGTCCCACGACGATGACGTCGGCGGCGTTGAACAGAAGCTGCAGCCAGCTCGAAAGCATCAGCGGCACGCTGAAGGCGATGATCCCCGGCAGGATCGGGCCATTACACATATCGAATTTTCCGGATTTCCCGGACATTATGATTCCCTCCGTTTCAAAATTTTTAATTTAAATTTACCTGATAAATTGCATTTATTAATATAGAGCTGTCAGGCCGGTTCGTCAAGAGAGATTTTACTTGCTAAATTCCCGGAAACTATTTACAATGATAATAAATAAAAAGAGCTTGGCAAAGGAGGTAACACGTATGGAAAGCCGTGAGTTTAAAATCCACGCTCAGGCGGATAACAGGGTGGCTCTGAAGGTCGTCCCGGGACATTTTGTCACATCGCACTCCCACATCAATTATTATGTGGATATCACGACGATGCGGACACGTCAGAACGAGGCCGAGGCAGCTGCCAGACTGCTCGCCAGAAAGTATGAGAATAATACGATTGTGGATACGATCATCTGCCTGAACGGCTGCGAAGTTATCGGCGCGTATCTGGCGCAGCAACTGTCACAGGCCGGATTCCGGAGCATGAACGCGCATCGGACGATCTACATTATGTCCCCGGAGCAGGACATCAACGGTCAGATGATTCTGCGCGACAATACGAAGCCGATGGTGCTGAACAAAAATGTTCTGATTCTCTCGACATCCATCACTACCGGTGTCACGCTTGACAAGGCGATCGACAGCGTGGAGTTTTACGGAGGCCGGGTGCAGGCGATTGCTTCTATTTTCAGCATGATCACGAGGGCCAGAGGGATCGAGGTTACGAGTATCTTTGGCGCGAAGGATATGGCGGGATATGCTTCCTATGATGCGAAGGACTGCCCGATGTGCAAGGCGAAGCAGAAGATCGACGCAATTGTCAACGGATTCGGTTACAGCCGTATCTGAATAATAAGAAGGACGCCACACGGCGTCCTTTTTTTGCGTGTGCGCCCGGCGGCGCACGTTTCTAACCGGTGTAAGTCCGGAATCC
>JAJPXQ010000068.1 GCA_021205385.1 Lachnospiraceae bacterium | reverse complement strand
GGCTTTATGCGGCCTGCAGGGTTATTTTTCTCTATTCAACTGTCAAACACCCGTGCTGGAGCGGTGCTGAACAGCAGCCGCTCTTCTGGAAAATATGGAAGGGAACTTCTGGAAATAGCAGAATATACGGTGCGGTACGTGAAAAATTATGATATACTTTCTTCGGCATTCTGAAGGCAGGAGAGTATAGTATATGAGAAAGAAATCGCATCTGACGCTGGCGGGATATTTGCTGGACGGCATGGGGAATGAGGTTCTCAGACGCAGATGGAAAGCATTTTATCTTGGCAGCATTCTGCCGGATCTGAAGCCGTCCTTCGTGACGAAACGGCATGAATATGAGGCGACATTTGACCTTGTGGCGGGGAAACTGCGTGCGCTTTCCTTTGGGGAGGGGTACTGGTCAGCGGATTCGATGCGCTACGCCGTCGACCTCGGACAGGTACTTCACTATATCGCAGATTATTTTACCTACCCGCACAACCCCAATTACCCCGGAAATCTGAGAGCACACTGTCTTTATGAGAAACGACTGAAAATCAGGCTGCGTGCGTACGTCCGGGAAGGCGGAATCCTTCCTGTGTGCGGCAGTATGCTTCGTCCCGCAGATGAGATTCTGGAGGATATCCGAAAGCTTCATCAGGTATATATGGAGACGCCGAGCAATGTGGAAAGGGATTGCGATTATATCACGGAGGCCTGCGGGCGGGTACTGCTCTCACTTCTGCAGCCTGCCGTGGTGCCGATGCCTGCCTGTGCGGGCTAAAATTTCTTCTTGCAATTCTGAAAAAGCTGTGCTAGGATAGTTTGCAAATAAAAAAGGCGGAGAACAGGACTCTTGTCACGCAGAGGCCGACAGGAACAGGACGTCACCGACTGAGAGCGTCCTCTGGAAGAGCGGATAAAGGGAACACCTGGGAGCCGGCTGGTCGAAGGAAGAGTAGGTCAGCACGCGGGCAGGCGTTACATGCAGTTGAGAGGAGACAGGCGCTTTTTCATGGCAGGTCTCAATGCGGGTGGTACCGCGGGAAACAAAATGATCCCGTCCCGGAATATTTTATATTCCGGGACTTTCTTTGTCCCGGAAAAGTGCAGGAGGTAAGAAATATGGATTTTGTAAGCGGAGTAAAAAAGCCGGACACACGTGAGCTTCCGGAACTTCTGAGCGGCGAACTGCTGGGGCAGCGTGTAAAAGTAAACGGCGCGGTTCACACGATTCGCCATATGGGTGAAATTGCATTCATTGTGCTGCGGAAGCGGGACGGGCTGCTGCAGTGTGTCTACGAGGAAGGAAAGTCAGGTTTTGACCTGAAGGATGTCCGCGAGGCCGCTACGGTGGAGGTGGAAGGCATCCTTGAGAAGGAAGAGCGCGCGCCGGGCGGCGTCGAGCTGCGTCTGAAGGGCATCCGGATTCTGTCAGAGCCGAGCGCGCCGCTGCCGCTGCCGATCGCCAAGTGGAAGCTGAACACTTCGCTCGAGGCAAAGCTGAACATGCGATCGGTCTCCCTGCGGAATGTGCGCGAGCGCGCGAAATTCAAGCTTCAGGAGGGAATCGTCCGGGCTTTCCGCGATTTCCTCTACGGGGAAGGATTTACGGAGATCCACACGCCGAAGATCGGGGCGAAGAGCGCCGAGGGAGGTGCGAACCTCTTCAAACTGGAGTATTTTCACCGCCCGGCGGTGCTGCAGCAGTCGCCGCAGCTCTACAAGCAGATGATGGTCGGCGTCTTCGACCGGGTCTTCGAGACCGCGCCGGTGTTCCGTGCGGAGAAGCACAATACAAAACGCCACCTGAACGAGTACACCTCGCTTGACTTTGAGATGGGCTACATCGACAGTTTCGAGGACATTATGGCGATGGAGACCGGCTTCCTGCAACACATGGTACGCCTGCTTCAGCAGGATTACGCAAAAGAACTGAACATGCTGGGCGTCACCCTGCCGAAGGTGGACGAGATACCTTCGGTGCGTTTTGACAGGGCGAAGGAGCTCGTCGCGGAGAAATATAATCGCAAGATTCGTAACCCCTTCGACCTCGAGCCGGAGGAAGAGTCGCTGATTGGCCAGTATTTCAAGGAAGAATACGGCGCGGACTTCGTGTTCGTCACGCACTATCCCTCGAAGAAGCGCCCCTTCTACGCGATGGACGATCCGGAGGACAGCCGCTTTACACTCAGCTTTGACCTGCTGTATCAGGGGCTGGAGGTTACGACCGGCGGACAGCGCATCCATGACTACCAGATGCTCGTTAACAAGATTGCAGCTCGCGGGATGGAGCAGGAGGGCCTCGAGCAGTACCTCGATACCTTCCGCTATGGCATGCCGCCGCACGGAGGCCTCGGCATCGGCCTCGAACGCCTGACCATGAAGCTGGTTGGCGAGGACAATGTGCGCGAGGCCACCCTCTACCCCCGCGACCTGTCACGGTTAGAGCCGTAGCGCCTTGGCTCCGTGGGGAGCTGCAATGGTCAGTCTGCGGACCCGCTCCCGCTCAGAGGGCGGACGTAGCGGACACCAGGGCTCAGCTTCTTGCCTCGCGCCTTGGCTCTGTGGGGAGCAGCAGAGGTCCGTCTGCGGACCCGCTCGCGCTCAGAGGTCGGACGTAGCGGACACTAAGGCTCAGCCTTCGCCTTGCGGCTCGGCTTCGCCAAGTGCCGACGCCGCCCTGATGGTCCGCAGAGGACCACAGCAGCACCCCACAAGGTCGAGACAAGTGTCACGTTGCTAACGGTAGAAGCTGTAATACTTTGGCTACGCGGATAGTTGCGAAGATCAATATATGTGTTACGCTGTAAATTGTAAATTAAAGGAATAAAGAATAACATCTCTGTCCCCTGCCACTGTGCAGCCAGGTTCACTCCCCGTCTGGTCTTAAGGACCATTGAGGAAGCGCCGACACTTGGCGAAGCCGAGCCGGTAGGCGAGAGCTGAGCCTTAGTGTCCGCTGCGTCTTCCTCCTGAGCGGGAGCGAGTCCTTAAGACCAGACGGGGAGTGGACCGGGCGGGAATTGAGTGGAAACTGAGCGGGTCCTCAGGACCATACGGAGGCTACCCCAGACGGGGCTATAGAAAAAAGGAAGGAGACCTTCATGGCAAATATCATTTCGGATGAGACGATCGAGTACGTCGGCATCCTCGCGAAGCTCGAACTTTCCGACGAGGAGAAGGAGCAGGCGAAGAAAGACATGGGAAACATGCTGGACTATATTGACATGCTGAACGGCCTCGACACCGAGGGCGTCGAGCCGATGTCGCACGTATTTCCGGTGCATAACGTGTTCCGCGAGGACGTGGTGACGAACGGCGACGAGCACGAGAAAACCCTTGCAAACGCGCCTGCGCGCAGCGAAAATGCGTTCAAGGTGCCGAAGACGGTAGAGTAGGAGGGGCTTAAGAATATGAGTTTGATGAGTCTGACCGCCGTGGAACTTGGAAAGAAGATTGCCGCGGGCGAAGTATCCGCCGTCGAGGCGACGAAGGACGCGCTTGCACAGGTGAAACGGCTGGATGAGAAGTACAACTGCTATGTGACCGTGGACGAAGAAGCGGCGCTGCGCGAAGCGGAGGCCGTGCAGCAGAAGATTGCTGCCGGGGAGCTGACGGGTCCGCTCGCGGGCGTGCCGGTCGCGATCAAGGACAATATGTGTACGGAGGGTATGCTGACGACCTGCAGCTCGAAGATCCTCTATAACTTTAAACCGACCTATACGGCTGAGGCTGTGCTGAATCTCAGAAAGGCCGGCGCTGTGGTCATCGGCAAGACCAATATGGACGAGTTTGCGATGGGCAGTACGACCGAGACCTCGTTCTTCGGCCCGACCCAAAACCCCTGGAACCCGGAGCATGTGCCGGGCGGTTCCTCAGGCGGCAGCTGCGCGGCGGTGGCGGCGGAGGAATGCGCTTATGCGCTTGGATCAGACACCGGCGGCTCGATCCGCCAGCCGAGCTCCTTCTGCGGCGTCACCGGGCTCAAGCCAACCTACGGTACGGTATCTCGCTATGGCCTGATTGCCTACGGCTCCTCGCTCGATCAGATCGGGCCGATCTGCAAGGACGTGACGGACTGCGCGACTGTGCTGGAAGCGATCGCCTCGCACGACCCGAAGGACAGTACGTCCGTGAGCCGGGAGAGCTATGATTTCACCGCAGCGCTGCGCGACGACGTAAAAGGGCTGCGCATCGGTATTCCGCGGGATTACTTCGGGGACGGCCTTGACGCAGAGGTGAAGGAACAGATTTTGAAGGCTGCGAAGGTGCTCGAGGAAAAGGGTGCGATTCTCGAAGAATTTGACTTAAGTCTAGTGGAGTACGCGATTCCCGCCTACTACATCATTGCCTCGGCGGAGGCGAGTTCGAATCTCGCCCGCTTTGACGGTGTAAAATACGGCTACCGCACACAGGACTACAACGGCCTTCATAATATGTACAAGAAATCGCGCAGCGAGGGATTCGGACCCGAGGTGAAGCGCCGCATCATGCTGGGCTCCTTCGTTTTGAGCTCCGGCTACTACGATGCCTACTATCTCAAGGCGCTGAAGACCAAGGCGCTGATTAAGCAGGCTTTTGACCGTGCCTTTGCAAAGTACGATGTCATCCTCGGCCCGGCGGCGCCGACGACCGCGCCGAAGCTCGGGGAATCCTTAAGCGATCCGATCAAGATGTATCTCGGCGATATTTACACGATCTCCGTCAACCTGGCGGGTCTGCCGGGCATCACAGTGCCCTGCGGTCTTGACAGCAGGGACCTGCCGGTCGGCATGCAGCTGATTGGAGACTGTTTCAAGGAAGAAAATATTATCCGTGCAGCCTATGCCTTCGAGCAGAGCCGCAGCTATGCGCACTGCCCGGCGGCAGAGTAAGGAGGGAAGAGAAGATGAGCAGACAATATGAGACAGTCATCGGCCTGGAGGTTCACGTGGAGCTAGCCACGAAGACCAAGATCTTCTGTTCCTGCAGCACGGCCTTCGGCGGCGCGCCGAACAGCCACACCTGCCCGGTCTGCACCGGTATGCCGGGTTCGCTGCCGGTATTGAATAAGCAGGTCGTGGAGTACGCGGCGGCCGTCGGCCTCGCGACAAACTGCACGATCACACAGAACTGTAAATTCGACCGGAAAAATTATTTTTACCCGGACAACCCGCAGAACTATCAGATTTCTCAGCTCTATTACCCGATCTGCCGGAACGGCTGGGTCGAGATTGACACGCCTGCGGGTCCGAAGAAGATCGGTATTCACGAGATTCACATGGAGGAGGACGCGGGAAAACTGATTCACGATGAGTGGGAGGATGTCTCCCTCGTCGATTTCAACCGCTCCGGCGTGCCGCTGATCGAGATCGTGTCCGAACCGGATATGCGCAGCGCGGACGAGGTGATCGCTTACCTTGACAAGCTGCGCCTGATCATCCAGTATCTCGGTGCGTCCGACTGCAAGCTGCAGGAGGGCTCGATGCGCGCAGACGTGAACCTGTCGGTGCGCGAGGCGGGGAGTGAGAAGCTTGGTACCCGTACCGAGATGAAGAATCTGAACTCCTTCAAGGCAATTGCTCATGCGATCGACGGGGAGCGGGAGCGCCAGATCGAACTGATCGAGATGGGGCGTCCGGTCATTCAGGAGACGCGCAGATGGGATGACAATAAGGAAGCGTCCTTCGCGATGCGCTCCAAGGAGGATGCGCAGGATTACCGCTACTTCCCGGAGCCGGATCTTGTGCCGGTCATCATCAGCGACGAGTGGCTCGCCGAGATCAAAGCGCGCCAGCCGGAGCTGCGCACGGAAAAGCTGATCCGCTATAAGAAGGACTTTGATATCCCGGATTATGACGCGCAGATTCTCACCTCTGCCAAGCGGATGGCGGATCTTTTCGAGGCTGCGACCGCGGTCTGTGGCAAGCCGAAAAAGGTTTCGAACTGGCTGATGGGTGAGACGATGCGCCTGATGAAGGAACACGAGATGGAAGCCGATGAGCTCGACTTCTCGCCGGAGAACCTTGCGAAGCTGATCGAGCTTGTCGACGCCGGGACGATCAATAATTCTGTTGCAAAGGAAGTTTTTGAGAAGATTTTCCTGGAGGACGTTGATCCGGATGCTTATGTGGAGGAGCACGGCCTGAAGACGGTGAACGATGAGGGCGCGCTGCGCAGCACGGTCGAGCAGGTCATTGCGGATAACCCGCAGTCCGTGGCCGATTACCGCGGCGGCAAGCAGAAGGCGCTCGGTTTCCTTGTGGGCCAGACGATGAAGGCAATGAAGGGCAAGGCAGATCCGGGCATGGTGAACCGGATTCTGAAAGAACTTTTATAAAAAGTCGGTTGCTCCGGGACTTTTTTATAAAATTTTAACGGATTCCCCATATTTTGTACATATTTCTCTGGTAATATGTACCCATACAAGTTGAACAGAGTCCTCCGCCCGCGAGGCCTGCGGGCGAGGGATTTTGAGGAAAACTTTAAAATGGGGACGGCGGTTCGCCGATGCGCAGAGCGGCCGCCGGACCTCGACTAACAACAACAGCGTTCGTATCTACGGACGCTTTTTTGATGGCAGAAGAGCGTAAAAAGGGAGAGACGCGTTTACGTCTCTCCCTTTCGCTTCCAGTCCTTCATTTTTGCATAATTCTCAATTCAAAATATATCTATTTTAACGTAAGAATCTGTCGAAATGTTCAGATTAGAGTTTGGTCACGTTCGTAGCCTGCGGTCCCTTTGCGCCGTTGACTACTTCGAACTCAACCGCCTGGCCCTCTTCCAGAGACTTGAAGCCTTCCATGTTCAGTCCTGAGTAGTGAACGAAAACATCGTTGCCCTGCTCGTCAGAAATGAAGCCGTAGCCCTTCTGGTTGTTGAACCATTTTACTGTACCCTTATTCATCTCGGTACCTCCTTAAAATAATACGTGCAAAATCGCACAGCCTTAGACTATCACAGTTTTAACAAGGTGTCAATTGAAAAATCAGCCGATGTAAAGCGCGCATGAAGCGCTGTTTCCGGGAATAGACTGCTTAATAACGGGCCATTGGGGAGGCATGGTTTGAGACGGATTCTGCTTGTCAATCTGCTGATTTTATCAGTGTTTGCCAGCGTATCATACTGGACGGAGGAGAAGGAAAAACTGGAGGCCGCCATGGAAAATCGTGTGGAGAGCGCTGCGGAGGAGACGGATGATTTTATAAAGTGGGTGGATTTTGACGTCTCAAAATTTGCGCTCTCGGAGGCTTATAAATATGACCGGGACAGCTACGGAACGGATGCTCATATCAGCTGGATCGATCTGCTTGCCTGGACGGCGGCCCACACTGGCGGCGTCTTCGATAATGACCGGACAGTATATTCCTGCATGCAGGAGCTGGAGGAGCAGGTCACTGCGGGAGAAAAGCTGGAAGACCTGAGCGCAGAGCTTCCTTATTTTTCCTATTATCAGGAGGCTTACACGGCGGTGCTTGCAGGAATGGTGGGAGAATATGAAATCGAGGAGATGGATGAGAAAGGAACGGTCACGATGGTGAAGAAGTATGGGTTGAAAGCTTTCCATCCGATTGCGAAGGGATTTCCCTACACGGACTATGACGATTTCGGGGTGTCGCGAAGCTATGGCTATGAGCGGCAGCATCTGGGACATGACCTCATGGGCCAGACTGGTACGCCGATTGTTGCGGTTGAGTCCGGCTATGTCGAGGCGCTCGGCTGGAACCAGTACGGCGGCTGGCGGATCGGAATCCGCAGCTTTGACGGATTGCGCTACTATTACTACGCCCATCTGCGGCAGGGGTTTCCTTACCAGCCTGACCTGGAGGAGGGGACAGTAGTACTGGCCGGAGATGTGATTGGCTACATGGGACATACCGGCTACAGCGCGACAGAAGATACGAATAATATCGATGAGACGCATCTGCACTTCGGAATGCAGCTCATTTTCGATGAATCACAAAAAGAAGGAAACGGGGAGATCTGGATCGACTGCTATCAGATTGTCGGCTTTCTGTACCGTCAGCAGTCGGAAGTGAAACGGGACGATGAGACAAAGGCCTGGCGGCGCGTGTATCAGATGAAGGATCCGGCGGCGGAATCTTATGAGCGGACAAAGGATTTTTCAATGTATCCGTAGTTCTCCTTAAGTCCGCTCATTCCGCGAGTGCCAGATATTCTTCCAGTGTGATTTCATTTTCCATAATATAGGAGGCGGCTTCCTCGCCTACATAACGGAAATGCCAGGACTCATATTCGATGCCGGTGATATCCTCTTTACCTTCCGGATAGCGAAGGATGAAACCATATTCCGCGCAGTGTTCGGCAAGCCATATCGCTTCCTCCGTATCCGCCTGGGCGTCATCCAGCTGCTGATGAGTCTTGCTGACAATGTCTACTGCCAGACCCGTGTGATGTTCGCTGGCGCCGGGAATCGCGATCCGCGTCCTGGCCTTATAAAACGCGTCCTCGTAGGTCCAGCCCTCCGCGAGCCGCTTGTCTATGTAGTTCTCAAAGAGCTCTGTCTGATACTCGATCGTGCGGTAGGCGGAGCAGACTACAGGGCGCAGCCCTTCTTCTTCCATGGCGTCCAGCATTTCCGTGAGAGGCTCCACAATGCGGGCGTCAACCTGCTTCTTGCCGGTATTGGGGAGGGTTTCCAGTTCTACCGTAAAGTCGGAGGGGAGAAAGTTCTGCTCGTTGACCAGGAAAAGATTCCAGTCATCGGTGGAGATGGAGAGCTTCTCTTCTTCTTCCGTGCCTTCTGCAGCATTCTCCGATACGGTGGAGGAGCTGTCGGACGCCGATATGGACGCCGTTGTAATCTGCGCAGACTGCTGCAGCTCCGTGACCTGCGCCTCCAGATCCTTGACCGTCCGGTGCAGCGCCCGGTTGGAGACGGTCAGAAAGACACAGAAGCCGGTGGGAATCACGATCGCGGCCACTATGCATGCGATCAGAAGATGTTTGTAAAATCTTACGCTGCCGGCATACCGTGCACGTTTTTGCTTACTCACGGATATTTACCATGCCCTTGATCCGTGCACCCGTCTCCACCGACAGAGCTCCGGCGGTGATATCTCCCTGCACGACGGCATTCTCACACAGCTCCACAATGCCGGAGGCCTGAATCTGCCCCTCACTTCTCCCGTTTGAGCGGACATTCTGCGCTGTGAGATTGCCTTTCAGGCAGGAATTTGCCTCTATATAGACGACCTCGGAGGCAGATACGTCTCCGTTCAGCGTGCCTGACTGGAGGGAAAGGTTGCCCGCGTTGACATTTCCCTGGACTGTTCCCTGCAGCTCGATGTCCCCTTCGCACTTGATGTCACCAACAATACTGCCGGCAATCTTCATGTTGGATTTTGTGACAATATTTCCGGAGATTATCATATCTTCCGGGATGATGGCGTTGTCCCTGCGAACGAAGGGACTTTCTGAAGCATCGTCGTCTTCGCCCGGATCGTAGACATGGATCCTGTCGTCACGCGCGGGCTCCTCCACCGACATCTGTAATGTGAGATCCTCCTCCCGTATCTCCGGTATGGAGGTCTCCTGCTGGACAGGGGGCCTGGCCATATCGGGGGTGGCGGAGCCGAATAGTTCATTTACCGCCTTCTTAAAATTACTGTCATTTTTTCTGGCCATAAGCTGCTTCCTCTCGTGTAATGGTGAATTTTCGTAACTGTCTTTTATTATAAATAAAATTGTGCTGTCTGTAAATGTATTTTTCGTGAAAAAGTGCAAAAGAAAAGGCGGTACGAGAATCTGCTCTGCAATCCTCATACCGCCTATGAAACTGTATTGTCC
>JAJPXQ010000110.1 GCA_021205385.1 Lachnospiraceae bacterium | reverse complement strand
TGCAGTAAACTTGTAAGGTTATCAATGAAATCCGCTTTTAATCAGAGGTTCCCTATGGAAATGTCATTCGTTTTCTTTCGCCCCTTGTCATCACCGACGAGCAGCTGGAAGCGGGACTTCAAATCATGGAGCGCGCGCTTCTGAAGGTGATGTGTAATACCTAAACGAACATTCAGATACCCATGTGACTTCAGATTTAAATATGGGAAAAATGGGTTCGTTAAAAAGCAATCCCACAGAAAAATGATCGAGCCAAAATTTTTGAGACTAGTATACAAAACACCGGCCCCCGATGAAAGGGGCCGGTATTCTGTATGGAGAGATGATCAGAGCAGAAGATGTCGCAGCTGAATCGTGAGATATGGTTGGAAATTCATGCGTACATTTCAAAAATGGGCTTCATGATCCGCATGGACTGCCGCATCGCTTCCAATTCAAATCCAGGGGCGTAACCCTCGTGGGCAAAGGTCCCGTTGTATCCGCTTGCGCGGATCATTCCGATAACCTCGTCAAAATGGATAAGGCCGCATCCGACTGGACCGCGGTTGTCGTCTACCAAATGAATGTGAAGCGCATTTGAGGCATAGTCCATAATGGTTCTGGCAGGATCAGGCTCGTCCAGGATCATGTGTTGAGTGTCCAGCATATAGCCAAAGTTGGGGCTGTCAATCCGGCGTACCAAAGTCAAGACATCTTCCAGCGTGTTCAGATAGTTGACCATCTGTTTTGTGACAGGTTCTAAAGCGAGCTTTACGCTCCGTTTTTCTGCGTAGACGGTGATTTTTTCAAAGGAATCCAGGGCCAGAGCGTCGGTTTCCGCTTTGGTCATCTCTGCATGGATGCAGCCTCGGGAACGCCCGATGTTGACCCCAGAGCCAACCAGGGATGCCAGGTCAATGAAATCATAGAATCGCTGTACTGTTGCCCTGCGGATATCCGGGTCGGGGGAGGTCAGTTCCAGCCCTTCACGCTTGACGATCTCGCCGGTACAGATCATGGGAACGATCATATCCATCTGTTCGATTTGCTGCGCCACCGCGAGGGCATCCAGTTTCCGCGGGTCGCAGACCACCAGGTCTGCGCCGTCGTATCCACAGGCCTTGATCTGGCGCAGATTATCTGTAAAATCGCCATTCAGACCAAATACATGGTCTTCCGGAGGAATATCCGGAGTGGCAAGTGCATAACAGTGCTTCATGCTTTCGCCGCCCTGGTGGAATCCAGTACAGCACCCTTCATGCCGGACGAAACAAGCGCTGCATAGCGGGTCATATATCCGGTAGAAGCGGCACGCTGCGGCGCGCGCCATACCTTGGCCCGCTGCGCCAGGATCTCCGGGGCAACATCCAGGGTAATGCGTCCTGCATTGATGTCGATGATGATAGAGTCGCCCTCCTCCACCAGGGCAATGGGCCCGCCGTCTGCGGCCTCCGGCGATATATGCCCGATGGCAGCGCCCCTGGTCGCGCCGGAGAAACGGCCGTCAGTGATAAGCGCGACGCTATTTCCCAGGCCGCTGCCGACGATAGCTGCGGTGGGGTTTAGCATCTCCCGCATCCCCGGGCCGCCTTTGGGACCCTCGTAGCGAATCACCACCACATCTCCGGCGCAGATTTGCCCGCCGTGGATGGCAGCGATGGCTGCTTCTTCGCCATCGAAGACCCGGGCAGGACCGGTGTGGATCAGCATTTCGGGAGCCACTGCCGAGCGTTTGACTACGCATCCGTCGGGTGCAAGGTTTCCTTTAAGCACAGCGATACCGCCGGTAGTACTATAAGGAGTCTGAGCCGGGCGTATCACCTCAGGGTCGCGGTTGATAGCAGCGGCGACCCGCTGTCCCAGAGTTTCTCCGGTGCAGGTCAAAGCATCGGTGTGCAGCAAGCCCAGGGAGGCGATCTCTTTCATCACGGCTGAAATGCCACCTGCCGCGTACAGGTCTTCCATAAAGTGATGTCCGGCCGGGGCCAGATGGCACAGGTTCGGGGTCCTGGCGCTGATCTCGTTTGCCTGTGCAGGGTCAAGGTCAATGCCGGCTTCCCGGGCGATGGCCGGCAGATGGAGCATCGTGTTGGTACTGCATCCCAGAGCCATATCCATGGTCATAGCGTTTTCGAAGGCATCCGCTGTCATGATGTCCCGGGCACAGATGTTGTCCCGCAGAAGCTGCATGATCTGTACACCAGCCTGCTTCGCCATCCGAATCCGCTCGGCATAGACGGCAGGCACCGTTCCGTTGCCGGGCAGTGCCATGCCGATGACCTCGGTCAGGCAGTTCATTGAATTTGCGGTGAACATTCCCGCGCATGCCCCGCAGCCAGGGCAGGTCTCCCGCTCATACTCTGCCAGCTTGTCCTCGTCGATCCGGTGGGCATGATACGCGCCCACTGCTTCCGAAATGTCCGAGAAGCCGACTTTTCTGCCATCCACCCGTCCGGCCAGCATGGGGCCACCGCTGATGAAAATGGTGGGGAGGTTTAGCCGGGCGGCAGCCATCAAAAGTCCCGGAACATTTTTGTCGCAGTTGGGAATCATGACCAGTGCGTCCATGCCGTGGGCAAGGGCCATTGCCTCGGTGGAGTCGGCAATCAGGTCCCGGGTCACCAGGGAATATTTCATTCCTTGGTGACCCATGGCAATGCCGTCGCAGACGGCGATGGCAGGAATGATCACCGGGTTCCCGCCTGCTTCTGCCACACCCTGCTTGACTGCTTGGGCGATCCGATCCAGGTGCATATGGCCGGGGACGATCTCATTGAAGGAACAGACAATGCCCACCAATGGCTTGGCGATCTCTTCATCCGTCATTCCCAGCGCATGGAACAGGGAACGCTGGGGAGCGCGGTCTGCGCCCAGTTTTACCTCGTTGCTCCGCATTAGAAGTTCACCTTGTCCTTGCCCTTAGTGTGCAGGATGGCGCGGGCCTCGTCCGGGGTGGCGATCTCGTAGTCCATCTCGTGCAGGATACGAATCATCTTCTCCACTTGCTGCGCGTTGCTGACAGCCAGCTCTCCGTTGGGTTTGATATAGAGGCTATCCTCCATTCCGACACGGACGTTGCCGCCCAGAATGACCGACATGGCTTCAAAGCGATAGGCGCGGCGGCCGCCGGCAACCATTGAGAAGTTCGCCTTGTCGCCGAAGTTGCGCTGGAGCTGGTTGACAAAGTACTGGACGTTTTCTGCAGTCATGGGGATACCGCCCAGAACACCAGGGACGAACTGGAAGTAGAGAGGCTCCTGGAGCAAACCCTTCTTATAAAGGTAGGCAATGTTGTTCAACTGGCCAAAGTCGAAAATCTCGAACTCAGGCACCGTACCGGCGTCGTGCATGATTTTGATGCAGGACTCCATTTCGGCAAAGGTGTTGCGGAAGACATTGCCGGCAGTTGCTTCGAGGAAAGGCACTTCCCAGTCATATTTGGGGTCCTGGATGCCTTTAGCCAGATCGGCCAGGTTGAAGTTGACCGAACCTCCGTTGAAAGAGGCCATCTCCGGCTGGAAACGAGGTACCACGGCCAACCGCTCCTCCACGCTCATGCCGATAGCGCCGCCGGTGGTTACGCCGATGATAACGTCCGAATTGGCCTTGATTTTGGAGAGGATCTCGCCAATCAGGTCCAGATTGGAGGACGGCTTGCCGTTTTCCTCCCGGGCATGGATGTGGACCATCGAAGCGCCGGCATTGGCTGCGTCGATGGCAGCCTGGGCGATGCCCTCTGCGCCACAGGGCAGGTAGGGAGACATTGACGGGGTGTGAATCGCACCAGTGATGGCGGCAGTGAGGATAATTTTCTGATTTTTCTTGGCCATGAGATTTATTCTCCCTTCATTTTTTCAACAAAACGCTGGTGCTGCGCCTGCAGTTTCCGGCACATCTCGGACTGATCGTAATGATAGTCCTCGCTGCCGTCGGGATAGCGGTAACGGCCAATGTTCTGATCCTGGGGATAAAGGAACCGTCCACCGCAGGCCATGATAACGACCTTGGTGTCAGGAATGATGTCGTGGGCGATGTACTCAAGCTCACGGGTCAGCATACTGGGATCGCCGGCACAGTTAGCCCAGTTGTCGTAGTGGTCGGGAATCAGACATTTTGCCTTGAGCGTCTGGCCCAGGCGGGCGCAGTCGTATGGGGTCATCTTGTCAGTCGCGCCCGGAGCGTTGAAGCCCATGTCAAAAATAGCCACATCCACATTGTATTTGTTGGCGATTTCCAGATAGCCGTCGTTGTACCAGGTGTCGCCCAAGAACAGAATGTTTCCACCGCTGGTTTTGAACAGGAAGGAGACGCAGGCCTCCTCGTAGGGCAGCATCTCGTCCCCATCAGTGGTGCGGATGGCGGTATCATCGAAACAGATGCAGAAATCAACGGTGCAACCTTTGAGTTGTACCGACTCGCCCACCTTCGCCATATGGATGCGGGAATCCGGCACTTCAAAGCCCTTCAGCTTTTTGCAGGCCATGGGGGAAGCGTAGAAGGGAGCATCGGTGGTTTTAAGAGCGGCCTTAACTGCGTACAGGTCGCAGTGGTCCTGATGCATATGAGTGATGAACGCGCCGTCCAGATGCTTGAACTGCCAGGGGTCAATGACCTGCGGATTGAGCCGCAGCCAATTGATGCTTTTTGCACCGGACTGCTTGCAAACGCCGCAGTTGCCTACTGCCTCGGTGTAGAGGGACGGCCCGCAGTACTGATCGATCCAGTAGATGCCGCCCTCATCGGTCTTGAGGACCCATGACGGGCCGCCGCACCACCACAGGCCGACCTGGCCTTTCGGGACCTCGAAGTTCTCGATCTCATTGTTCAGGAAGGTGCCCCACTCGGGATAGCAGTCCTCCAACCACTGATGGCGGTCAACGTCCTGATTGGCCGTGACGTAAGTGCCGGAAATGATACCGCGTCCATCGTATTTGGGGATCTTATTCTCGGTTGCCATAATGCTTACTCCTTTCATGTGCTTGTATACCTGCGCTCCAGAGAATCCGTTTTATTTAGCGTAGATATGATTTGCCCCAAGTTCATTGGGGTGACGGGTGATATTCAGTCCCAGCAGTTCCTGGATGACCAGTTCGCCGAGGTAGAGGATGCGACAGCCGTGTAACAGGTGCCCGGCATAGGCTTGATTACGGTCAGAGATGGTGCAATGGATGTGGGGCTCGCCGTCGCAGATGAAGCCATCCACGCTGACGACCTCCAGCGGAACATCGGTCTTTTTGTCCACATAAACCTGGATGGGGTAGTCGGTAGCAGAAATCATGTGCAGACAGGACCGGTCGAATGTCGCAATCCCGCTCACAATGACTGCATTTTTGATCTTCTGCTCTGCGATCAGAGCCTCAATGCTGCCCAACAGGTCCTCTCCCTGCACCAGCTTCACGACAAACGTGCGGCCGGTCTGATTAGATACGAACGATTCCATAGTTCAAGTCCTCCTTAAAGTCCATCTGCACTGCCTTGGGCAATGACTTTCTGATAAAAATAGAAGCTGTCTTTAGGGATGCGGGCCAGCTGCTTGAGGTCGTGTTCCGTGCGGTCGATGTAGACCAGACCATATCTTTTGGAGAAACCGTCGCTGCTGCTCACCAGATCCAAAAAGGCCCACACATTATAGGAGAGTACTTCTACGCCGTCGCAGACCGCCTTGCGCATCTCCTCAATATGTGATTTCAGGTAATTGATCCGATAATCGTCGTGAATCTTTCCATCCTCACTCAGAACATCATGGGTCCCCATGCCGTTTTCCGTAATCATAACCGGAAGCTGATACCTCTGGTAAAGTTCCATCAACGACTTCCGGAATCCCACCGGGTCGATTTGCCATCCATACTCGGTCGCTTTCAGATAGGGATTCTTCACATACCGGAAATGACCGGGCACAACCAGATTCAAAATGGAGAGGTAATCCGCATTCTCCACGTCCTCCGGGCAGTATTCCGCCGCATAAGTCAGGTAATAATTAAATCCCAGGAAATCCGGTTTCGCCCCGGCAAGGATCTCCTCATCTCCGTCGGCGAACTGGGGGAACCATCCGTGTTCTTCCAGGTAGTTCCGATAGTACTGAGGGTATTTGCCGTAAACGTGGATATCCGTCAGGTAATAATTATACAGATTGTCGGAATCCATCGCCGCAAGCACATCCTCCGGTTTGCACGTGGCCGGGTAACTCGGAAGATAGGCGAACGTCGGCCCGATTTTTGCCCCCGGACACATCCTGTGGCAGAGTTTTATCACCTCGGCGCCCGCCAGGAACATATGATGGTTCATCTGGTGACGAATTTGCTCCTTCTTTTGCGGGTCCTCTTCCCGGATGTCCAGCAGCTTATCCTTGCGCACCATCAGATTCTGCTCGTTAATGGTAAGCCAGTACCGGACCCGATTCCCATACCGCTCAAAGCAGGTCCTGGCGTATTTAACAAAATCACGAATACAGCGCCGATCCGCCCATCCGCCATAAGCGTCAACCAGATGCTGGGGCATATCAAAGTGATACAACGTCACGATTGGTTCAATGCCGTATTTCTCCAGCTCATCCAGCACCTTGTCGTAAAACCGAAGCCCGGCCTCATTCGGCTGCTCGTCGTCGCCGTTTGGATAGATTCTTGTCCAGTTGATCGAAAACCGATAGGATTTCAACCCCAGTTCCGCCATCAGGACAATATCCTCCCTGTAGTGGTGATAAAAATCCGCAGCGACCTTCGTATCCGCATAAACATCCGAGTGTTTCAGGGACGCAGTGTCTGCAACAGACAATCCCTTTCCGTCTTCCGCATAGGCTCCTTCCACCTGGAACGCGCTAGTGCTCGCTCCCCACAGAAACCCTTCCGGGAATCCACTGATTTTTCTATTTTCCATCATTCACCATCCTGTCTGATCAGCGCCGCTCCGTGCCGCACGCTTCCCTCTGCGCAGACCTGAATTTGTTCTGCCTCCACATCGGTCATGATCACCATCGTTGTCGTATCATAGCCGCATTTGCGGATCGCCGCATTGTCAAATTCTACGAGCAGGTCTCCCCGCTTCACAGTATCGCCCTGATTGACATGGCTCTTGAAGTATTTCCCATCCAGTTTAACGGTATCAATTCCGATATGAATCAGCAGTTCTTTCCCATCCTGCGTCCTCATACCCAGCGCGTGTCCGGTGGGAAATACAGAGGTCAGCTCGCCGTCCGCCGGCGCATACAGCTTTCCCTCCGCCGGGATGATACCGCACCCGGGGCCGAACAGTCCGGACGAAAACGTCTCATCCTTCACCTCCGAGAGGGGGATCACAGTTCCGCTGAGCGGAGAAACCACAACTCCGTCTTCAACAGGTTCCTCTCCGGCGCTGAGCTCCGCATTACCCACATCCGGAGCATCCGGTCCCTCGTCAACGCCCAAAACCGCCGTTAAAGCCGCCGCTCCGAAGAAAGCGACCAAGATACCAATCATAAATGCCGCAAAGCCCTCGCCGAAAAAGGTAGGCAGAGTCAGGATTGACGGAATCGCGACGGCATAGGCTCTCGCTCCTCCGGCGCCTGCGATTGCGCCGCCCAAAGCGCCGCACGCGACGACCGCGATCATTGGCCGTTTGTATTTCAGGTTGACGCCATAAAGAGCAGGCTCTGTGATGCCGAACAGAGCGGTAATCGACGCACTCAGCGACACTGATTTCATCTTCTTATCCTTCACTCGCAGGAAAACGCCAAGCGCAGCGCCGGCCTGAGAGAAGTTGGCGGGGCCGGTAAATGCCCAAAGCGCTGTACTTCCCGATGTCGCCACTTCATTAATTCCGATCGGTACCAGCGCACGGTGCATACCAAACATAACCAGAATCGAGTATACGCCGCCGAAAAATGCGCCGGCCAGCAGCGGAGACACAGATGTAATCGTCTGGAAAAACGCGCCAATCAGGTTACTGGTGTAATTGCCGAACGGTCCAAAAACAAGCAGGGTCGCAGGCACCATAACAATCAGCGAAATGAGCGGAGCGACAACCGCTTTGATCATATCCGGGATCACCCGGTCCAGCAGCTTTTCCAGTTTTGAATAGACATATGCCGCCAGGATGATCGGGATTACCGTGGAAGAATAGGTCGTGTTCACGACCGGGATCCCCAGAAATGTCACCGTTTCCGCCGATGACATGAAGGAGACCAGGTCCGGATAAATCAGACTGGCTCCGATGGTCATGGTAATCGGAATACTGCATCCGAACACTTTTGCCGACGTATAGCCCAGGATCACGGGCATAAAGTAAAAGATCGAATCCGCCGCGGCTGTCAAAATCTGATAAGTTCCGGAATCTGTAGAAAGCAGCCCGTAGGTCGTCAGAAGTACCAGCAGGCCCTTGATCACGCCGCCTCCGGCCATCGCCGGAATGGTAGGCGTAAAAATACTCGCAATCGTATTCAAAATGCCTTTCACGCTGAAGCCCTTCTTCTCTTCCTCGTTCTTCTTCCCTTCTCCGGAAGCTTCCTCCTCACCCAGATCCGGCCTCTGACGGAGCAACTCGGCATATACCGCAGCCACCTCATTCCCAATCACGATTTGCAGCTGTCCGTTCGCCTTCACTACCTGCAGCACTTTATCCTGTTTCGTGATCAGCTCTTCATCGACTGCCTGAAAATCCTTTACCTGCAGCCGAAGACGCGTAAAACAGTGGGTCGCGCTGATGATATTATCCGGCCCGGTTGCCTCGAGGATTGTCTTCACCAACTCTTCGTACATCGTATACATCTCCTTTTCTTGCATCATGTCTCTTGTCTGACATGGTTCATATTTATAAAATAGCACAGAATTTTTCCTTTGTCAACCCTTGACTTAAAAAAACTTTCGTTATAAAATGCTCGTTGTAAGACAACACACATTGCAAGGAGGCGTTTGGAATGGCTACTGCTATTTCATTGCAGAATTTATTGAACATTCAGCCGCAGAAAAATGTTTCTGACGTTTTATATGATCAGATCAGCCAACTCATCCGCAGCGGCGATCTTCCGGAGGGTTACACGTTTCCCAATGAAATCGTTCTTTGCGAACAGCTCTCGGTGGGGCGCAGTTCGATCCGGGAAGCCTATAAAGCCCTGGAACTGTCAGGATATGTGACCCGGACGAAAAAAGGGACCGTTGTGAATAGCACCAGCAAAATCATTCGCGCTACCCCATTGAAAACGGTCGCACGGAACTCCAGCGCCCAGGATTTTGCGGAATTTCGTCTGATGCTCGAAAGCAAAACAGCCGCTCTCGCGGCCCGCCGGGCAACGCTCGACGAAGTGGAGAAGCTTCAGTCCATCCAGGATTCCTTAGCCCATGAAAGAAAACAGGAAAACTATGAACTTATGAATCAGCTTGACCGCGAATTCCACTTAACGATTGCCTCAGCTAGCCACAATCCGCTCATGGTCAACTCCATGGAAGCGATTATCGACACCTGGGAAACCGAGACTGCCAAAAACTTTATTAAAGCAGACGCCTCTTTGCTCGACAAAACTCTCTCTACACATCAGTCTATTCTGGTTGCTATCCGGGAACGGAACCCGGAAGAAGCCAGCCGGCTGATGGAACAGCATGTCACGGAGGTTTCTGTGTAAACAAAAGCGAATCATTCAATTTCAGCATCAAGTCGCTGTCGCCTGTAAAACGGGTGAATCGGTTCGCCGGGTATGGTCTTTTGACACTGGGCAACAAGTCAAAGCACACCAGACTTTCTCTCCATTTAAGTCACTATGATGAAGGTAAACGAGTGTGCCAACGTGCTTCAGGTGTGTAGACAGCGGCGCAAAGAAGGTGCTGCTTCCCATGACCTCCGCTGCCGACCTCGGAACTGTCCCAACTGACCTGATCAGTTGCTTCAATCTGATTTTCTACAGCAGTGCGGAGGATGGCTGTGTTTAAGGCACTGGGAGTGGAATAAAAAAACATCGAGGGGAAGTATTGCCGTCTCAAAAAAGTTTCTTCCTTAGCATTCATTCAATAAAACCAATCGCGGGACAGCCTGCAGAGGGGCTGCCCCGCTGATTATTATCGAACAAAACTTGTATCTTCATATATTTC
>JAJPXQ010000035.1:1354-10137 GCA_021205385.1 Lachnospiraceae bacterium | reverse complement strand
TCACTATTTTTGAGGGTTATTTTTCTCTGCCCCAACTCTTGACATAGAACCTTTTGTCTCACAGGCGCATAAACCCGGACATCACGCAGTCCCGGCAGCGCCGCTTATTTTTTTACCTCAGCCCTTGTAATCCAGGGGCAGGGACTCCCAGCGCGCCTTGAACGCAAAGGCGGCGTCCTTGGGCTGGCGCTGGCGGGTGAAGATGCCCTTCTTGTTGCCGTTGGCCCGCATGATGCCCTCGGTGGTCTGGAAGTCCGCGAAGTTCCACACCAGCTCGCCCTGGATGAAGTCGTAGCTGTCGAAGACCCGGTGGTTCATGGCCAGATACTCGTCCTGATACTCCTGGCTCCACATGACGGAGGGCAGCTTGTGCTCGCTGGGCATGGTGTCCGCGCCGTACTCGGTGAAAATCAGGGGACGGTCCCCGGCGAGGGCCTGCCAGCCGTCCAGCTCCTGATGGAAGGCGACCTCGGCGTCGCTCATCTGATAGCCGCCCATGACGTACCAGCCATAGTAGCGGTTCAGGGAGAGGAAGTCGCTGAACTGCCAGCCCTTGCTGGTGTTGGGCAGGCTCATCATAACGATGGCGTAGGTGCGGGGGCGCTTCTGCACGTCCAGCTCATGGGCGTAGTCAAAGACCTCCTTGAAGTAGGCCTCGGTGCCTTCGCTGGTGCACTGGGGCTCGTTCAGGATGCTCCAGGCCACGACGCAGGCATGGTTCTTGTCCCGGGTGATCATCTCCCGCAGGGCCTGCTTGTGGTTGGCCAGCAGCTGGGGGGTGGTCTCCTTCTCGAACCAGCCCACCTGCTTGCCGGTGCCCTGGTTGGCGGCCAGGAAGTTCATGGTGCTCTCCATAAAGCCGACGGCGGGCACCTCGTCGATGATCAGGAAGCCCTCCTCATCGGCCATCTGGTAGACCTCGTCGGCATAGGGATAGTGGCTGGTGCGGAAGCAGTTGGCGCCGATCCACTTCATGCACTCAAAGTCCCGCTTCACGGTGGCCAGGTCCAGACCGCGGCCGCGGATGTCGGCGTCCTCATGCTTGCCGAAGCCGCGGAGGTAGACGCTCTTGCCGTTCAGGAGGAAGCGCTGGTTCTTCACCTCGAAGGTGCGGATGCCGATCTTCTCATAGTATTCATCCACGACCTTGTCCCCATCCACGATGCGGATGACGATTTTGTAGAGGTAGGAGGCGTGGACGTTCCACAGGTGAGCGTTCTTGACCAGCAAGGTGCCGGAAGCGCCGCAGCCTTCGGCCACCTTCGCGCCGTCGGCGTCGTACAGCTCCACCGCCACGGGGGAATCGCCGTTGGTCTCCACGGTGTAGTCCACACAGGCGTCGGCCCCGTCCAGCCGATAGCTGACGGTGTAGTCCACGATGCTCTCCTTGGGGGTGACCACCAGCTTCACCGGGCGGTGGATGCCGGCGTAGTTGTAGAAGTCAAAGTAAGGGGCGCTCATCTTCTTGCCGTTGGCCAGGACGCCGGTGGTGCCGGCGGGGAGCATGTACTCGTTCAGCTCGTTGTTGGCCAGGACGACCAGCTTGTTCATGCCGTTGTAGTTCACCACGTCGGTGACCGGGGCCAGGAAGGGCAGGAAGCCGCCTTCATGGCTGACCACCTCGGTGCCGTTCACAAAGACGCGGGCGCGGTGGGTGACGCTGCCAAAGCGGATGTTCAGCTCGCAGCCCTGCCACTCGCCGGGGACGAAGAAGTCGGTCTCATACCAGAAGTCGCCGGTGTACTCGCGGCTGTCCTTGTCGGTGAAGAAGTCGCAGAAGCTGGCGGGGACGGGCATGGAGATGGAATCGGGCAGACCATTGGCCCAGCCAGCGCCGGCGCCTGCGCTCTCCGGGTCAAACTGGAAGCGCCACATGCCGTCCAGGCTGGAAAATCGGCGGGAAGTGGAGTTTACGGGGTACAACAGAGATGTTTTCATGGTAAGTTCCTCGCTTTCATCTGTAACGGTTGTTTTAGATGCGTATTTCTATTTTATCATTTTTTTGCTCAAAAAGCAGGGATGATTTTAGGGAATGATTGGACAAATTCGACATACCGCTCAATGTTTACAGAAAATTCGTAATTTCTTCCCTGGGCGGCGCGGCGTTTTCTCCGTCGTATCCGTTCGAGTGGGCGTTTCCTTTCGGGGCGAGCGGATGCACGCCCTGTTTTTCTGCACGCTGCCCGCGGGGATCTTCAAACCTTCCGGAATCCTTCGTTGCAGACTTTATCGGATTGTGGTATCATGATTTGTAAGAAATCAGAGGGTGGGGGAACATTTATGACCGTTACGGAGGAGCTTCCTGACGGAAAGCTACCTGTCCCTGCGGCGGCTGGAGAACGACGTGCTGCGGGAGCTTTCCACGCAAATCGTGAAGGCTTTCAACTGCATTGGGGTTTTGTAATCACAACAGCACCTCCATATACCGCAGCACTTTTGGCTTTACACGAAGCTGCTCCGCGTATTGCATCAGCTTATGAATATCTTTTTCTTTGGACGCTGCATATCGCTTCATCGCATCCGTGATAATTTGGATATCGCTGCCGCTGCCACGCAGAATGTCGCACAGCGTTCGTTCCAAATCATAAACACGAAGCGGGTTTCCGCTGGGAGAGGCAACCTCTGTCTCCCCCAAGGAATAATTCTTCGGCACAACACGCTTTATCAAAACATTCTCCTGCTTGAGCGATGGTGCATTGTACCCCTTGGGGAACGTCATGGTGTATTGCGCTGGTGTCCGGTCAGAGTAGCCCAGCAGATACAATGCGGTATCATGGGAATAGATCCCCCGCCCATATCTGCGCTGCAACAGGTAAAAATCATCTTCCCACGCATCCGCTCGCACATAGATGCCGCGGCTAAACTGGTATAGCTCGCCACTGTCCACGAGCTTCTGTAAAATGCTGCGGTGTAATCCCGCCGCTGTTACCTGCTCCGCAGTGATTATTCCATCGGCGGAGTTTTCCAGGAGTGTTTGTACCATTTCCCTGTTGGTCATTGCGTCACCCCACTTTCAACTATCGCACATTATATTCCACTAAACTAATGTGTATTTGTCAACAGCAAAAGACAGGAACACATCAATTTTAATGTAAATAATGTGTCAATGTCTTTCCTGCTAAACTCCAGATTTTCATAGTTCGTCGCACAGTGGAAAAGAATGATTATAGCAATCTGAACTCTCGCTTTTAATAGCAAAGGAGTTAGTTCCAGTTTAGTGCTGTAGATGTTAAAAAACGCCGCTACCCTGCGCACAGGATAGCGGCATTGTTGTACTATCAGTCTGTCAGTCGTATGTGCAGAAACTTCCAAACTATCTTCCCTCTTATATCCGTGAGCTGTACTCTGAGACGGGCCAAAAGCTGTTTCGGCGGGGCCGCGCCAGCGTATCACTGACAGACGAGGGAATGCTTTTGCGAAAGAAAACTGAGGATATTTTGTCAATGGTAGACAAGGCCATTGACAAACAGCCGTTTACTCTACCTGAATCGTAATTACCTGCGTTTCGCAGCCATCAGATGTAAACGTTACCTTAATTTCTCCAGCGTCCTCTCCTGCACGCACAACTGCAAGAAGGTATCCGTCATAGGTCTCCCAAACCGTATTATCATAATCGTTTTCTGTCTCCGGGTCCGCACTTCCAAATCCCTGCAAACTTCCGGCGCCTTCTACGGAAACGGTTACTTCCTTTTTCGCTTGAAGGTTCACATTTCCGTCTTTGTCTTTTAAGCATATGGTAATATAAGCAAGGTCTGCTCCATCTGCCTTCAGAACCTTTTTATCGGAATCTACACGCAATTCCACATCTGCTCCTGCGGTCACAAGCTGATCCCTGCCATCTTCTGCGCCGTTCCGGTAGCATACGGCTTCCAGTTTCCCCGGCTGATACTGTGTCTCAAAAGACACATAATAATTGGTTTCTTCGCTGACTGGTTTTCTTCCCAGGGATTTTCCATTCTGGAACAGCTCGACCTCTTCCGCGTTGGAATACACGTTCACGACCGCCGGTTTTCCTTCGTAGCCATCCCATGTCCAACTGGCGATTTCATCCTTCCACATCCAGGCCGTCTTTACGGTGGCTTCCCCATAATGGTTTACTCTTTCCACTGCGATATACGGTTTCTTCCGAAGTCCGTATACGATCTCCCGGTAATAGCTCATCGGCCTGCGGTAGCCTGTAATATCAATATCCCCCACATAGGCGATGCTGATTGGCCAGTTCGGGGTAAAGCCATGCCTGCCGTCATAATAAAACACAGCGCAGCCGGCCTCGCCAAGGTAATCATATCCAGTCCACGTCATGTCACCGATCACGTGGGGATTTTCCTTCACGATCTTCCACAGTCTAACGATGTCTGCGGGCAGGGTCTCCGTTCCAAGGATCACACGGTTCGGATACATCTCATGTTCCATCTCGTGCCTTGCGGTCAGGTAGTTGTAGCCTGTCAAATCGGTAACGGATGCAAATTCCTCCAGCGATTCGGTCACGATTTCGTTTCTCGCAAACGCATCTGCCAAAGGTCCGGACATAATATCCGTCGAGCCATTGGCCGCGTCTACACTGGTGCCGGACTCCTGCGGCGCTGCCTGTGCCGCCATCATCTGCGCCATCTGCTCCATGGAGATCCCCATGATGGAGCACATGATTTCTCCCATGCGTTCCATGCAGGAGAGCAGGCCATTGATTGCCACCGTCACATACCGGGTGTCATCCAATGCGTGAAATTTCTCGGTGATTTTTCGGTTAAGCTCCGCTCCCTTTGAGCTGGAAGCTTCCGGGATTTCATTGCCGGAGATGTACATGATAACAGAAGGATGGTTATAATCCTTCGCCACCATCTGCTCGACATCCTTTTCCCAATAATCGGGGAATTCCCTGGCATAATCATTGTTGTTTTTTGTCCGTGTCCACATGTCGGACAATTCATCAAGCACCAGCATCCCGATTCGGTCGCAGGCGTCCAGCATTGCCTTGCTGATAGGATGGTGTGCGCTGCGGATACAATTAAATCCCGCTTCCTTTAACTGCCTGCAGCGCCGCTGTTCCGCACTTTCCAGCGTGGCCGCGCCCAGGATTCCGTTGTCATGGTGAATGCAGCTTCCCCGCAGCTTGATTTCTTTCCCGTTCAGGCGAAGCCCATGCTTCGCATTCATGGTGAGCGTGCGAATGCCGAAAGTCTCTTTCACCTCATCCAGCACTTCTCCCTCTTCCAGGATTTTCACAACGCAGACATAAAGGTTCGGCTGCTCTACATCCCACCGCTTCGGGTCATTCACTAAAATCCGCTGTCTGATCGGGATCTCCTGGTTTGCAAATACGGATAGCGGCGTGATCTCCTTTCCGGCGATGGTTCCATCCCCATCAAAAAGCTCCGTCACGACTTTAACCTTATGCCTTCTGCATCCCCGGTTCTCCATCCTGACCGCAACCTGGACAGTCGCGCAGTCCTCTTCCACCTCCGGCGTGGTAATTTTAACCCCATCCGCTGCAATATGCAGATGGTTCCCCACCATGATATTCACATTCCTGTAAATACCGCTCCCGGAATACCATCTGGAATCCTCCTCCGCGGAATCGTTGGCGACCACTTTGATCTCGTTGCACTGTCCGCATTTCAGGAAATCATCCAGCTCGATATAAAAATTCGTATACCCATAGGGATGCCCGCCTGCATAATCTCCGTTTACATACACCATCGCGTTTCTGTAAACGCCCTCAAATTCAAGGGTGACATTCTTCTCTTCCCACGCTTCCGGCACATCAAAAGTTTTCGTATAATGATAAACGCCGCCAGGGTAAAAGCCTGTCTGATGCTGGTTCTTGGTCGCCTTTGTACGCTTCTCATGAATCATTGCGTCATGCGGAAGTGTAATGGCCTTTGCGGTCGAACCATCTCCATTCACGGACGCCATCATCGGGGTGTCGCCCGGTTTACTCACATGCCATCCGCTGTTCCATTTTTTGCGTATCATGCGTTTGCCCTCGCTTTCTATACCTGATTTCTTTTTGATTTCTCGCTCTTTATGCCTGCTTTGCCAACGCCCCAAGTACCTGTAGGCTCTCTTTCGGCGTGCGTTTTTGTGTCGAACGGTCCACTGCGATCAGGCCAAAGGTCTTGTCGAAGCCTGCCTGCCACTCAAAGTTATCAAGAAGGCTCCAGTAGCAGTATCCGATTACCGGAAGCCCATCTTTCACACAGCTCTTTACTCCTGCATATGCTTCCCTGATAAATTCACAGCGCCTCTTGTCATCATCGGTGGCAATACCGTTTTCCGTTACCATAAGTTCGCCCGGGAACTCTTTCGCAACCTTCCGCAGAACATGCCCGATGGAGGCCGGATAGTCTTCATAGCCCATCTGTGTCAGCGGCGCATCCGGCGCCGGTTCCTGCGCTCCCGCAGAGGTCACGATTTTGCGGGAATAATTCTGTACACCCAGGAAATCATCCTCTCTAATATAGGGAAGATAGAATCCGAAATCCTCCTGCCAGAGCTTTGCTGCCGTTCCCTCTCCGTCCTCTTCAGGCTGATAGTCGAACAGGGATAAGGTCAATCCCACCTTTGTATCCGGAGAAATATTCTTGATGGCCTGATATCCCTTTCGGTGCGCTCTCATGACAAAAAGCTCCTGTTCCTGGTTCCTTGCCGCCAGAAACGTATTGATATGCTCCATGTCACAGCCAAATGCCTGTGCCTGCTCTTCCAGACCGACCATGATCGCGCTCATATCCATGTTCACACCGACCTGGACACCGCCTTCCCGCTGACTCGATTTCATCATATCTTCGATGACCTTTTGCAGTTGGAATCCCATATTCGCTTCGTTGATCGTGCAAATATAAGGCAGCTTTCTCTTCAGCCCGGAAACCACATATTCCGCATACCGTGCGAAGGCGTCCTCCACATAAGGGGCACCCCATCCGCCTTTTCCAATCAGCCAGGCGGGGCTTGAAAAATGATGCAGGGTCACGATTGGCGTGATATGGTTTGCCTCACAGCAATCCAGCACGTTTCTGTAATGCTCCAGCTCCTTTTCGTCGTAAACGCCCTCTTCCGGCTCAATCCTTGCCCACTCGATGGAGAAACGGTATGCGTTGCATCCGACGGACGCCAGCAGCGCGATATCTTCTTCATATTTGTTGTAATGGTCTACCGCCGTCCCGGAAGGCTCCACAAAAGTGGAGTGTTCCAGGTTTTCCATCACCCAGTTATCACTGTGAATGTTATTGCCCTCTACCTGATGGGCGGCAGTCGCCGCCCCGGTTAAAAATTTGCTGTACATCGATTCATGCCTCCCGGCGTTGAGATGCCCCAGGCCAGGAATTGGAGCGCTTCAAGAACGAACTTCACGTCAAAACGCTCCATTCCTGGCCCTTGTTCCTTAAATTATAACGTCATACACTTTAACCTTGCAATTCTTTTTCCTTTGAAAACTTGTCCAGCGGACGGAACCCAATCGAGCTGAGTACAACCACAATCATAAAGATTGCGGGCACAAGACTGAACAAGATCCTGATCATGGTAAGCGCTCCATCCGGCTGTACCTCCAGATTCCCGTCATAGCCGCCTAAAGTAAGCATGATACCCAGAAGGAACGAACCGAATGCGCTGCCGATCTTATTCATGAAATTTGCGACCGCCGCCATAGTAGCTTCCATTCTCGGCTTCCCGTTGTGCTCATTATAATCGGAAATCTGCATAATGATCGGCGATTTCATATAAGAAGTCGGAAGTGTCACCAGACCTCCCAAAAACGATCCAATCAACAGGAGCGGCATATTTGTTCCGGCGAAGAAAAGGAGGATATATCCCGCAAATGCTACCGCCGCAAAAAAGCCGATCAGCTGCATTGCAGAATATTTCTTCATAAGGGTCGGGAAGAAAATAATGACAATCAACGAAACAATGCTGAGCATCTGTACAGTGGAATACAGTGAAATATCCCCAACGATCCATGTAAAATAATACGTTGCAGCGGAAAGGCTTGTTACCAACTGCGGGACCATACAGGCCAGTGCCATCAGCCAGATATACCGATTGCTCGTGACCACCTGAAGGATGTCTTTGATTCCAACTCGTTCTTCCTTGGCTGTTTCGTTTACATCGGCCTCTTCTTTCACAAAGAAGAAACGGAGCAGACCAATACATACCAGCGGAATTGCGTACATCGCCATCAGCCTTCTCCATCCTGCGGCGCTGGTTCCCATCGTCCCTACAAAAATCGGGAACGAAACCGAGACCACCATGGAGCCCAATGTAACAATGACGCCGCCATATGCCGAGACCTTTGTAACAGCCAGGGGAGTTTTAAAGGCCCGCACAATATAAGGCGTCTCCGCTGCATTCAGCAAGGTGGAAAATACGGAAAACACCAGTGTGTATGTAACAAACAGCCAGACGCTTTTCACTGTCAGGCTCCAGGTGTCGGAGGCTGCAAACATTGCATACATGCAAATCCACACGCCAATGATACAAAGCTCGTAGGGCCTTGCTTTCCCCAGTTTCGTATTTGTGTTATCCACCAACCAACCCGCAAAAAGATCCGTCGCACCGTCGAAAATCTTACTTGCCATCAACAGGGTTCCCACTAACGCAGCAGGCATACCCAACGTGTCTGTACAGTACAACGACAGATACATGGTGATGATCGTCACTGCGCCCAACGAAATCGGCCGCATCTGCCACGCTACGAGTTTTCCGATGGAAACGTGATCAGGGTCTTGCACTTTGTTTTTTCTGCTCATTTCTACCGCTCCTTTTTTGTTGTTTTTGTTGCAACAGCC
>JAJPXQ010000035.1:0-1344 GCA_021205385.1 Lachnospiraceae bacterium | reverse complement strand
GTTATAATCTTAAAGATAAATGACAGATAAATTCTTAAACAATCGGTTTTTGTATCACAAACATAACAACTTCCTGGAGGGGCTATGTATCAATTCCAAAACGAAGACACAAATGGATCAAAAAACTTAAACGAACTTGTTGTTTCTACAAACAGGGATAATTCAATCGCTTCCTTTTACCGGTTACAGGCGCCATTTCAGCTTAATTTTATGACACTTCACCCGGAGGACCGTGAATGTTTTTATCTCTCTACCATGATAGCTCCCGATCATTCCATTTACTTTTCCCAGCGTAAGGAACAGATCCTGCCCATTCTGGTGAACACCATGCACCATCACGACTATTATGAGCTGCTCTTCGTCCTGGAAGGAGAGCTGTATCAGAATATAGAAAACCGGAGGCATCTGTACCCCGTCGGGAGCTGTTGCCTTTTAAATAAAAAGGTCCAGCATACGGAGGAGTATTCTACAGATTTTCGTGCGGTCTTTCTGCACCTCTCAGATTCCTTTATCCATGATTTGTATCGAAACCTGACCCTCTATTATTTTAAAACGGAAAGGGAACATTCCTCCACTCTTTTGGATGAATTTCTTTTCTCAAATTTATATGAACACGGAAATGATACAAAGAAATATATCGATTTTATACCTGTAAAGGACAATCCGTGGATCATCCAAAATGTCCATAATATTTTTGAGCAGATCACAACAGAGACTTTAGCTCCCAGTATTGGCTCATCCGCTGTTATTATGGGTCTCTTCTGTAAATTTTTCTGTTATCTGAATTCAGAAGAAAACTATACGACGATCCCGGTCCAAATTGGAACGGATGCAGAAAATAAAATCTACGACATGGTAACAGATGCCATGATACAGACAAACGGAAGGATTTCACGGCAGGAATTGTCTTCTTTGCTCCACTACTCCGGTGTCTATTTGAACAACGTTGTAAAAAAGTATACCGGGCTAACGCTCTACGATTATGGAATGACCTTCTGCATGAACAAGGCTGCTGAACTTTTAACCAGCACAAATTCGTCCATTTCTGACATCGCAGTTTCTCTTGGGTTTACAAACAGAACGCATTTTTATAAGGTCTTTCAGAGGACCTTTCATACAACGCCTTCCAATTATCGTAAAAAACATATGCAGCATACAACGCCTGATGACGGGGAGAATTGACCCTGCCAAAAACAGGGCCGGGAGAGCTTTTCCTGCTCTCCCGGCCCCTTTTCCGTTGGCGACTGGTTGATTTATTTTACTTTCCGAAATACGGAGCCAGCTTTTCTGTCAGCTCCTTCACCGACATCATGTTGACCAGGCCCACAGCGGGACCGGCCTTCT
>JAJPXQ010000057.1 GCA_021205385.1 Lachnospiraceae bacterium | reverse complement strand
TCGAGTCCCTTGTTCCGGCATGGCGCGATGTAGTCGCTTTCGCGGCACAGATCGGCGTTCCGATGCCGGCAATCAGCTCTGCGCTTTCCTATTTCGACGGCTACACGACGGATCGGCTGCCGGCGAACCTTTTGCAGGCGCAGCGCGACTACTTCGGCGCGCACACCTACGAGCGCGTGGACCAGCCCAGAGGACAGGTGTTCCACACGAACTGGACCGGTCACGGCGGCAACACCTCAGCCAGTACCTACAATGCCTGATGCAGGGACGCAAAGTTGTATAGTTGACCAACATCTGGACAAGTATACGGAAAACAGGTATAATCAGTATATCTAATATATATTGTTCAGGAGTCAGAGGATTATGCCAATTCAGCCAGTCAAAAAAAATAATATCAACGACCAGATCTTTGAGCAGATGAAAGATATGCTCATAAGCGGAGAGTGGAAGCCGGGGGAAAAGATCCCCTCTGAACACGAGCTCTCGGAGATGTTCGGCGTCAGCCGTGTCACACTGCGCAATGCTCTGCAAAGACTGGCTGCATTGGGGCTCATTGAGACCCGGCGGGGCGAGGGCTCTTTTGTCCGGGAGCAGGATATCGGGAACTGCCTCAATACCCTGATCCCGACGGCTTATCTGATGGACGATATTGCGGAAGTGCAGTGGTATCGGCTGATGATCGAGCCGGGCGCAGCTTACATCGCGGCACGCCGCGCGACGGAGGAGGATATCGCGGATCTGAGAGCACGGCTTGCGAAAATGGAGACGCTGAAGGAAGATCTTCTCGGACTGGCCCATGAGGACTTCGCGTTTCACAAGCAGGTCGCGCTGATCACGAAGAACGCGCTGATGACCCGCACCTATGAGATCCTGGAGGATGTACTGCTTCCTGCGATGGAAAAGCTTGTGGCGCTGGTGGGGCCGGAGGACGGTTCCTACTACCACGCCGAGGTGGTAAATGCGATTGCGGCGCAGGATGGGGCGCGCGCACGCGATATGATGCAGCGCCATATTGAATTAAATATCGAAAAATACAAAAATATTTAAAAAAAATTAGATAAAATTACATGTTGTTAGTTGACTAACAAGTTCTTTCGTGATACAATACAGCCAAATAAAAGAAAGGGGATAATTTCCATGAATGTGAAGGGCAAGACGATTCTCATCACCGGCGGAGCCGGCGGACTTGGCGGCGCGATGGCAAAGCTGCTGGCAGCGAATGGAGCAACCATCTTTATCCTGGATCTTCCGCAGGCGGAAGAGGCGGCGAAGGCTCTGATTGCGGACATCGAGGCGGCAGGCGGAAAGGCTTATTTCCAGCCGTCCGACATCACGAGCGAAGAAGACTGGCAGAAGGCCATTCAGGCAGCTGTGGCGGAGACCGGTAAGGTGGACGTTCTCATTAACAACGCGGGTATCAATATCCGCAAGCCGGTTGAAGAGATGAGCATCGATGAGTGGATGACGATGATGAAGATCAACACGGGCGGCGTTTTTCTGGGTATCAAGTATGCGATTCCTCAGATGCGCGTGCAGGGCGGCGGAAGCATCATTAATACATCTTCGGTCTGCGGTCTGGTTGGGCACAAGTATACGCCCGAGGCCTACACGGCGACGAAGGGTGCGGTCACGATGCTGACGAAGGCGATTGCGTCCCGCTATGCGAAGGACAATATCCGCTGCAATTCGATTCATCCGAGCACGGTTAATACTCCGCTCATCAGCGAGAAGCTCAAAGATCCGGCTTTCGCGGCGGAGCGTCTGGGCGAGGTGCCGCTCGGCAGACTCTGCACGGCGGATGATGTGGCGAATGCGGTGCTGTACCTGGCGAGTGAGGAGGCCAGCTTTATCAACGGTCTTTCGCTGGCAGTGGACGGCGGCGTGACCTGCTACTAAGATGGAAGTGTTTATAATATTATTATAAAGGAGGACACTATGAGTTATTCAAAGGAACTTCTGGAATCTCTGGAGGCGAAGGCTAAGCTTCTGAGAAAAGACTGCATGAAGTGTATCGGCGTGGGAGTGGCCGGTCATGTAGGCGGGAGCTGCTCGAGCGCAGATCTGGTCGCGGCATTGTATTTCTACAAGATGAAATACGATCCGAAGAACCCGGATTGGGAAGGACGCGATTATTTCCTTCTTTCGAAGGGTCATGTCGCGATTCTTCAGTACTCCGCACTGGCAGAGGCAGGCTTCTTCCCGGTGGAGGATCTGCAGCACTGCAAGGATGTCGGATTCTATCTGCAGGGACATCCGCATCTCGGAACGCCCGGTATTGAGGCCGGCACGGGTTCCCTCGGACAGGGCCTGAGCCTTGGACTTGGTATGGCGATCGGTCTGAAGATGGATGACAAGCCGAACAATGTCTATGTTCTGGTCGGCGACGGCGAGCAGAACGAGGGACAGATCTGGGAGGCAGCGATGGCTGCGGGCGCAAAGAAGATGGACAATCTGTGCGCGATCATCGACAACAACGGCCTTCAGGCCATGGGCAAGATCAAGGATCGTCTGGACAGCGGCAATCTCGCTGAGAAGTGGGCGGCCTTCGGCTGGAACGTCATTGAGATCGACGGACATAACATGGAAGAGATCGTGAAGGCGCTTGACGACGCAGATGAGTACAAGGGCAAGCCCACCGCGATCATCGCCCATACCGTAAAGGGCAAGGGCGTCAGCTTCGCTGAAAATCAGGTTGGATTCCACAACGCGGCGCTCACGAAAGAGCAGTACGAGCAGGCTCTTGCGGAGCTTTCATAAAGGAGGGAAATCAGAATGGCTTATACCAGTCAAAGAAAAGCTTATGGCGAGACTCTGGTCGCCCTGGCAAAGGAAAACAGAAACATTGTAGTGCTTGACGCTGACCTGTGCGGTTCCACGATGGGCAAGCTGACAGAGCTGGAGCTTCCGGAGCAGCATGTTGAGATGGGTATCGCTGAGGCGGACATGACCTCCGTAGCGGGCGGCCTGTCAAGAGTCGGCAAGATCCCGTTCACGAACTCGTTCGCGGTGTTCTCCGCAGGACGTGCTTACGATCAGATCCGTCAGAGCGTGGCGATCGGCAAACTGAACGTGAAGATCTGCGGTTCCTCCGCGGGCGCGTCCGATTTCGCGGATGGCGCGACGCATCAGTCGATCGACGATATCGCTTATATGCGCGTGATTCCGAACATGTCTGTCTTTGTTCCGGCTGACTCGAACGAGGCGGTTGAGGTGACGAAGTACATGGCTTCTCATGAGGGTCCGATGTACATCCGTCTGAATCGTAACGATTATGAGAACGTGACCGAGGAAGGCGCAGAGTTCACGCTGGATCCGAAGGTCTTAAGAGACGGTACCGACGTTGTCGTATTTGCCTGCGGCATCATGGTCGGCAAGGCTCTCGAGGCGGCTGAGAAGCTCGCCGGCAAGATTTCCGTGAAGGTTGTGAACGTCAGCACAATCAAGCCGCTCAACAAAGAGATGGTCTGCGAGCTCGCGAAGGGCTGCAAGGGCGTTGTGACGGCTGAGGAGCACAGCGTGATCGGCGGTCTCGGCGGAGCGATTGCAGAGGCTCTCTGCAAGGAGTGCAAGCCGATCGAGTTCGTAGGTGTGAACGATATCTTCGGATCGTCCGCGCACTCTTATGCGGATATCCTGGAGTACCTCGGACTGACCACGGAACATATTGCAAACGCGGTAGAATTAATTTATAATCTGTAAAGAAGGCTCTGAAGGGCTTTAAAATAAAAATATTCTAGGAGGTAAGGTAAAATGAAAGTAGGATTTATTGGACTTGGCATCATGGGCAGACCCATGTGCAAGAATCTTCTGAAGGCTGGCTATGAAGTGACGGCGTATGATCTCTATGCAGCGGCGGCTCTGGACGATGTAGTATCCTGCGGCGCTGTAAGAGGCACGAGCAACGCGGATGTGGCTTCCAAGAGCGATGTCGTTATCACGATGGTTCCGAACTCCCCGAACGTACGCGCGGCTGTCTTTGATAAGGGCGGCATTGCGGAAGACGCGAAGGAAGGCCTTGACATCATCGACATGAGCTCTATCGCTCCGCTTGAGTCCAAGAAGATTGCTGAGGACTGCGCAAAGCAGGGCATCAACATGATGGATGCTCCGGTATCCGGCGGAGAGCCGAAGGCGATCGACGGCACGCTCTCGATCATGTGCGGCGGCCCGAAGGCTATGTTTGACAAGTACACCGAGCTTCTGAACGTGATGGGCGCTTCAGTTGTACACTGCGGCGATGTGAATGGCGCCGGCAACACGGTCAAGCTTGCAAACCAGATCATCGTTGCTGTGAACATCGCGGCCTGCGCGGAGGCATATTCACTCTCCACGATGGCGGGTGTAGATCCGGAGAAGGTTTTCGAGGCGATCCGCGGCGGTCTTGCAGGATCCACCGTTATGGATGCAAAGGTTCCGATGATGATGGACCGCAACTTCAAGCCGGGCTTCCGTATCGACCTTCACATCAAGGATCTGAACAATGCGCTTGACACCGGCCATGGCCTTGGTACCCCGATGCTGCTGACCTCTGCTGTACAGGAGATGATGCAGTGGCTGCACAACAACGGCGAGGGTTCGAGTGATCATAGTGCAATTCTGAAGTTCTATGAGAACATCACCGGCACGGAAGTGCATCGTTAATCCGAGATTCTTTTTCCGGTCTGCGCAGCATATGCGCAGGCCGGTATGAATGTCATATAAATTCTGATTTAATCAAGCTTTAAAGATAAATTTTCCTCGACAATATGGACAAAAAAAGATTGACATAAACCGTATAATGTAGGATAATTATGTGGCAAGATGGCGGCAAATCTATTGGCGGATTGGCAAAAATGACAGCACAATCCCTGTTAAGCCGTCGAAAACAGGAGGTAAAGTCAAATGAAAATGAAAAAGTTGCTTGCACTGACCCTGGCGCTGACGTTCGCGGCGGCGACCATCGCTGGTTGCGGCTCGAGCTCCAGCTCCAGTTCCAGCTCCAGCACCGAGACGACGACCGAGGAGTCCTCTGATGACACGGAAGAGGCTGCTGAGGAGTCTTCCGATGACAGCGCATCCGGCACCTACACGGGTGACACGGTATGGCCGGATGGCACGCCGACCGTGTATATTGGATATGCAGCCGGCGGCGGCACAGATACCGCGGTTCGCCCGGTCGTAGCTGCAATGGCTGAGTATCTTGGCGAGAACATCAACTGCTCGAACATGGAGGGTGCAAACTCTTCCGTGGCCTGCGATTACGTTCTTGGTGAGGAGCACAATGGTTACAATCTGTTCGCAACCGGTACCGGCGGATTCTCATCCTTCTCGGTATATGGCTATTCGGATTCGAACTGGCAGGATTGGATTTCCTTCCATCCGTATTCCGGCCCGGCGGTGATCTTCGCGAGCACGAGCTCGGGGATCACGGATATGGACGGCGTGTTTGAGTACATGCAGGACAACAACTTCGGTATCGGCGCTCTTGGTAACGGCCCGCACACCCAGTTCGAGGCGATCTGCGCAGCGGCTGGTGTAGATTCTCCGGAGTACTCTCTGTTCGGCAGCTGCTCTGACGTTGCAGTCGCGGTTATCGCGGGCGATGTGCAGATTGGTGCAGGTTCCCTGTCTTCTGTTATTGACTACATCCAGGCGGGTCAGGTCGTTCCGATCGCTGTTACCTGTGCGGATGAGTTTGAGTTCGAGCAGGCTGGTATCACGACTCCGTCCATCACGACTCTGGTCGAGGGCACGGACGATGTTCCGAACCTGAACGAGACCTGGCCGATCATGGTTCCGCGTGACACGCCGGAAGAGATCGTGGACGCTCTGACCGAGGCTTTCGAGTATGCGATCCAGACGGATGAGGTGGTTGAGTTCGCAGAGTCCAAGGGCTTCAATATCATCGGCCTGACCGGTGAAGAAGCTGATCAGTTCCTTTCCTACTCCGTATCCGGTTATGCATGGACGATCTACAACGCAGGCCTTGCGGACGGCAACCCGGCAGACGCTGGTATCCCGACGCTGGAGGAGTACGATTGGGAGACCCTGAAGGCAACGATCGAGTAAGCATCCTTTGAGGGGGTTTACCTACATAGAAACCTGAAAATCAGAGGGGCGTCACAGGCGTAAGACGTCTGCGGCGTCCTTCCTTTTGCTGAATGAGAGAAAGAGAGGGTATGGCGTTGGAGCAAAAAGATAGAAATATGGCTGCAAAAGACGTAGCGTTCAGTATAGCGCTCATCATTTTCAGTATTTATATCATTGTTACTTCGCTCGGGCTGAAGTACAACACTTCGTTCATCGACGGTGCAGGATTCTTCCCGCTGATCGTTGGCTGTGTGCTGCTTCTGCTCGGAATTGTGCTTCTGTATGTCGGCATCCGCTGCGGCGGTGTGAAGCGCTTACAGGAGATCATGAACGGCAGTTCGATTCTGGCGTTCATCAAGAGCGATGAGACGGTTCGCGTTGTGGTGCTGGTCGTGATGATGGTCATCTATATGTTCATCCTGATCGGGAGAATCCCGTTCATCGCGGCGACTGCTATCTACATTTTTGTGAATTATCTGTATCTGGGAGCCTGCAAAAAGTGCTGGATTATTCCGGGACCCGTGATGGCAGCAATCATTTCTGTGGTGGCCGCAGTTGCGATTTACTACGGCATGAAGATCGGCCTTGGCATCACGATGCCCTGATAGAAGGAGGATTAAGATATGGCAGAACAATTTGGATATTTCTTATCAGCCTTCGCCCCGGTGTTCGGTGACGGGAATTTCCTGCTGATCGCACTCGCGGTGCTGCTGGGTCTGGTCGTCGGTGCGATCCCGGGCCTGACAGGTACGATGGCGCTGGCTCTTCTGATTAACTTTACATATGGCCTTTCGCAGAATGCGGCGGTCGGCTTCATGCTTGGCTGCTACGTCGGAGCTGTTTCCGGCGGCCTGTTCTCCGCGATCATGCTGAATATTCCCGGAACGCCGAATGCGGCGGCGACGGCGCTGGACGGCTATCCGCTGGCGCAGCAGGGCAAGGGCGGCAAGGCGCTGTTCGGCGGCGTGGTCGCGTCCTGCAGCGGCACGATTGTCTCCTGTATCATCATGATGATCGCGACCCCGTTCATTTCGAGCATCGCTCTGAAGTTTGGTAAGTGGGAGCTCTTCCTCCTTGCGCTGTTCGGCATCATGATCTGCGGAAACCTGTCCGTGGACAGTACGCCGCTCAAAGGCTGGATCGGCGGATTCCTCGGCTTCTTCTGCGCGATGATCGGTGTGGACTCGATCTATAATGGCCCGCGTTTCATCTTTGTGGACGGACTGACCAGCGGCGTCACGCTGATTCCGGCTCTGATCGGTATGTTCGGTATCGCCGAGGTGCTGACCGTGCTGCAGGATAAGACACCGGTCGAGATCAACCGTTCGATGGGAACGATCTTCCCGGATAAGGAAGAATTCAAGGAGATCATGAAACCGGTTCCCCGCTCTACCCTGATCGGCTGCGGCATCGGCGCGATTCCCGGAGCCGGTGAGGATATCGCTGCCTGGCTGTCCTACTCGGTCGGCAAGAGCAGCAGTAAGATGAAAGAAAAGTTTGGAAAAGGCAGCTTTGAGGGTCTGTCCTGCTCGGAGACCGCAAATAACGCGTGTATCGCCGGCGCCATGATCCCAATGCTGACCCTGGCTATCCCGGGTTCCACGCAGGCGGCCATGTTCCTGGCGGCGCTGAACCTGCACGGCATCCAGCCGGGACCGATGCTGACCTTCAACTCTCCGAACTTCATGTATATTGTCGGTATCACGATCATCTTTGCGGCTCTCGTGATGCTGGTGCTGGCTTTCGTCCTGGTGAAGCCGATGGTCTTCATCCTGCAGATGAACCGGAAGATCCTCATGCCGATCATCGTAGCGCTGACGGTAGCGGGCGCTTATGCTTCCCGTTCAACGGTCTTCGATATCAAGCTGATGCTGGTCTTCGGCCTGATCGGATTCCTGCTCAGGAAGTTCGGCATCCCGCTGGCTCCTGTGACGCTGGGACTGATCCTTGGCGGCACGGCGGATACGAGTTTCCGTATGGCGCTCACGCAGGGCGGCGGATCGATCATTCCGCTTCTGTCCCGCTGGATGGGCGATATCCTGATCGTGGTCGTTCTCTACACCTTCATATCCGGTGCAAGAAAGACAGTGAGGGAGACGAGGGCGCAGCTGAAGGCTGGAAAAGAAGCCCAGCAGGCCTCTGAATAAAGAAGTGTAATTGTATATTTACAGGGGCTCGGACATGTTTTCGCGCCCCTGTTTTATGATGGAAGGAGGAGTTTTCAGATATGCGTGGTATCAAAGATAAAGTGACGATCGTCACAGGCGCTGCCCAGGGTATCGGAAAGGGCATCGCCACCTGTTTCGCGAAGGAAGGCGCAAAGCTGATCATCGCGGATATCAACGAGGAAGCTGCGAAGGCGACGGCGGAGGAGCTGAAGGCCTATGGATGCAGCACGGAAGCCTACAAGATCAATCTGTGCGAGAACGATGAGATCGAGGCGATGATGGCTTACGTGGCGAAGAAGTACGGCCGGATCGATATTCTTGTCAACAATGCCGGCGTGCAGATCCGTGAATGGGCGACGGATTTCCCGATTGAGAAGCTTGATTTCGTGATGAATCTGAATTTGCGGGCTTACTACCTGTGCTCCCGTGTGGCGGCGCGCTACATGAAGGAGCAGGGCGGCGGAAGCATTGTGTGTATTTCTTCCGGAAATTCCGCATGCTTTACGTCCAAGCGTTCGCCCTACAACATTTCCAAGGCGGCGGTGAACGGCCTTGTCGCGACCTTCGGTGTTGAGTGGGGACGCTTCGGCATCCGCATCAATGCAGTGGCGCCGGGCTATGTCATGACCGACATGGTAAAGAAGGGCATTGAGGAGGGCAACATCAATCCGGATAACATCATGCAGGTGATTCCGATGAAGCGTTTCCTCGACGTCGAGGAGATCGGCAGTTCGGTCGTATTCCTGGCTTCCCAGGAGGCGAGCGGAATCACAGGGCAGACGCTGTTCGTCGACGCGGGCTGGAGCAAGTGCGGCCTGCCGGAAGGACCGGATGGTCCGTAAGGAAAGCCAGAGCCCTTTGCTTCGAGGCATAACAGATCATTAAATCATGCAGGGTAAGCAAGATTTTTCCCTGCATGATTTTTTTCTTTGCAGAGCGCCGGTTACAGGAAGGTTAAGAAGCTGGATTATTGAGGGCAAGACCGGCAAAATAGTCCATGAGGAAAGTGCGAAACTGCCGGGCGGCGTTGGAAATGTAATGACTGTAGGGCTAGGACAGAATGACATAGCGATGGAAATCCACGTCCGCGATTCGCACCAGTTTCACGTGTTCATTGGCGATGCCGGGCCAGGTCAGAGATGGAATGAAAGCGAAGCCCATGCCGATCGAAATCATGTCTGACAGAGAAGTAGAGGTATAATGATCCATGATAAAATTGGGTTCAAATCCGGCGGAACGATAGAAATACTGGATGTGGGCGGCGATCAGGCTTCCTTTCTGGATGCCGACAAGAGGAGCCTGAGCGATCTGAGCCAGATGGACCTCTTTTTCCTGTGCGAGTGGATGATCGGCTGGGATGGCGAGCAGAATGTCTTCCTTCAGGAGCGTACAGCAGCTGTCGGACATTTGCGGCGCGATGCCGGGGTAGAGCACGAGGTCAGGCTGCTGTGACTTTAGAAGCCAGGAATCATACTGGATGATGTCAAAATGAACTTCCGGATGGATTCTGGTAAATTTTCGAATAATGTCGGCTATAATCATGCCTCCGGCCTGAATCACCAGATTTACGGAGGTGTCCTCTTTCTCGATCTGCTGATTGATCTCATGTTTCGCCATGTGCATGGAGTTGAGCACCTGTGTAACATACTTCAGGAATATCTGTCCTTTTTCATTCAGGACAATGTTTTTTCCTACATGATCAAAAAATATGGTGTCATACTCGGCTTCCAGATTTTTCATGGAGCGGCTGAGCGCGGGCTGCGTGGTTGAGAGAACTTCCGCAGCCCTTGTCATGTGCTGAAGTTCTGCGACAACTTTAAACTGTTCCAGCTGATAGAGTGTCATAAAAACCTCCCGTAAAAGAAAAACATACAATCGTCATATTTATTATAAAAAGCCAATGAATAAATTACAAGCTAAAATTGATAATTCATATCAAAAATGATATATGTACA
>JAJPXQ010000033.1 GCA_021205385.1 Lachnospiraceae bacterium | reverse complement strand
TTCATTCGAGCCTATTTTTTAGACTCGGGTTTTTCATAGATTACTTGACACTACCCCTCTTTGAAAATTGATTTTTACATCACACAGGCTCCTGATGACAATATTATAAAAAGGAGGCATTTTTCCGTAAAGCAACTTTAAACACTCCAAAACAATCCACGTGTAAACCATGAGTTGACACACGTGAGTTCTGATGGTAATATGAATTATAACAATGGGGAAAGGGGTTGAATTTCCATGCGTCTCGAACAATTGTATATATTCTGTAAAACCGTGGAAACCGGATCTGTCCGTAAGGCAGGCGAAGCTTTATATACTTCTCCTCAAAATGCGAGCAAGGCCATCAGGCAGCTTGAGACAGAATGGAACACGACTCTGTTCCATCGGTCGCGTACCGGCATGCAGCTCACCGCGGAAGGAGAACAGGCATATTCCATGGTACAGAAAATCCTCGATGACGTAGAATCACTGAACCAGTACTTCCATATTCCCTCTCATGGCTCGACATTCCTTACCTCTGTGTCTATCATAAGCTGCTCCGCCCTGGAGGTACTGGTTACATCCATATGCAATTCACTTTTGCCCTGCTACACAAACATACATCTGGAAATTGACAAAAAAGGAAGCGTCCAAATCCGCGACTACCTTCTGTCACTTAGGAAGACTGACGAAATTTCAGAAATTATCCTCACAAATGAAATAGCTGATTATATGGATCTCTATAAAAAAAAGCTGAGTTCTCTTTACCACTGCTTTTTTCTATACGAGGACGAGCTCTGCCTGCAGGTCCCCAAAAACGATCCACTTGCAAAATACGAGTATATACCATTAGATGTCCTCGTCAATCTCCCTCTGCTGCTCTATTCCGCGACACCCAAGCAGAAAACCCAGAGCGAGCTTCTGCTTCAGGAAATGGGATATGAGCTGAAAAATGTCAGCCGTACAGCAAGTATAGAAACCTGCAGTCAGATTGCCATGAACCTGCACAAATACTGCTTTGTCGGATATCCAAGCGTAGAATTCAGGCCCATGGCCAATGTGACTTACATCCCATTAGAAAAAACTATCTCATCCACCGAAATCATTTTGTTAAAAAAAGGCATACGTAAAGAGCCTTTTATAAATGCTTTCTTTGATTTAATCGATTCATACTTTGGCCTGAAGAGATTGTGGTGATTCTACCGTTCATTCTCCACCGCGATCTGGCACACCTTCATCGCGTTCAGCGCGTTCTGGTGACTCTCCGGCGTGACGCCCGCGCAGCAGGACGCGTCGACCGTGATCGGGATCTCCGGCAGGTACGCTTTCGCGAGCAGCGCGTTGGAGATCACACAGATATCCGTGCACAATCCCACGAACGTGATTCTTTCGATCGCTTCCTGCTCATTCGCCAGCCGGAGCCATTCGCCCAGCTCCACGGAGCCGAAGGTCGGCTTATCGATCGGAGCCTCCCTGCAGAAATCCGCGAGCTCGGAACAAATCTGCCATCCCTCTGTCCCGCGAATGCAGTGCGGCACCGGGAGCTTCTGCCCCTCCTGCGTGTCCATATAATTCTGTTCATGCGTGTCCCTCGTGAAAATCACGCGTCCCGGGAAACTGCGTATTTTCTCCGCCACCCGCGGCACGATCGCCACAGCCTCCTTTGTGCCGAGCGCACCGTCGATAAAATCATTCTGCATATCCACAACTACCAGAATTTTCTGCATCAAAAGTCTCCTCCATTTCTGCGCTCCTCACGCGCGATCTGTTTCTCCCATGTTTTGACCGTCTGCTCCTTCAGAAATGAGCACATTACAGAAAGTGCCTGTTCCCTGTCCCAGGCCTCCAGAGCCTCATAATAAGCACGTCGATCTTCTTCATGAATGGTGATGGGCGGATGACTGTGGAGCACCAGCAGATAATTCATGACCAGCCTCCCGGTTCTGCCGTTCCCGTCCGCAAAAGGATGAATATTCTCAAACTTCACGTGAAAATATGCGGCTGCTATCAGGATCTTTTCCTCCGGAAACTCCTGCAGTTCCTCTAAAAGCTCCGCCATCTCCTCTGCGACATCCTCCCAGGGAGCGCCAATCTCCTCCCTTCCAGTCACAAAATCATGTTTCTTGTACTCGCCGGGACGCTCTCCGAGCCGGTATCGCCTCGTATCGTAAGTGTTCTGCGTCAGAAGCCGCTGCATTTCCTTAATAAATGCCCCATCGATCGGATGCCGCTGACCAAAGGAAGCCAGAAAAAACTCATAGGCCTCCTTCTCGTTTCGAATCTCAAACAAAGTTCGCAGATCACCGGTATAGGAGGTCACACCGTCATGCTCAAAAATTTCTCTTGTGTCGTGCCAGGTAACCCGTTCGTTTTCTATTTTCCCTGAGTTATATGCGTAAGCAATACATTGCCCGTTCAATGCCTCCGCAAGCTCCGCCTCCGTCGTGATTCCCTTCCGCCGCCACAGCGTAAGCGCCTTTTCATATTGCTGCATGGGTATCTCCCTTCCCCGATCCAGTAGTTTTCTGCTATTTTATCATATTTTGTATCACAGGTGGGAACTTATCGTAAATAAATTTGTGGTAGTCCGCCCGGGCAGGAAGAAAATCCTTGACGCACAAAGCTGCTTATGCTATAGTATTCAAGGCTGTCCGGTAGTCGGGCGGCCTTGAGTTGCGCGAAAAATCACGCGAGGCTATTTCGGGAGCGGTGTCCATATAAGGATTCTCCCGGAAGCGATGGCTCCGCGGAAGAAAAACCAAAATGGAGGAAGAAAAAATGAGCGTAATTTCCATGAAACAGCTGTTAGAAGCCGGCGTCCACTTCGGACATCAGACCCGCAGATGGAACCCCAAAATGGCGGAGTACATCTACACAGAGCGTAACAGCATCTACATCATCGACCTGCAGAAGTCCGTCGTAAAGGTTGACGAGGCTTACAGAGCTGTCGCGGATATCACCGCACAGGGCGGCACGATTCTCTTTGTCGGCACGAAGAAGCAGGCGCAGGATGCGATTCAGGCGGAGGCCGAGCGCTGTGGCATGTACTATGTGAACGAGAGATGGCTGGGCGGCATGCTTACCAATTTCAAGACGATCCAGAGCCGTATCGTGCGTATGAAGCAGATCGAGGCGATGGAGCAGGACGGCACCTTCGACGTGCTGCCGAAGAAGGAAGTCATCGCCCTCAGGAAAGAGCTTGAGAAGCTGCAGAAGAATCTGAACGGTATCCGCGATATGAAGCGTCTTCCGGACGCGATCTTCGTGGTCGATCCGAAGAAGGAGCACATCTGCGTACAGGAAGCCCATTCCCTTGGCATCCCGCTGATCGGCATCTGCGATACCAACTGTGATCCGGAGGAGCTGGACTATGTGATCCCGGGCAATGACGATGCGATCCGTGCGGTCAAGCTGATCGTCTCCAAGATGGCGGACGCCGTTGTGGAAGCGAGACAGGGCGAGGCCGAGGAGTATGCCGAAGAGGCGGAGTACGAAGAGGACGCCGCATACGAAGAGCAGGAATAAGCTTTAAGGAGGGTTCAGAATATGGCTATTACAGCTGCAATGGTAAAGGAATTAAGAGAGATGACCGGTGCGGGCATGATGGACTGCAAGAAGGCCCTGACCGCTACCGAGGGAAATATGGAAGAGGCCGTCGATTTTCTGCGTGAGAAGGGCCTTGCCACTGCGCAGAAGAAGGCAAGCCGCATCGCGGCGGAAGGCATTGTTGCCACCGCGCTCAGCGAGGATGCAAAGAAGGCCGTTGCCGTAGAGGTAAACGCGGAGACCGACTTCGTGGCGAAGAACGAGAAGTTCCAGGGCTATGTGGCGCAGGTTGCAGCGCAGGCTCTTACGACAAAGGCAGCGGACGTCGAGGCCTTCCTCACAGAGGAGTGGACAGCTGAGCCGGGCAAAACGGTCGGCGAAGCACTGGCAGCACAGATCGCCGTGATCGGTGAGAATATGAAGATCCGCCGCTTCCAGCAGATGGAGGAGCAGAACGGTTTCATCGCTTCCTATATCCACATGGGCGGCAAGATCGGCGTACTCGTGGACGTCGAGACCGATGTGATCAACGATGAGATCCGTGAGATGGCGAAAAACCTTGCGATGCAGGTCGCGGCCTTAAAGCCGATCTACACGAATAACAGCGAGGTTGATGAGACCTATAAGGCACACGAGCTTGAGATCATCAAGGCGCAGATCGAGAATGACCCGAAGATGGCCGGCAAGCCGGAGAAGGTAATCAATGGCGCAGTGATGGGGCGCCTGAACAAGCAGCTCAAAGAAATCTGCCTGCTCGACCAGGTCTATGTGAAGGCTGAGGATGGCAAGCAGCTCGTATCCGCCTACGTGGCGCAGGTTGCGAAGGCGAACAGCGCGAATATCGCGATCAAAGGCTTCGTCCGCTTCGAGACCGGCGAAGGTCTCGAGAAGAAGAACGAGGACTTCGCGGCGGAAGTTGCAAAGCAGATGGGACTTTAATCTTCTCTCATAAAAATCAGACCCCCGGGGATTTCCCCGGGGGGTTCTTTTTATCTGCTCATCAGTCGTCCCAGTCCGCATCGTACTCAATGATGGCGCCGGTGACGGCATTGATCGTACACTCATATTCCATATTTCCCTGATAGAATTCGATCTCATATTCCATGACTCCGTCGTCCTTGTCAAGCTTTGCCTTCTCAAAGACCACGTCGGAGGCCGAGAGTCCTGCCCGATTCAGGGCGATCGCTTTTGCCTCGTCCACACTGATGTAGGAGCTGCTGTCCGCGCCGGCGGACGATCCGTTGCCGGCGCTGGCACTGGGCGCAGTCTCCAGAGCTTCAACACTCTTATCCACGATTGCGCCGTCGGATACGCGAATCTCATACTCATACTCCGTCGTGGAACTGTAGAACTCGATGTCATAGACGACAACGCCATCGTCCATATCCTCGCGCGCCTTCTTGAAGGTCACGTCAGAGGCGGAGACCCCCGCGTCAGAGAGCGCCTTGTTTTTGGCAGTTTCCAGATCAATCTGGCTGCTCACAGTCGCCTGGGAACTCTCGCCCGAGGTCGTATCGATGGTACTCGTCACAGGTGTAGTTTCAACCGTTTCCACCACAGCAGCTTCCGTTTTCACAGCGGATGTGTCTTCTGTCACGCTCTTCTCTGCAGCCGGCTCTTCCTCTGCAGCCTGTACCGTATGCGTCTCTTTGGACTTGCTGTAGATCGCCCCACCGCTCACCTTGATCTCATACTCATATTCCACATTTTCCGCGTAGAATTCGATATCGTAAACCGACTGTCCATCGTCGTGGTCAAGATCCGCCTTGGTAAAGGTGACCTCGGATGCAGCAAGCCCCGCGTCCGTCAGAGCAATTTCCTTTGCCTCCTCCAACGTGATCTCCGAAACTTCCGCCGCGCTGGCCAGGGCAATGATCTCCGCCGATTTCTTGATCACGGTTCCGTCAGACGCGAGAATCCAGTACTCATATTCCGTATCGCCCGCCGTGAAATCTACCTCATAGATGAACTGTCCGTCCTCGTGGTCGAACTCGGCCCTGACATACAGTGCGGAAGCCGGATCCACGCCCGCGTCAGCAAAAGCATAATTCTGTGCTGCTTCTTCACCGATGGCCGATTCCCGCGCGGCGGCTGTCCTCGCACCTGACGCCGCGTAGGCCGTTCCTGCTCCTAAGAGTGCAACTGCAGACGCGATACACGCAACCGACATGACTGTTTTTTTCCTGGTTCCGAAGAATTTCTGAATGATTGTATTAGTCATTGTATTGTCCTCCTTTTGTTTTCTGTAAGCACAGTATAAAATAGAAAAATTAGAAGAACATTAGAGACTGAACTTTTTTAAAAATAATTGTAAAGGTGCTCCCAAGCCCTGCTTCGCTCTCCACGCTGATCTCGCCGCCGTGAAACTCGGCGATCTCCTTCACCATCGCAAGTCCGAGTCCGTTCCCCTCGCCGCTGCGCGAGGCGTCAGCCTGATAAAAGCGTTCAAAAAGATGCGGCAGGCTTTCCTTGTCGATTCCAATGCCGTCGTCCTGCACCCTCAGCACAATCGCATTCTCATCAGAACGCAGAGTGACCCACGTATGGCCGTCTGTATTTCCATAGCGATAGGCATTGCCGATGAGATTTGTCAGAAGACGCGTCAGCAGCTCGCGATTCCCGGTGAAATGGATATCCGGCTCCGCCTCGCAGCGCAGCTCGATGTTCTTTTCCCGCAGCAGTGCCAGATCCTCGCAGACGCTTTCCGTCAGCCCGGACAGATCCAGCTCTTCCTTCGCGTAGCGCTCCGGCTGCAGCTCCAGTCTGGTAAAATCCAGGAGGTTTCCGATCAGGCGATTCATCTTGCGGCTCTGCCGCTGAATAACCCGGAGCGCCTCTTCATATTCTTCCTGACTCTGGGGAGCTTCCAGGGAGAGCTCGCACTGCGCGCTGATCACAGCGGCCGGCGTCCGCAGCTCATGCGAAGCGTCGGAGACAAAGCGCTGCTGCGCCTGGAAGGATTCATCCAGACGGGTAAACATTTCATTGAACTGTCCGGCGAGCTGATGCAGCTCGTCCTGCCCTTCGCCCAGCTCAATCCGCTTTCCCAGATCATTTCCCTCGCGGATCTGCGCCGCTGTATCTGCAATCTGCCGGATCGGGCGCAGCGTCCGCCCTGCAATCAGAAAACCGCCGATGATGGCCAGCACGACAAGGCTCGGCAGCAAAATGAGAGAGGTGCGGGAAATCGCAGACAGTTCGACCTCCCCCTGCGTCTCAGAGACGATACCACGCAGCCACAGATCCTCAAGTCCCTCTGTCTCCAGCCTGCGGTCAAAGATATAGTAGAGCGTCCCGTCTACTTTCAAACGCTGCACCTCCGAATCCGTGAAGGCGACCGCAGCGCTCTCTCTGGCAATCGGGTTCTCCCCGTAGACCAGCGTACCGTCTGTCCGGCAAAGGGAAGTGTAGATCTCATTGACCGCATCGAGGAAATCGTCGTCGATCTCGATGTAACCGCCATCGAAATGCGCATAGTAATCGACGTCATTGTCCGCGTAGAGATCGTCGATCGAGGCGTAGTACTCGACCTCGTCCACATTGTTCTCCACAGTCTGTATCAGTTCGTCACGGATAGTCTTCTGAATGATCTGCCGGCTGGCCGACAGAATCACAAAATAGGTGAGCGCGACAACCACGATCAGTACAGCCGAAAACCAGAGCGTGATCTTCGCGCGGATGGATAATCTTTTCAAAGCTTACGCGTCCTCCCGTATGACATAGCCCCTGCCGCGCACGGTGTGAATCAGCTTCTTTTTCTGTCCGCTGTCGATCTTGCGGCGAAGATAGCTGATATACACGTCCACGACATTCGTGCCGCCTTCGTAATCATAGTTCCAGATGTGGTCTTCGATCTGCTCCCGCGAGAGCGTGATGCCCACATTGTGCATCAGGTATTCGAGCAGCGCGTATTCCCGGGCAGATAGGGTGATCTCGCGTCCGCCGCGCGTGACCCGCTTTGTCGCGCAGTCCATAATAAGATCGCCGACTGCGAGCTCGCTCTTCGCCGTGCCGTGGCTCGTGCGGATCATCGCCCGGATGCGTGCGCTCAGCTCCTCAAAGGAGAAAGGCTTCACGAGGTAATCGTTCGCTCCGCTGTCCAGCCCCTTCACGCGGTCCGAGATCGAATCACGCGCCGTCAGGAAGAGCACCGGCGTCGTTCTTCCGGCGTTCCGAAGAGAGGCGAGTACGGCGAAACCGTCCGCCCCCGGCATCATGATGTCCAGAATCGCGGCGTCATAATCCGCACAGGCGAGCATGTCCATCGCCTCTTTTCCGTCGTAACAGCTGTCCACACTGTAGCCGTCTGAAGTCAGTTTTTTGCTGATGATGCGGTTCAGGTCCCGCTCATCCTCTGCCAGAAGAATTCGCATGCCATCACTCCTTCGATTCTATCAGAATCATAATGCCTTCTCCAATCGTGATCCGCGCCTCATTTTCTTTGATCTCATTCGAGACCCCCCGGGACGCGCTCCCGCGGACGGTAAAATTGTACGCGTCAAGCGGATACTTCACTCCCCGCAGCGTCACGCCGCTCACCTGTTCCGTAAACGGGATCAGAGAAAAGAATTCTCCGTACTGCTCTTCCGCCTTCAGCGTGACGCTGCCGCTGATCAGCCGGATGCGGTTGTATGCATCGAGAATCCGGCAGGGAACTCCCTTTTCAAAGGGAAGATACAGGGTATGAATATTTCCGAGCACATGGTCGAGCCGCGTTCCGGTCGCTCCCAGGAGCGTGATATCCGTACTGCCAAGCTCCAGCGCCAGCTCTACTGCGATCTGCGTATCCGTAGCGTCCTTTACCGGATTGAATTCACGGACTTCAATGTCCGTGTTCCGGTACTTTTCCAGAATGCCCGGCTTCAGGCTGTCAAAATCTCCTACAATCCTCGTCGGCCGGATTCCCTGCTCATAACAAAAGGCAAGCCCTTTATCCGCACAGATGATGTGGTCAAAGGGCTGCTTAAGAACACGGAGGGCAAAATCAGTATCAATCCTGCCCCCACTGATAATCAAAGTTTTCATCACTTCATGATCTCCATGAAATCGCGCACATTCTGCCCGATATCGCCTTTGAAAATAGCAGAACCGGCCACGATCACATTCGCTCCTGCATCGAGCACCATCGGAAGATTCTCTTTCTTGATGCCGCCGTCCACCTCGATATCGGTGTCAAGTCTACGTGCGTCAAGCATCGCGCGAAGCTCGCGGATCTTCTGCGTAGACTCCGGAATGTACGACTGCCCGCCAAAGCCCGGCTCCACCGACATGAGCAGAATCATATCCGCCTCATCGAGCAGATCCGCAAGAACGCTGTTTGGCGTCTTCGGCTTGATCGTCACGCCTGCCTTCACGCCCTTCGACCGGATCGTGCGCAGCGTCTTCTTTACATCCTTGCAGGCTTCATAATGTACCGTGATGATATCCGCGCCGCAGCGCACAAATTCGTCAATATAGCGGTCAGGATCCACGATCATCAGATGTACGTCCAGCACAAGATCCGTAATCTTCCGAACAGACTCCAGCACCGGCATACCAAAGGAAATACTCGGGACAAACAGTCCATCCATCACATCGTAGTGCAGATACTGCGTTCCCGCCTCCTGCGCGCGCCGGATATCATCGCCCAGATGCGCAAAATCCGCCGATAAAATCGAAGGTGACAAATATTTTTTCATGGTTCAGCGATACCTCCTCTTCTCTCTCTCACACAGCTCCTCATAGAAATCGAGATAGCTGTCATACCTTCTTCTGTGGATGCTTCCCGTCTCCACAGCCGCTTTTACCGCACAGCCGGGCTCATGCACATGCGCACAGCCGGGGTAACGGCACTGATTTTCATAAGGAAAAAACTCCGGGAAATCAAAGCGCAGCTCTTCCTTCTTCGTCTCCATCAGGTCAAGTGAGCTGAAACCCGGCGTATCGAAGAGATAGCTGTCCTTCTGAATCCAGAACAGCTCGCTGTGCCTCGTTGTATGTTTTCCGCGTTCAAGCTTTCTGCTGATCTGTCCGGTCTCACTCCCGGCGTCCGGGATCAGAAGATTGGTCAGCGTCGATTTTCCTACGCCGGACGGTCCCGCCAGCGCAGTCGTCTGATTCAGAAGCAAGGCCTTCAGCTCCTCAGCCCCCTGACCGGTCTTCGCACTGACAAACGTAAGCAGACAGTCACTGTATGCATAAATCGCCCGCAGCTCGTCCTCCTGTTCCGGCTCCGCCTCATCCAGCTTATTGAAGCAGATAATCGAGGGCAGCCCCTTCTGCCGCATCATGACCAGAAAGCGGTCCAGCAGGCCCAGGTTCGGCTTCGGCCGCGACAGGGCAAAGACGATCAGCGCCTGCGTGAGATTGGCAACAGCGGGCCGGATAAGTTCGCTGCTCCGCGGCAGAATCTCCTCAATATTTCCACTGCGCTCTGTCTCATCAAGCGCCTGTATTTCCACCAGATCTCCGACCATCGGCTTTAAGCCCCGGTTACGGAAAATGCCCTTCGCCTTACACTCATATACGCCGCGGTCCTCCACGTAGACATAGTAGAAGCCCGCGATCCCCTTGATGATCCTGCCTTCCATCAGGACGACGGCCCCAGGCTGACATAGATCGTCACATCCCCGTCATAATTCACCGTGCTGCCAGGGCTGAAACGCGTCACATAACCCGCTCCCACAGAATTGCTGTACTCGGTGGCCTGTGTGACCGTCCCCGTAAATCCCGCACTCCGAAGCGCGGTCACCGCCGCGTCATAAGTCATATTGACCACAACAGACGGAATCGTGACTGTCTGTTTTCCCAGGCTGACCGTAATCGTGACCGTGCTCCCGGGAGACACACTCGTGCCCCGGTCCGGATCGGTGCTGATCACCAGGCCGCTGCGGATATCATCCGAATAGGCCTCTGCCACAGATACCTTGAAACCGTCGGCTTCCAGCTCTGAAGTCGCCCTTGTCCGCTCATGCCCGATCACGTCCGTCACCGTCACCGTCACCGTCTGCGGACCGCTGCTGATGACCAGATCGACAGAGGTTCCTTTTTCCACGGTAGAATTGGCCGTCACGCTCTGGCTGATCACCAGGCCTTCCTCCACGGTATCACTGCTGCTCTCCGACACCGTGCCAACCGTCAGCCCCGCTGCAGTCAGCGCGCTGCGCGCGGTCGCCTCATCCTTTTCCAGCACGCTCGGCACCGTCACCGTCGTCTCCTCCTCTTCCGTATCAGAGCTTGTCGTCTGAGTGTCCTCACCACTCGAAGTCGTTACCTCCACAGAGCTTCCGACTTCCACACGGCTGCCCTCCTCCACACTCTGCTCGATGATCTGACCGGAGGCATACTCCGAAGAAGGTTCGCTGCCCTTCAGCGTGATGCTTAAGCCCAGCTCCTCCAGCTCGATCTTCGCCTCCGTCATGGTCATGCCAAGGAGACTCGGCATCTCTACCGTATTCGCCGATGAGCTGCTGTCATCGTCCGTAACGCTCTCCTCCGTCTGCGTGTCTTCCGTGTCGGAACTGCTGCCTGAGCCAAGCCCAAAGAGCCTCGACACCAGCAGAAAGACAATAATCACAATAATGATAGCGAGCACGATGCCGGCCGCTGTCATGGCTTTTTCCACGGCAGGACTCAGGCTCTCGTCATCCTCGTCGTCCTCATCCTCGTCTTCCTCGTCATCATCTTCCTCCTCAATCTCCTGATGACGCGCTCTTCTGACCTCTTTCACCTGAGACGTCGTATCCTTCGTCACAATCACCGTTCTTGCCTGATTGTCCGGGTCAATGATCTTCACGAAATCCCCTTCCGGATCCATCAGGGACTGTTTCAGGTCCGCGATCAGATCTCCAATATCCTGATATCTGCGATCCGGACTCTTCTCTGTCGCCTTTTTGATAATCTGGGAAAGACTGTAGGGAAGATTCTTACAATAGGTCTCCGGCGGGACCATCTCCTCCTGCAGATGTTTGACCGCGATCGTCACTGCCGAATCCCCATCAAAAGGCACGCGGCCGGTCACCATCTCATAGAGCACGATGCCCAGAGAGTAAATATCGCTTCTGTGGTCCACATAGCCGCCTCTGGCCTGCTCCGGAGAGGAGTAATGGACAGAACCCATCGCATTCGAGGTCGTCGTCTGGGAAGTCGTCGCCTTGGCGATGCCAAAGTCCGTCACCTTCACCTTGCCTTCCCGGGAAATGATAATATTCTGCGGCTTGATGTCGCGGTGCACGATCTGATTGTTGTGCGCCACCTCAAGGCCTGCGGACACCTGAATTGCAATGCTCGTGGCCTCCTTGATCGTAAGACTGCCTTTCCGCTCAATATAATTTTTGAGCGTGATGCCCTCGACCAGCTCCATGACAATGTAATAAATCCCGTTTTCATCGCCGACATCATAGACATTCACGATATTCGGATGCGCAAGGCGTGCCGCGGACTGCGCTTCCTCTTTGAACTTTCTGATGAAAGCGTCATTTCCGCGGAATTCCTCCTTCAGGATCTTGACTGCGATGTAGCGGTTGAGCTTATGGTCCTTGCCTTTATAGACCTCCGCCATGCCGCCGACGCCAATCTTTTCCAGGATCTCGTAGCGATCACCCACTATCGTTCCGATTTTGATCATAATTCTACCTCACTGCTATTCTGCTTCTGTCAGCACTACCGCAATATTATCCAGACCGCCGTTTTGGTTCGCCTGCAGAATCAGTTCGCTGCCGATCTCGGACAGCGGCCGTTCCTGGCTGATGATCCGGCAGAGTTCCGTATCCTCCACCATATTGCTCAGGCCATCGGAACAGAGCAGATATTTATTTCCATGCGCCACTTCAAGGAAATACAGATCCGGCTGAATGTCTCCCTGTATTCCAAGCGCCTTTGTGATAATATTTTTGTCGGGATGCTTCCTTGCCCTCTCGGGGCTGAGTTCTCCCTTTCGCACGAGTTCCGCCACGTAAGAATGATCCTCCGATATCTGGCGGATGCTGCCTCCTGCGATTTCGTAAAGGCGGCTGTCTCCGACATTCGCCGCGACTGCCTCCTCCCCCATGACTGTCAGCATTACGAGCGTCGTACCCATGCCCTCATAATCCTCACACTCACAGGCTTTCTCATAGATTCGGTGGTTCGCATAGCGCACTGCCTTCTGAAGGATCAGCGCCGGACGGGTCTCCATGCTCTTATTGGCCGCCTCAATGACGCTCTCCACCGCCAGAGAAGAGGCAATCTCCCCCGCCCGATGGCCGCCCATGCCGTCCGCCACGATATAGAGATTCGGAAGGTTCCCCACCGGGACATCCGAGGCGTACACAAAATCCTGGTTGATCTTTCTCGTCCTTCCCACGTCTGTCACTGCAACTGATGTATGCACGCTTTTCTTCACCTCATTTCTCAAGATATCGCCTTCGGAGCTGGCCGCACGCGCCATCGATATCCCGACCCATTTCTCTTCTTATAGTAACATGTTTCCCCGATTTTTCAAGAATTTCTTTGAAATTCAGGACTTTTCCGCGTTCCGGTCCGAAAAGTCCGCGTTCCGCCACCGGGTTGACTGGAATCAGATTGATATGGCAATTCATACCGTCCAGCAGCGATGCGAGCGCCCGGGCATCCTCCGGCGCATCGTTCACGCCGCTGGCCAGGCTGTATTCAAAGGTAACGCGCCTCCCCGTTTTTTCAAAATAATAGCGGCAGGCATCCAGCACCTCGGGAAGCGTATAGCGCTTTGCTATCGGCATCAGCCGGAGGCGCTTCTCCTGCGACGGGGCATGAAGGGACAGCGCCAGGGTAATCTGGAGCTCCTCATCCGCCAGCCGGCGCATCATCGGCACAATACCGCAGGTCGACACCGTCACATTCCGCTGGCTGATATGCAGCCCGCCCTCTGCAGTCAGAATTTCAATAAAGCGCAGCAGAGCTTCATAATTGTCAAGCGGTTCCCCGCTGCCCATAACGACAACGCTGCGAACGCGCTCTTTCGACCATTTCTGAATCTGATAGACCTGATCGAGAATCTCGGAAGGCCGCAGGTTCCGTGCAAGGCCGTTCAGCGTCGAAGCACAGAAGCGGCAGCCCATCCGGCAGCCGGCCTGAGAGGAGACGCAGACAGAATTTCCATAGTGATAACGCATCAACACGCTCTCGATCACATTTCCGTCGAAAAGACGAAACAGAAACTTGGCGGTTCCGTCCAGCTTCGAGGTCTGCACTTCCAGAAGCTCCAGATTGGTCAGTTCGTACTCCGCACGCAGCCGCTCCCGCAGGCTCTTCGGCAGATTGCTCATCTCGTCAAAACTGCCCGCCAGCTTCTCATGGAGCCAGCTGTAGATCTGACTCGCGCGGAACTTTTTCTCTCCGATTTTCTCCATCTGTGCCTGCAATTCGGCAAGCGTAAGAGATTTGATGTCCGTCATCAGGCCTTCCTCTTCAACTTTGCGATGAAAAATCCATCCCAGAGATCAATCCCCGGCAATGTCTTTTTCTGTTCTTCCAGAACGAAAGGGTAATGTTCGAGAATCCATTCCACATTGCCCTCATTCTCATCATAATGCACGGTGCAGGTGCTGTAGAGCAGTGTCCCGCCCGGCTTTACGTACTGCCAGGAAGCGTCCAGAATCTTCCTTTGCAGCTGTACCAGATCCTGCTGCTGCGCAGGCGACATCCGGTACTTTAAATCATGTTTTTTATTCAGGACCCCAAGCCCGGAACAGGGCAGATCGGCCAGCACGATATCCGCTTTCCCAAAGGATGCCTCATCCGGCAGAGTGGCATCCTGGCACACGGTATGTATATTTCCGGGCTGTACACGCCGGATATTCTCCCGTATCAGCTCCACCTTTTCCTCTGTCAGATCACGCGCCTCCACCATGCCGGTGCCGCCGAGCAGCTCCGCAAGATGCAGACTCTTTCCTCCCGGTGCGGCGCACAGGTCGATACAATAATCTCCGGGATGCGGCGCGGCCAGAAGCGCCGCCTGCATCGAGCTGACATCCTGCACCTGGAACAGTCCCTCACGAAAGGACGGCAGGGCGCGCAGATAATCATAACCAGAGATCGCAAGCGCCGGAGCCATGCCCTCGACCTCACACACCGTCACGCCTTCCTCTTCCAGGCGTCTTTTAAGCTTTTCCCTGGTGATTTTTGATAGATTGACGCGAATCGTCGTCGGTTTCTTACGGTATTGATCTTCCAGCATCCGAAGCGCCCGCTCCGCTCCGTATTCCTGCGTCCACTGCTCCACAATCCACTGCGGCGTAGAGTAGCGAACTGAAAGATCATCCGGCATCGCTTCCGGCCTCCGGCGCGCGATGCCACGCAGGACACCGTTGACAAAACCCGTGAGCCCGGAAAATCCCTTTATCCGGGCAAGCCGGACTGCCTCGGAACAGACCGCTGCGTCCGGCACCTGATCCATGTATTTCAGTTGATAGACCGACAGCCGCAGAATACCGCGGATCACCGGCTTCTGCTTTTTCACCGGTACTTTCGCGACCTGATCGATGATCCAGTCAAGTTCGATGAGACGCTCAAGGGTCCCCTCGCAGAGCCTTGTGAGAAAGGCACGCTGCCGTTTTTCCAGATACTGATAGCGCTCCAGCATCCCGCGCAGGGCCGTATGAGCCATCGCGCCCCGCTCCGTCACCTCGAGCAGATACTCGAGTGCGAGCAGTCTTACATTTTCCTGTTCCGCCACGTCCTGCTCCTCACCTGCGCTTTCTGCCGCCGCCGAAGAGAATCAGCAGGCGGAACATCGACAGAATCGACGCCGCGGCTGCCGCCACGTAGGTCATCGCCGCCGCAGACAGCACTTTTTTCGTACCGGCCAGTTCCTCTTCCGAGAGAATGCCTGTTTCACCGAGAATTCGCACCGCGCGCTTTGAGGCGTTGAACTCCACCGGCAGCGTGATGAGCTGAAAGACCACTCCAAAGAAAAAACAGAGCAGACCAATCTCAATCAGCAGGTAAGAACTTCCAAATATAATTCCGACCAGAATAATCGGAAGCGCCGCTTTGGTTCCGAAATTTGCAACCGGTACAAAGGTATTGCGAATCCGCAGAGGCGCATAAGAACGATCGTCCTGAATCGCATGACCGCACTCATGCGCGGCAATGCCGATCGCCGCTACGGAAGTCGACCCGTAGACGCCGTCAGACAGGCGCAGCACCTTCTCCCGCGGATCGTAATGATCCGTCAGATTCCCATGAATATACTCTATCTGTACATCGTAGATACCTGCTCCCCGCAGGATGCGCTGCGCAGCCTCTGCCCCCGTAAGTCCGGAATAGCTGCGTACCTGCGAATATCTCCGGTAGGTGGAATTCACCCTGGCGGACGCACACATGGACAGAATCGCTCCGATCAGTACCAGGATATACGTGGGATCATAAAACAGCATGTCAGGCCTCCTTTTCCGCCGGGAGTATCAGCCCCGGCACGATCTTGCATCCGCGCAGGAAAGAGGAAGCCTCCATCCTGGCTCTGCCCTCAAGCTGCAGCTCGGTGATCGAAAGAATCCCTTCTCCTGTCTGCACCAGAATCATGTCTTTCCTCACCTCCATGACCTCGCCGCAGGCGCCTTTCGGTGCACCCTCGGGCAGCACATGGCATTTCCATATCTTCAACGTCTTCCCGAAGAGCCTCGTATAGGCGCTCGGCCATGGATTCAGGCCCCGCACGAGCCGTTCGATACTCACGGCATCCTTCGTCCAGTCGATGTTGCCCATGCTTTTTTTCAACATTGACGCATAGGCGGTAGGGGATTCCCCCTGCTTCTCCGGCACGATCTCCCCCCGCGCAAGCTGATCCAGCGTCCCGGCACAGAGCTTTGCCCCGGCTGCGCTCAGCTTGTCAAAAAGGCTTCCGCCCGTCTCGTCCTCATCCAGGGGCACGACAACTTTCGCGAGCATATCCCCGGTATCAAGGCCCTCGTCCATCTGCATAATCGTGACGCCTGATTCCTTCTCTCCGTCGATCACGGCCCACTGAATCGGCGCGGCTCCGCGGTATTTCGGCAGCAGCGAAGCGTGCACGTTGATGCAGCCATATTTCTTCATCCCCAGAATCTCCTTCGGGATAATCTGACCGAAGGCAGCTACCACGATCACGTCGGCTTCCGTCTGCTTAAGCGTCCCCACCGCCTCACGTATTTTCAACGGCTGAATGACCGGGATGCCAAGGCGCTCCGCCGCCGCTTTCACCGGCGTCGGCTGCAGACTGTGTCCTCGCCCCTTCGGACGATCCGGCTGACTCACCACGAGCACAAGCTCATGCTCTGATTCTGCCAGTGCTTCCAGCGTACCGACTGCGAAGTCCGGCGTTCCCATAAAGATAACCCGCATGCTAAGCCTGCTCCTCCTCTTCTTCTTCCTCATCTTCGGCAGTGACGTCGCGGAGCTCTCCCTCCACAAGGTCCTTGTAGAGCTTACCGTCCAGATGATCGCACTCATGACAGATCGCACGCGCCAGAAGCTCCGTCCCTTCGAGTTCGTAGTACTCGCCGTCCTCGCCCATAAACTGCACCGTCACCTCATTCGGGCGTGTCACGGTGCCGGCCTTCCCGGGAAGGCTTAAGCACCCTTCATCCCCAGTCTGCTCTCCTTCTGTCCGCGTAATCTTCGGATTGATCATGACAATCGGCCCTTCCCCGATATCAATCACAACAATCCGCTTTAAAATTCCCACCTGCGGCGCGGCAAGCCCCACACCGTTCGCTCCATACATCGTCTCCAGCATATCCTCAATCAGCACCCGGATCCGGGGCGTCACTGCCGGGACCGCCTTGCTGATCTTTCTTAAGATCGGATCTCCGTCATATCTGATATTTCTTGTCGCCATTTCTTCCTCCTGCCCTAATATGACTGCTGCGGGTTGTAATCAAACTGCACGCGCACCCTGTCTGCAAACGCTTCTTTCTCTATCCTGCTTTCCAGCTGTCGTTTGACCTCAAGCAGCCTCTCTTTCCTCTCGTGTTTTATATAAATCACCATACGGTAGATATCGTTCTTCTTCGCAAGCGCCGCGATGGCCGGACCAATCACCTGCAGTGATGCATCCAGCGTGCGGATATACGCCCCCAGCTTCTCCGAGCTCTGCCTTAAGAACTCCTGCTCTGTGGAGGAGAGATAAATCCCCAGCATTTCCTGTATCGGCGGATAGCCCATCAGACGGCGATAGGAGAGTTCCTGCACATAAAAAGCGTCGTAATCCTGCTTCGCTGCGGCACGAATACTGTAATGCTCCGGGCGATAGGTCTGGATCAGCGCTTCCCCCGGTTTTTGGGCCCGCCCGGCACGTCCGACCGCCTGCGTCAGCAGCGCAAAAGTCCGCTCCGCCGCGCGATAATCCGGTGCATGCAGGGAAATGTCCGCCGCCACGACACCGACCAGCGTCACATTCGGAAAATCATGTCCCTTCACGATCATCTGCGTCCCGACGAGTACATCGGCCTCGCCGCGGCCAAAGGCTGAGAGAATCTTCTCATAGCTCTCTTTTGAGCGCGTCGTATCATAATCCATACGCAGCACACGCGCCGAAGGAAACAGGCGCTTCACTTCCCGCTCGATCTGCTGCGTTCCGGCGCGGAAACCCGAAATGTAGGGCGAACCGCAGGACGGACACGCCTTCGGCATCCGCATCTCATAGCCGCAATAATGACATTTGAGATAACCGTCTATGTGAAGCGACAGCGATACATCACAATGCGGGCAGCGCAGCGCCTCGCCGCAGGAGCGGCAGGATACAAAACCCGAAAAGCCTCTGCGGTTCAGAAAGAGCATCGTCTGCTCTCCCCGGCGGAGGCGTTCACCAAGGGCATCTGTAAGCCGCCTGCTGAAAATGCTGCGGTTGCCCTCCTTCAGTTCTTTTCTCAGATCGACAATGTGGACCGCAGGCAGCACGGCTGCTCCGATCCGGCTGTCCAGCCGGTACCAGCCATAAGTCCCCTCCCGCGCGCGGTAGCTCGATTCAAGCGACGGCGTCGCGCTGCCGAGCACCACCGATGCTCCGCAGGAAGAAGCACGATAGATCGCTGCCTCCCGCGCATCATAACGCGGTACCGTCTCACTCTTGTAGGCTCCCTCATGTTCCTCATCGATGATGATGATTCCCAGGTCGGGAAAAGGGGTAAACAAGGCGGAGCGCGGCCCGATCATCACGTCAAGCAGGCCTTCCTTCGCCCGCACAAACTGATCATAACGCTCGCCATCGGAAAGACGCGAGTGCAGCACCGACACCCGGTCGCCAAAACGCTCATAAAAGCGGCGCACCGTCTGATAGGTCAGCGCAATCTCCGGAATCAGTACAATTGCCTGCTTTCCCTGGCGGATCACACGCTCGATGAGCTCCATATAGACCTCGGTCTTCCCGCTGCCGGTGACTCCCTGCAGCAGATACGTCCGACGCTCTCCCCGCTCGTAGTCCGTCCAGATCCCGTCGACTGCCGCGCGCTGCTGCGCGGTCAGTTCCGGCCTCTCTGTCGTCTCCTGAAAATGTCCTTCAAAAGGATTTCTGTATTTTGTCTCTGTCTCACTGTACAGGATTCCGTCCCGCTCGAGTCCGCGGACCACCGGGGCAGTGACACGGCAGCGCTCTGCCGCTTCACTCCTGGAGATCGCGCCGTCCGCATCGAGAAGCGCCGCCAGGAGCCTCGCCCTGGCGTGGTGGTTTTTGTGCAGTTCCTCCGCGAGGAATGTCTCCGCCTGCGCACGCGGAACGGCAAGCCGCAACGTAACGTCGCGCTGCCGCGCGACCTCCTGCTTCACCGGAAGCACCGTCTTCAAAGCCTGATTCATCGTCGAGCCATACTGCTCGCGCATCCAGGCTGCCAGTCCGATCAGCTGCGATTCTGCGCATACGGAGCCTTCGACGATCCCGGTGAGCTCCTTGATCTTCTCCGGCGGATAGTCCGGTTCGTCCGTGAAACCGATCACATAGCCTTTCGTCGGACGATTTCCCCTGCCAAAGGGAAATCTCACCTGCATACCGATGCGGATCTTTCCTCTGAGCGTCTCCGGCACGCGGTACTGAAACTTATGATCCAGCTTCTCATGCGAAATGTCTACAATGACATCGACATATTCCATCTATTTCTCCGCCAGTTCCTGCAAAACCTCCTGGATCAGCACGCGCTCATCCATCGGGCATTTTACTCCCTTAATCTCCTGATAATCCTCGTGTCCTTTTCCTGCCAGCACGATCACGTCGCCCTTTCTGGCATTCCCGATGGCATAGCGGATCGCTTCCTTGCGGTCGCAGATCTCCACAAACTCCCCATCTGTCTTCGCCATGCCGATCTTGATATCGTCAATAATGGCCTGCGGCTCCTCATACCGCGGATTGTCCGAGGTGATGATCGTCAGATCAGCCAGACGCCCCGACACTTCGCCCATCTCATAACGGCGCAGCTTCGAACGATTCCCGCCGCAGCCGAACACCGAGACCAGCCGCTTCGGATGATATTCCCGCAGCGTATTCAGAAGGCTCTCAAGGGCCATCGCGTTGTGCGCGTAGTCAATCATCAGGGTAAAGTCGCCGGGCATCGGAATCATCTCGATGCGTCCCTTTGTCTTCACGACGCGCAGCGCCTCCTTAAGATCGCTTTGGGATACCCGGAAATGTTCACACACTGCAATCGAAACCAGGGAATTATAGACGCTGAAACGACCCGGCACATCAATCTCCACGTCCATGTCGAGCTTCCCGGAAATATGATATTTCACACCCAGATAACCCTCGCCGCCCAGCAGCTCCATATCCGAGGCCCGGTAATCCGCCTGCTCCGAGAAACCGATCGTTTCCAGATCACAGGTATGACCGTTCAGCACCAGGTCAAAATTCTCATCGTCAATATTGGCGATGCCATGCCGGCACTGCCGGAATAGCAGGCCCTTGCAGGCCGCGTATTCTTCAAAACTCGCATGTTCATTCGGTCCGATGTGATCCGGCACGAGGTTTGTAAAGATCCCGATCTCAAACGGAATCCCCGCCGTCCGGTGCATCATGAGCCCCTGCGAGGATACCTCCATCACACAGATCTCACAGCCGGCATCGACCATGCGCGCGAAATATTCCTGAATCAGGTAAGACTCCGGCGTCGTGTTGTCCGCCGGAATATGCTCATCACCGATGATCGCCTCGATCGTGCCGATGAGACCTACCCGGTAGCCCGCATGCTCCAGGATTCCTTTTATCATAAAGGTCGTCGTCGTCTTCCCTTTCGTACCGGTGACGCCGATCACCTTCATCCGGCGCGCCGGCCAGTCAAACCAGGCCGCCGACAGGATCGCCAGCGCATAGCGCGTATCCTTCACTTCGATGAGCGTCACGCCATCCGGCGCTTCCACCGGACGTTCCACCACAATATAGCGTGCGCCCGCATCCGCAATCTCCGTTATGTGTTCATGGCTGTCGTAAACCAGGCCTTTGATGCAGACAAACAGGCAATCCTTCGTGACTTTTCGCGTATCATAGACAAGTGCGCCGGCCTCACCCTCCAGCGCCCCTCTGATCAGTCTGTAATCCAACTCCGTAAACAGTGCGGAAATCTCTTTCATAGCCGCTGCCTCCCCTGACTTCAGTATCACGATCGAATAATGGTTCCCGTCCGTTCTTCCAGCGCTTCCTTCGCGTCGTCAAGATCAGCGATGACCGTCACGCGGCCCGGCTTAAGAGAGACGAAAGAAACCGCAGCCACGACCTTCGGCAGCACGCTCGTCTCGTCGAACTGTCCCTCCGCAATGTAGGCGCGCGCCTTTTCCACGCTGATCTCGTCAAGCGGCTCCGCGTTTTCTTTTCCATAATTCAGGTACAGCTTTTTTTCGCTCGTCAGGATCATCAGCATGTCGGCGTCCAGAAGCTCCGCGAGCTTCGCGCTCGCAAGATCCTTTTCGATGACAGCGCTGGCGCCCTTCAGGTGATGGGACTGCCGGAGCACCGGAATCCCACCGCCTCCGCAGGCGATGACGACATGGCCCGCGTCTGAGAGGACGCGGATCGACTCGATCTCGACGATATCCTCCGGCTTCGGCGCAGAGACAATTCTGCGGTAACCGCCGTCCACCTTCGTCACATAATTTCCCTTCTCCTCCTCGGCATCCGCCTCCTCGCGGGTCATGACACGGCCCACAACCTTGACCGGCTTGTAGAAGGAATCGTCATAAGGATTCACGACGACCTGCGTCAGAATCGTGGAGACCGGACGGCCGATCCCGCGGTTCAGAAGCTCCTCGCGGATCGCGTTCTGCAGGTCATAGCCAATGTAACCCTGGCTCATGGCCGAGCAGACCGACATCGGGGCAAAGGTATAGTCCGGATGCTGCTTTCCGAACTCATTCATGGCGGTATGGATCATGCCCACCTGCGGTGCATTGCTGTGGGAAATGACGACCTGACAGCCCGCCTCGACCAGATCCGCGATCGCTTTCGCGGCGGCCTTTGTAGCGATCTTCTGCTCCGGCAGCGTGGTGCCAAGCGCTTTATGCCCGAGGGCGACGACAACTTTCTTTCTATTACTCATGGCAAAATTCCTTTCTTTGAAAACAGCAAGCAGGACGATAAGCCGGGTTCTGTCGTGGACAATCATCTATCCAGGCGCGCCGTCACCGGCGCGCTCAAGCGACCTACCTGAAGCTGACGGGCCGCCATATGCTTCTGCTTGGTCTTGCTTCGGATGGGGTTTACATGTGCCCCGCCTGTTACCAGGCGGGCGGTAGTCTCTTACACTGCCTTTCCACCCTTACCGGCCGTGAGGCCGGCGGTATATTTCTGTTGCACTGGCCTTGGAGTCACCTCCACCGGACGTTATCCGGCATCCTGCCCTGTGAAGCCCGGACTTTCCTCACTCCGCTTACGCGGACCGCGATTGCCTGTCCTACTTGCTGCACCGTCCATTTTAACCGAAAAAAGCCTGTTTGTCCATGCCTGTTTATCTCAGGATCAGTTCCACCGGACAGTGGTCGCTCCCCAGCTGCTCCGCCAGGATGCGGCTGTCCTCAATGTGCGCTTCAAAGCCTTCCGAAACGAGGAAGTAGTCGATGCGCCACCCCGCGTTCCGCTCGCGGGCTCTCGCCCGGTACGACCACCAACTGTAGGCCTCCGCTTTATCGGGGTAAAGGTAACGAAAGGAATCGACAAAACCGGATGCGAGAAGCTCGCGCATCTTGCCGCGCTCCTCGTCGGAAAAGCCTGCATTGCCGCGGTTTGTCTTCGGGTTTTTAAGGTCAATCTCTTCCTTCGCCACGTTGAAATCTCCGGTCACGATGACCGGTTTTTTCTCCTTCAGCGCTCCAAGATATGCGCGAAAATCGTCCTCCCACTCCATCCGGTAGGCGATCCGGCGCAGGCCGTCCTGTGCGTTCGGCACATAGACACAGACGAGATAATAATCCTCATATTCCAGCGTGATCGCGCGTCCCTCATCGTCATGTTTTCCCTCCATGCCGAGATCATAGAATACGGTGAGCGGCTTCTCCTTCGTCAGCACCGCAGTGCCGGAATAGCCCTTCTTTACTGCGCTGTTCCAGTACAGCTCATAGTCGGGAAAGCTGAAATCTGCCTGCTCCGGCTGCATCTTCGTCTCCTGCAGGCACAGCACATCCGGCTGCTCCCTGTCAAGGAAATCCATAAAGCCCTTGTTCATGCAGGCGCGCAGCCCGTTGACATTCCAGGAATAGAGTCGTTTCAACATAGGTTCAGTTCTCCTTCTTCTGTGAAAAACGCCAGGCCGTCTCCAGCGTGCCGTACAGCGCGACCGACGCAATCACGTCCAGGATCGAGTGCTGCTTTGTGAACACCGTCGAGGCGATGATCGACACAGAAAGCACGCGTCCGAACAGAATGCCCGCCCGCGGCAGCTGCCCCGCCTGCATCTCCAGCGTTCCCTGAAATACCATCGTCACATAGGCGTGCATGCTCGGGAAAACGCTCTGCGGCGTATCCACAGTCTGTACGAATTTCATCAGCCGTCCGCTCAGTTTCTCAGAATTGTAGGTAATGCTGTCGCGGAAATCCAGCCCGGTCGGCCAGATATAAGCGATCAGAATGAACAGATTCATACCCGTCGAGAGCACCGTCAGCGCCTTTTTGTAGTCCTCGTCCGAGAGATTCTTCAGAGCCAGGAACACGCACACGATAATGTAGGGGAACCAGCTCAGATAGGGGTAGATAAACTGCGGCACATGCGGGATCTTATCGTCCAGTTTGCTGTGCACAAGATGTACCTTCTTGTGCGGACGCACCTCCAGGAACACAAACAGCGCCATGTAGATGACAAACCAGATCGCGACCGGAATCAGCTTTCTTCTTTTGATAAATACCTTTATGTTCTCTATCATACGTTGAATACACTTCCTCCTATGAATTCCCGCAGAATCGAATTATTCGGCACCAGGTTGCTGTCGACTCCCTGAAAATAATTCAGAAATTTCAGCAGGCGTTTCGCCTCCGGGTACTCCGGCTCGCCCGGCTGGATGCCGAAGAGCAGCGGCTCCGCATACTGCTTGAGCACGGCCAGCTCATAGATCAGCGCCGAGTTGAAGATCACGTCGGCTTCCTCCTGATACGGGAAAATATTTTCGTCCTCGCCGCGGCGCACCGACGGCCACATCGAGATCGTCTTCTTTGCGGAGGTGCCGCGCGTACGCGCGTCCCGCACCATCCGGCGCACCATGCGCCCGTCCGTCGTCGCGATCCGGTTGTGCTCGTCGACATTGAGCTGCGTCAGCGCGCTCACATAAATCTTAAATTTGTTCTCCTTCGGGAGCGACCAGGAAAGTCTGTCATTCAGGCAGTGAATACCCTCGATCACGAGCACCTCGTCGTCGTGCAGCCGCAGAAGATTTCCCTTGTATTCCTTCTTTCCGGTCACAAAATTGAAGGTCGGCATCGAGACTTCCTCGCCGCGCAGGAGGGCGCTCATCTGCTCGTTGAACAGCGCGATATCCATTGCCCCGAGACACTCGAAATTGAACTGTCCGTTCTCGTCCTTCGGCGTATCGTCCCGCTCCACAAAATAATTGTCCACCGCGATCGGATGCGGCTTCAGACCATGCGCAAGCAGCTGCACAGACAGCCGGTGAGAAAAACTCGTCTTGCCCGAGGAGGAGGGACCCGCGATCATGATCAGCTTGCGGTCATGCCGCCCCGCGATCTGCTCCGCAATATTTCCGATCTCCTTCTCCATCAGCGCCTCCTGCGCCAGAATGATGTCGGTCATATTTCCATCCGCGATCTGCGCGTTCAGCGCACCGACAGTCGGCGCCTCAAGGAGCTCACCCCACGCATTCGAGCGCTTCAACACCTGGAACAGCTTTCGCTGCGGGCGGAATTCGCCAAAGGTATCCGGCGTCTTCTTTGGCGGGAAGTCGAGCACAAAGCCCTCGTCCCAGGCCAGCAGCCGGAAATATTTCAGATACCCCGTATCGGGCAGCATATATCCATAATAATAATCCTCAAAGCCGTCCAACAGGTACACATTTACGGTCGAACTCCTGCGGAAGCGGAACAGCCGTGCCTTATCCAGCATCCCGTGACGTGTAAAATGCTCGATCGCCTCCTCGACGGAAATGCTCTTCTTCACAAACGGAAGCCGCTGCGCCACCAACTCCTCCATCCGCGTCTGCACCGCACGCAGGAACTCCTCGTCTACCGGGTGATTCCTGCTCGTACAGTAATAGCCGTCGCCGAGAGAAAAACAGACCCGGATGCCGTTCACTGCCTCCTGCCCCGCCACATCATAGACCGCCTTTAAGAGCAGCAGCGTCGCGCTGCGCCGGTAGGTCTTGAAACCGTCCGCGCTGGCTGTCGTCAGGAATTCAATCTGTGCCCCTTCCTTCACAGGGCGGAACAGCTCGCGCATCTTGCTGCCATTTTCCAGAACCAGTACAATGTCGTTACTGTAATTCTTCTGATACTGCCTTGAAAGCTCCAGATAGCTCATGCCCTCCGGTACTTCTGTTGTCTTTCCTTCTACCGTTATCTGCACAGACACTGTCTCCTTTCTGTCACACGACCTCAAAGGGATGTCTGACCGGCACACAGTCCATATGCACGCCCGTCAGTACTTTTTCAAGATACGCTTTGACATCCTCCATGAAAATATGCTCGATGCCGTAATGCCCCGCGTCGACAATACACAGTCCCTGATCCACCGCGTCCAGACCGGTATGGTGGTCGATATCACCGGTAATGTAGACGTCGCAGTGAAATTTCAGGGCTTCCTTCATTGTGCTCTTTCCCGCGCCCGGACAGAGCGCCGCCAGAGAAAGCTCTTTCTCCGGATCTCCGTAAAGGCGTACACTCGGGATCGCAAAGACTTCCTTCACATGTGCTCCGCACTCCCGCAGCGTCATCCTCCCCGGCAGCCGTCCGACGCGCCCGATGCCTTCGCCGTCTTTTACCTCCTCCAGCACCGCGCACTCGGTCAGCCCCAGCATCTTCGCCGCGAGATCCGCCATGCCGCGCGTGTCGTAGTTGGTATGCATCGCATAATAAGAAATATCCTGCCGGATCAGCTTCAGCAGCCGTCTGCCGTTCATATCCGCGTCCGTCACACTCTTCAGCGGTGTAAAAATCATCGGATGATGCGTGATCAGCATATCATATCCGCCGTCCGCCGCACGCGCCACCGTCTCATCATTCGCGTCCAGCGCCAGCAGAATGCGCTTTACCTCCTTGTCGCGCCGTCCGGCCAGCAGCCCGACATTATCCCAGTCACAGGCATATTCTGTTCCGTACTCGCGCTCCAGGAGCGAACAAATCTCACTACACTTCATATCATACTCCGTTCTGCCGCCGCGCGCGCCTGTCCAATCCACATTTCCGCTTCTTCCAGTTCCTGAAGTCTTGCCGCCTGCCCGCGCTCTGCCGCACTTAAGCCTTTCCTGATTTTCTGATTCTTCTTTGATTCCCTGTCCAGAAATCCAAGGAATACACGCGGCGATCTCTGGAGCGAAGCTCTGCCAAAATGCAGCTCCGCCGGCTTCGCCGCCGTCCCCGGACTGCCATGTGCTGCGCGGAACATCGGATAATATTTCCCATCCTCGAACACAATATCTTCATCCGTAATATAAAATCCGTGCTCCTCCAGCCAGCCGCGCACCAGCCAGATCTCCGACTGCGGCTGCAGTACCAGCTCTGAGACGGATGCCAGGCAATGCGCGCCACCCTCCAGAATCCGTCTCACCAGCTGCCCGCCCATCCCGGCGATCACAGCCGTATCCGCCTCGCCCGGCCGGATACGCGCAAAGCCGTCGGAAAGCCGCGACACAATCTGCCCGTCAAGCCCCGCCGCCCGGATATGCTCATCCGCCCGCAAAAGCGGTCCCTCGTTCACATCCGCGGCGATCGCCGCCGGAATCCGTCCCGCCTGCACAAGCGCGATTGGCAGATAGGCGTGATCCGTACCGATGTCGACCAGACGATTTCCTTCTGTCACATACCCGGCCAGCCGCTCCATTCTGTCTGAAAGCCTGATCTTCAAAACCTGTCCCTTCTATGTACCCGGAGCCCGGCGTAACAATTGCCGATCACTCCAGGAAATCCTTCAGCTTGCGGCTGCGGCTCGGGTGACGCAGTTTCCGGAGCGCCTTCGCCTCGATCTGGCGGATACGCTCTCGCGTCACATTAAACTCCTTGCCGACTTCCTCAAGTGTGCGGGCCCGCCCATCATCCAGTCCGAAGCGCAGCCGAAGCACCTTCTGCTCACGCTCCGTCAGCGTGCCAAGCACCTCGACGAGCTGCTCCTTCAAAAGCGTAAAGGCCGCCGCGTCCGCCGGCACCGGGACATTGTCATCCTGGATAAAGTCGCCTAAGTGGCTGTCCTCCTCCTCGCCGATCGGTGTCTCGAGGGAGACAGGCTCCTGAGAAATCTTCAGAATCTCACGCACGCGCTCCACCGGCATACTCATCTCCGCCGCGATCTCCTCCGGCGTTGGCTCACGCCCCAGCTCCTGCAGGAGCTGACGTGACACGCGGATCAGCTTGTTGATCGTCTCAACCATATGCACCGGGATGCGGATCGTTCTCGCCTGATCCGCGATCGCACGCGTGATTGCCTGGCGAATCCACCAGGTCGCGTAGGTACTGAACTTATAGCCTTTGCGGTAGTCAAACTTCTCCACCGCCTTGATAAGACCCAGATTTCCTTCCTGAATCAGATCGAGGAAGAGCATTCCGCGTCCGACATAACGCTTTGCAATGCTGACCACGAGGCGCAGATTCGCCTCGGCCAGACGTTTCTTCGCCTCCTCGTCGCCGGCCTCCATCCGCTTTGCGAGCTCGATCTCCTCCTCCGCGGTCAGAAGCGGCACCTTGCCGATCTCCTTCAGATACATGCGCACCGGATCCTCGATGCTCACGCCGTCCGGAACCGTGAGGTCGATCTGCTCCATGTCCACCTCTTCCTCGTCGGTCATGATAAGCGCGTCATCGTCATCGTCGGTGATCCGGAGTACGTCCACGTTGTTCTGCTCGAGAAATTCCAGCACCTTCTCCAGCTTTTCCGGACCAAGCTCCATATCGCTGAAGAAATCACTGACTTCCTGATATTCCAGCGCATTTTTTTTCTTCTTTGCGAGCTCCAGTAATTCCTTCAGCTTTTCGTTAAATTTTGCTACATTTTCGTCCATACTGGTTCTTCCTTCCATAATTGTTCCTATTTTCTCCTTAATCCAGAGAAATATGCAGTTTCTCGATATCCCGGCGTTTGCGGACGATTTTCATAAGGGCATCCATGTCCCCCGGCTCCATATTTTCCGTCTGCCAGGCAATACTCTGCTGCTTTACTCTCAGGATAGTCTCCTGCAACGCTTTTTCCTCCTCTGCCCGGCCGTCCGGGGTCGGCAACTTAGCCCCGAGCGCGGCGGACAGATTTTTCTGATCCTCCTCCTCTGTGAAATACTGAAACAGCGAGGCCGGTCGTAATGTCCCCTCCTGCGCCTGCTCCTTCAAAAGCTCCGCCGCCTTCCGGCACAGCGGATCTGTGAAATCCTCCGGTTCTACGTAACGCGAAATACAACGATAATGCTTTTCGTCCGCACTCATCCACGTGAGCAGCATCCTCTGTGCCGTAAGCTCCGTATCGTCCGGTTTCTTCCTGCCGGGCGGCGGCTTCGGCGCGGCCAGACGCGGCATTCCGCCCAGGCGCTCGCCGGTCCGGCTTACGAGCTTCCTGAGCTGCTCCGCGCTCAGATGATATCTCGCCGCCGTGGCTTCTATATAGTTATCCCGTTCAATGCCCGCCTCAAACTCCAGAAGCTTCGTGGACACCTCCCGGAAAAATGCCGTCTTACTCTCCGGATCCTTCAGATCATAGTTTCGTTCCAGAATGCGCAGTTCAAAGAAGAAACTGCTCTCGGCGCTGTCAATCCGTTTCTGGAACTCCTCCGCGCCGAGCGCCCGGATGAATTCGTCCGGATCCTTATAGGGCTCCATATTGATAACCCTTGCCCGCAGTCCTGCCTCTTTCAGGATCGGGATCGCGCGCGCCGCCGCGCGCACACCGGCGTCATCGCTGTCATAAGTCAGCAGCACCTCATTCGTATAACGCTTCAGAATCACCGACTGCTGCTGCGTAAAAGCTGTTCCGAGCGAGGCCACTGCCTGGTTAAAACCGGCCTGGTGCAGGGCGATCACATCCATATAGCCCTCGCAGAGAATCATATTCGGTTTCCGGCTTGCGCGCGCCAGATGCAGGCCGTACAGATTGCGGCTCTTGTCGAAGGCCTTCGTCTCCGGCGAATTCAGATATTTCGGCTTTGCATCGCCCATGACGCGGCCGCCGAAGCCGATCACCCGGCTGCGCGTGTCCATGATCGGGAACATAACGCGGTTCCAGAAACGATCATACATGCCGCGCTTCTCGTCCGCATTCATGAGACCGGACTCCTTCAGCAGGGAATCGGAATATCCCTTGCTTTTCAGATATTGATAGAGCTCGTTTCCTCTCTTGCCGGAACAGCCGAGTCCGAAGCTGCGGATTGTCTCCTTTGAGAGCCCCCGTCCGGTCAGATAGTCATGCGCCTGCCGGCCTTCCGGCTGACGCAGCATATAGTAGTAAAACTGCGCTGCCAGCTTATTGACCTCAAGGATCCGGCTCTTCAGATCTCTCTCCTCGCGGTCCTCACGCGTCTCCTCCCGCTCGGGCAGTGCAATCCCGGCGCGGTCCGCCAGCACCTTCACCGCCTCCGGGAAGGACAGATTCTCATAGTCCATGACAAATTTGAACACATCGCCGCCGGCGCCGCAGCTGAAGCAATAGTACATCTGCCGCGGCCGGTTCACATTCATGGACGGATTATGGTCATTATGAAAGGGGCAGACGCAGGTATAGCTGCTGCCCTTGCGCTGTAATTTGATGTAGCCGGAGATCACGTCCACAATATCGCTGCGCGAGCGGATCTCCTCCACAAGCTCCTGCGAATAAAAACCCATACAGCACCTGCCTTTTCGTCAGTATCTCCATGCCTCCGGCACGAAAAACTCCCGGAATTTGTCGATGGCAAACTGGTCGGTCATCCCGGAGATATAGTCGCAGACGCTCCGCTCCTGCGTCTCGCCTGCCTTCCACATGCGTTCGATATATTCGTTGGAGAGCAGCTCCGGACGTTCCATATAATAATGGAACAGTTCACTCACAATGTTCTCCGCCTTCTTTTCCTCCGCCTTCGCAACCGGATTCGTATAGACATTCTCAAACATGAAACGCCGGATGCCGCGAAACGCCGCGTCCACCTCATCCGACATCCGGATATCCGGCTGATCGAGACTGGTCGTGATAATGTCGCAGACCATCGTGTTCAGGCGTTCCCGGCCTGACCGTCCCAGTGTCACACGGTACATCTCCGGGATATCCTCCTCCCGGATGATACCTCCGCGGATCGCGTCATCTACATCATGATGGATATAGGCGATCTTGTCCGCAAGCCGCACGACCCGGCCCTCCAGCGTGGCTGCGCGACCATCCATCTGGTGCTGCCGGATCCCGTCGCGGACTTCCCAGGAAAGATTCAGTCCACGGCCCTCTTTTTCGAGCTTTTCCACGACCCGGACGCTCTGTATGTAATGGGCGAAGCCCTCCGAGCAGACCCGGTTCAGTACCCGCTCGCCCGCATGACCGAAAGGCGTATGCCCAAGATCATGTCCAAGCGCAATCGCCTCGGTCAGATCTTCATTCAGGCGGAGTGCACGCGCGATCGTCCGCGCGACCTGCGAGACCTCCAGCGTGTGCGTCAGGCGCGTCCGGTAATGATCGCCCTTCGGCGCGAGAAACACCTGCGTCTTATGCTTCAGTCTGCGAAACGATTTGCAGTGCAGGATACGATCGCGGTCGCGCTGATAGACCGGCCGGATCTCACAGGGAGGCTCGTCCAGAGCCCGTCCCCGTGAATCGCGGCTCCTCGCCGCATAGGGACTTAAGAAACGGCACTCCCATTCCTCTGTTTTTTCACGGATCGTCACCGGCCTCCCTCCTTTCCTAATAAATACTGTACAGAATCGGTGCAATGATCACCGTAAGCACACCGGTTACGACAATCGCCAGACTGCTCATTGCCCCCTGGATCTCGCCCAGCTCCAGCGCGCGGCTTGTCCCAATCGCATGGGAACCGGTTCCGAGCGCCAGGCCCTGTGCAATCGGTTCTTTGATGTGCAGCAGCTTATAGACGGACGTTGCGAAAATCGGGCCGATCGTACCGGTGATCGTGATCGCCATGATCGATACGACCTGAATACCGCCGAGTTCCTCATTTACCCCAAGCGCAATCGCAGTCGTGATCGACTTTACCGCCATGGATGCGTACATCGACTTGTCGAAACCGAACATCTTTGACATCAGAAAGATCATCGCCGCACAGGCCAGCGTCCCTGACAGAATGCTGATGATCACCGCATCCGCGTAATCCCGCAGGAGCCGCAGCTGCCGGTACAGGGGCACCGCCAGGCAGACCGTGATCGGCGTCAGCAGATAATTAAGGTATTTCGCCCCATACTCAAACGTACTGTAACTGATTCCCAGAAGCTTCAATACTACGATCGTCAGCACGATCGACCAGAACAGGGGATTCAGAAGCGGGCTTTTGTAACGCTTTGCGATCTCCACGCAGGCAAAATAACAGGCAAGTGTCAGGAAGAAGCCAAAGAACAGGGATTCCTGCAGTAAACTATCCATGCTGCTCCTCCCTTCTTCTCCGCAGGCGAACCAGCGCCTGCGCTGTCAGGCCGGTCACTGCGTAGACCAGCAGCGTCGACAGAATCGAGATCACAATGATCCCCACCAGCGAATCGGCCAGAAGCCCCAGGGACTCTATCACGGCGACGCCCGGCATCACAAACACCAGCGGCATGATCTCCACCAGGAAATCCGCCGTCTCCTCGATCTGTTCCAGCTTTACAATGCCCGTACAAAGGCAGAACAGAAGCAGCAACATGCCATATACGCTCGCCGGCACCGGGAGCGGAATCAGCGTATTGAGCAGCTCGCCGACAAAGGCAAATCCCGCAATACGCGCGATCTGACGCATGTATTTCATTTCTTCACTCCTCTTTTCCTGATATTGGGATAGCGTTTCTTCCCAACCATATTTTTTTTCATCCAGGCGAAGGTCCGCTCTTCGCCATACTTGTCCAGCATGCGCAGGACATATTCGAGCAGGGCGCTCGTTTCCGGATGGATCATGTAGCTGTCCTTCCCTTTTTCATAATATGCCAGGGGAGAATGCTGTGTATACTTTGCGCCCTCATACACCTTTGAGGCTGCAATCCGGTCCATGATCATCTCATTTACATACCTGAGCGGCATCTTCACGCCTTCCATGCGATGCGTCTTCACATTGTAGTCCGTCCAGTATTCATAATGATGTTTATTTCTGCCCTTGTGGTGCATCCAGGCAATGGAATATCCCTTATCCATGCGCTCCGCATTGTTCGGGCTGCAAAAGCCCTGATAGTAGCGGCAGCCCTGCCAGAACTCAGACGGCGAATACTTGGACAGGTCGTGTGTCAGCCCCTGCCAGTACATCCCCACGCGGAAGCAGTGCCGCGCAACCATGAGGCGATGCTCCGTGATCGTGTAAAAATGTCTCCATATATTAATCAGCTTCATGCGTTCCTTCCTGCCATCACCAGAATTGTCCGCGGCGGAATCTCCACGGTCTTACCCGTCTCTCGTGAAAGCACGGGTCCATTCTCAGAAAAAGCCTCTTCTCCCTGTCCGGTATCCACGATAATCTGCCATCGCTGTCCTGACGGAGCCTTCGGTACGGCAAGCTCCAGCGCCTCCTCGTGCATGTTAATCGCCACGTAAAGCGCTTCCTCGCCCGCGTACAGAATGCCAATATGACGGCTGTCGTTCTCAAAATCGCCATACCACGCCCGGCTTCCATGATAGGAGATCGCCGGCGTTCCTTCTACACGGGTATGTCTCTGCCGGAACGCCGGATGCTCCCTGCGCAGCGCAAGCACTTTCTTCACAAACCGTTGCAGCGCAAGGCCCTTCTCATCGCTTGCCCACTGAATCCAGGAAATCTCGTTGTCCTGACAGTAGACGTTGTTATTTCCCTGCTGAGAATTTCCCATCTCGTCGCCGCCGTAAATCGCCGGGACTCCCTGCGCCAGAATCGTCAGCAGCAGCGCGTTCCTCGCCTGTCTCGCACGCAGCTCTTCCACTTCCGGCACGTCGGATGGCCCCTCCGTTCCATAATTGCAGCTGTAATTCCGGTCGCTTCCGTCAAGATTTCCCTCTCCGTTCGCTTCATTGTGCTTCTGCTCGTAACGCAGCGCATCTGCCAGCGTAAAGCCATTGTGCCCCGCCACGTAATTTACAACGTTATACTGCGCCGGATTCCGACAGAGGCACTCTGCCATCTGCCATACGACACCCGCATCACCGCGCAGGAAGCGGCGTACCTTTCCCAGAAAATCATCGTTATATTCAAGAAGCCGCCGCTTTCGCGGCCGATAGGCACTCCCGTAAATGTGCTCCATCGGCAGGTAATCGCTCATAATCCTGGTCTCACCCAACAGCGGGTCGAGTGCAAGCGCGGTAGTCGGAGCGCCGCTTCCGGTCACATGGACGCCGTCAATATGATAATCGCGCACCCAGTGGCGGATACAGTCAACCGCCAGCTCCGGAGAAGTGTATTCCGGGAAAGAAAACTCCAGGATCAGCTCGATTCCATTTCGGTGAAGCTCGCGGACCAGATCCTTCAACTCCCGGACCGGATCTTCCGACGCGCTGTAGGCCGCCTTTGGCGCAAAGAAAAACGCCTCGCCATAGCCCCAGTAATTGCTGATCGCCGCACCTCGTTTCCGCAACGGCATATGCCTGCGTCCGCTCTCTATAGCTCCGGTCTCTGCAAACTCGTAGACCGGCATCAGTTCAAGCTGCGTGATCCCCAGCTCTCTTAAGTAGGGGATCTTCTCGCGAATGCCTGCGAAAGTCCCGGGGTGCTTCACCTTCGATGAGCGGTCCATCGTGAAGCCGCGCGGATGCGTCACATAGAGAACACAGTCTTCCTCCGCCAGGCGCAGCGGTCTGTCACCCCGCCAGGGGTAGCGCTCCGGGCGCGCGGCACAGCGAAGCGCATGCGGTCCTTCCGGAACCGCGCCCCAGGTCCTGTGTCCGCGAATCTCGTCCGCATAAGGATCCTGTACAATGCGCCCGCCTGTCCGGTAATTATACTCGTAATCCTGCAGGGGAAAATGATGGAGCCGCATCGCGCAGACATCTGCAAAACGCATCTCATCCGTAAATGGCAGCTCCACTGCAGGCTCGTCCGTTCCCTTTTGATAGAGGATCAGGCTGCAGTCCTGTCCATCCTGCACGCTTACCGTAAAACAGACGTCTCTTCCTGCCTTCGTCACACCCATCCGCTCCGGGTCTCCGGTGCTTACACGATACTCGAACATCGCCATCCTCCTCTCCTTCTTTCCTGTAGTCGATACTACACCCAATTATATGTATAATAGCACCCGAAGACCCCCTTGGCAAGCGAAAGCTTTGTGATTCGGCGAGCAGCGAAAGCCCGACGGGACATTTCCGTCGGGCTTTTCTCAACTTATATCTTCTATAATAAGGAGCCTGATCTCAACCTGCATAGGGGAGCATCTCAAAATACTCATACTCCGACACGCCGTCGATGTAGAGCTCCCACGCATTCTCCCCGTCGCCGCGCGTGTAGGAGATACTCCCCTTCTCACCGCTGTCCTCATCACGGTAATACACTGTCCCCGCGTTGTCAGATCCTGTGATGCGGATACGCGTCCCCACCGGCAGTACGCCCGCCTGCCCGTCCACCGTGACCGGCAGCTCCCTCGCCACAGTCAGCACACGCCAGGCGTAACTGTCGGAACGGATCTCAAAGACATCCTCCGTCTGCATGAGTTCTCCGCTCTCCCCGATCACATAATCCATGTAGGCATAGTAGGTTCCCAGCACATCCAGATGGACGCGCAGTGTCAGAACCTCCGTTCCGGCCGTCCCGCCCTGCAGGCTCACCTCCTCGAGGCGGCTGCGCAGCACGGGGCTGCCGTCCGTGATCTCGCAGAAAAAACAGACATAATCGTCCGACGCATAGTCGGCGTCAAACAGCACAAAGCTGCGACCGTCGGACAGGCGAAGCAGATACGCGTCGCCGAAGCTGCCGAATTCGCCCGCTTCCAGCAATTCCCCGTTCAGACTCAGAGATACCGGCGCCATCCCGTAGTCCTCGTCCACAGGCATATCAATACGAAGCGTCCCCAGATCCGTCTCCACATCCGCATTTGCGGAAAATCTTCCTGCGCCCACGCCATTCATCCCGGAATAGGTTTCCTTCATATATGCGCCGAATTCATCATAAGGACAACACACAAAGGCCGCACCCATGGCATAGGGACCTACTTCGTAGGGATCAAATATAAAGGTAATGCCCTCCGCGTCCAGATACCAGTCCGGCTCTGCCTCCCACATGGCCGCAACCGTCTCCTCATAGTCCTCGAAGAGCTCGTCCCCATGGTCCGCCGCGAGCTTCTCCACAATCCACTGCTGTGCCGCGGCCTGAAAACCATCTTCATCCGTCAGAATATCGGAAAGCGTCAGAATTTCTCCGCTCTGTGCGTCGAAGGTCACGCCGGTATAGCCGGAATTTCCATGCGCGCCACCGGTGTAGGCATAACTCAGAATCGTGAAGCTCACGACGCTCTCGTCCACGCGGCAGAGCTCCGCCTCCCGCCACGCGTCATAATAATAACTGTCCGCATCCCACTCTGTATATGTGGCCTCCTCCGCGGCATAGCCGGAAAATTCCTCGCAGCTCTCCCAGAATGCTTCCGTCTGCTCCTCATTCCATCCGGCTACGGCCTCGCCAAGAGCCTCATAACTTTCCCCGCTGACAGAAATGCTGACATTTTCCGCGTGCATAAGCCAGCGTATGCCGTCCTCGTCGTACCAGTCCCGATCGTTCGTCTCGATCTCTACCCTGGGAGCCGCGTTCCCGGACGAAGATTCCGCCTGTGAGGTCTCCGCCGATTGCCCCTGTGTGCTTTCCTCTGCGGAGGATTCTTCTCCTTCTGCCTCTGTGGTTTCTACCTCTGTAGCTTCTTCCCCGGGAAGTGCCTCGTTGTCCGCTCCCGCACAACCCGTGAGCAGTACACCGGCCAGTACAAACCATGTAAATATCTTTCCGTATTTATGAATCATAGTTCCTCCTCAAAAGCAAAACTTCACCGGCGTCGCCCATATGAGACGATGCCAGCGAAGCCATTGTAGCACAGATTTCAGCTGCAGAATCTTAAGTTTTCTGAAATATCATATCCGCAGTCGCAGACTGATCTTGTCCGGTCTCTGCCCGCTGCCCCGGCAGGATATCCTTGTAGCGGTACACGCTGAGAACCAGCCCGAGCAGAATATAGGAGCAGATCACGTTGCTGCCGCCCTGCGAAAAGAAGGGCAGCACCGTGCTCATCACCGGGGAGAGCCCCAGCGTCATCGCCAGTGTCAACAGCGTCTCGAAGAGAAAGACGACGCCGCAGCTGAGTCCTAAGATCATGCCGAGCTGGTTTCTCTGCCGCAGCGCGGTGCGGAACACGCGGCCGATCAGCGAGAGCAGAAAGAACACGACCGCCACCGCAATCACAAGGCCGCAGGTCCAGGCGATGCTGACCAGGATATACTCGCTGTTCGCGCCGGGCAGTGTGTCGTAGAGCTCCCCTCCTCCGCGCAGGCCGACGAGGCTGCTTTCCGTCAGAAACTGCCTGGCGATCTGCTCCGTATAAGCCGTCTCCGATGAGCCGGAGACAAAGGCTGCGAGACGCGCGAGCTGGTAAGAAGTCAGCCTGCCGCTTACCCCCAGGAAGAGTATCCCCGCGGCGGGCAGCAGCACCGCAACGCCGCCAAGAAAGGCAAGCACCTTCCTTTTCGCCACCGCATACCAGCCCTTCCCGATCGAAAAAGCCAGCACCGCCGCGAGCATCAGTCCGAAGAGCGCCGCCCGGCTGAAATAGCTCAGCCGCAGCATCAGCAGAACCGGAACCGCCATCCACAGAAGAATTTTCCATAAGCAACGATACTCCTGCCCGCGATAGCTGTACAGCACTGCGCCGAAAAGCGGCACGTAGAGCACAGTGAGGGCGCTCAGCGGAATATAGAGGAACGCTACTGAAAGGCCGATCACGCTCCCATTCATCCGAATCCCCGTGGGAATGGCAAGCGCCATCAGAAGAAGCACGCCTCCCGCCGCCTGTCTGCCGCATTTCGCAAGGACGCTGTAGTCGAGCCGGTAGATCAGCAGCATCAGCGCAAAGCCCGTCACCGTGAAAAGGATATGTCGCAGGGCGAGCGAATTGCCGAGGGAATATTCCTGCGACAGTAATAACTGCGCTGCGATGCTGAGCAGACTCAGAATCCCGACAATCCCGAGCGAATGCCAGTCCGTCCGCGGCCGGTGAACGCCGTCCAGCGCGACGCCTGCCTCCACCGGGTCGCCCATCTCGCGCACTGCCCTCTCAAGGGCCTCCTCCGGGAACAGCCCCTCCGCCTCGTAGGCCTCTGCCTGGTCACGGATGTGCGCCTCCATCTCCTCACGCACAAAATCGCGCGCCCTTGCGCAGCGGATCTGCTCCGTGACCGTATCAAGATATCCCTCCATCCGCATCGTCACACCTCCATCGCCAGCACGCTTGAGACCGCCTGCGAATAAGTCTCCCACTCTTCCTTCTTCCGCTCCAGCTGTTTTCTGCCCTCTTTCGTGATCCGGTAGTATTTCCGGGTCTTCCCCTGCACTTCCCGCTCATAAGACGTGAGAAAATATTTCTCCTCCAGCCCGTGCAGCAACGGATAGAGCGTCCCCGCCTTCAGCTCGAATACATTCTGTGAGCGGCTGCGCAGCGCCTCGATCATCTCGTAGCCGTACATGTCCTTCTCTGAGAGCAGCTGCAGAATCATCATCCCCATGCTGCCAGAGAGCAGGGTCCTGTCAATTGCCATGTTTGTCATTCTCCTTCTTCAAAGTGTTCAGGTTATATAGATATTCTATATATCTTTCATCTATATATTAT
>JAJPXQ010000077.1 GCA_021205385.1 Lachnospiraceae bacterium | reverse complement strand
AGTTTGCAAAGCATGATCAGATGACGAATGGGCAGTTCATTAGCGCCGCGTTCATAGCGGGCATACATAGTTTGGGATGTGCCTAGATAGTCGGCAACCTGCTGCTGGGTCATATCATGATCTTCCCGCAAGTCACGTATTCGTTTGACGTAGGACATATAGAGGAACTCCTTTTTCATCATGCTATCACAGGATTAAAGTTTGCTATTTACTTTAGTAAACATTTGTACTAAAATTAGGAAAAACAAAAAGGAGAGGAAAGTTTATGTTTGATTTTACGTTGGTTCTGCTCTGGGTTGCATATACGATCATGTGTTTTGTGATCTATCATAAGATTTTCAGGGTGTATTATTTCGGAAGTGTGGCAAAGGGTATTATGTCAGAGATTATCAGCTGTGTGATTGTCTCTACATTTCTGACAACGCTGACCTTATGGTTCTGGTTGATTGCGGTAATCATACTGGTGATTGCAATATTCGTGATAAGAGGAAAGCTGGAAGACCCCGCGGCAAAAAATCTCGCGACCATTTTGATGGCAGTGCTGATTGTCCTTGTAGTGATCAGCGGCAGGACAGTGAGAAAAAATGGAAGTTCCAGTGATTCAGACAGCATATCTGAGAATGGAATTTTCATGACCGAAGAAGAGCAGGAGGCCGTAGCAGTCGAGGAAGCAGAAGCAGAGGCGAGCGCACAGGAACAGGAAGATTATGTGGCGAATCATGTGATTACATGCGATGGGAAGACACCAGTTGTATTCTTTGAGTCCAACCCAACATTGAAACAGATCGAGGATGAGTTTGGGACATTTGATGAAATAGAAGTCGGCTCGACACCAGAATGCTATTATGATTATCAGGTGTATGTTGGCGATCTTCAGGGAGAATATGTGATCGAAACCGAGGCGAATGGTATTCTGATTGACGCATACTGGCAATGCGTTTCTGATGACATCGACCAGTGCACAGAGCTTATTAATGAATGGGTAGCTTATTACAACGAAAAATATGGCGAATATGTGAAATCTGAGTGGGAATCTTCTTCCATGACGGATTATGACTGGTCTATTTCTGTAGAGACAGACGAGGATTTTTATGAAACGAATGCAGCGTCTATAGGAATCATGATGAATGGTTCCTCTATGACTCTTACAGTTTTTCAATATAATACGGAAGATTTCTTTGAAGAAGCGGGATTTGAATATACTTTTGAAACCTACGTCAGAGATGATGGAACAGAATTGGTGGTTTTTCTGGATGAGATGGAGTGTGAGGTAGAGTATTTGCAGGAAGAATATCCCATATATTTTAAGTATATGAAATTCGCGGATTATGATACGATTTATTATGATCCGGGTAAAATCTATGAGGATGCCTATGGAGTGGAAATTTACGCAGACCTGTCATTGACGGTGGATATAAAAGACGGAGGAACGTCGATAGAAGTAACGCAATCTGGGACGATTGATGGGCATTCGGATCTGGATTTCAACGGCACTTATACGTTGACCAGTTTTAACGACGAGGATGATGAATATGCTGATACCTACGATGAGTATGAAACATATGAAGATGAATATATTCTGCCGAACAGTGATACTGAATATCTGGATATGGAAGACCTGCAGGGCCTGACAGCGGACGAATGCAGGATTGCCAGAAATGAAATTTACGCACGTTATGGACTTATGTTTGCAGATGAATCATTACAAGATCATTTTGATCAGTGCAGCTGGTATGAAGGGACAACTGAGCCGGGTAATTTTGACAGCAGTGTACTTAGTGACATTGAAGAGGCTAACCTTGACTTGCTTGTAGAGTATGAAAAGGATATGGGTTACAGAGAATAATTTCAGATGGTAATGGAGGATACCTCCGGCAGTGTAAATACTGCTGGAGGTATTTTTGGTTATGGCGAAAATCTGAATTATATTCCGGCAAACCGGAAGCTACGGATAATCCGTATGCTCGCCCATTCACCCGCATAAAATGAAAAAAATGTAGGCGGAGAAAAGGCGGCATGAGAAAGAGCGAACATAAGCAAGAAGGAACGGAGGGTCAGAAAGTGACAAAGTACATTGTAAACAGGCAGTTTTCAGGGGAGTGCCCAACTGCCAGAACCATTGAGAGAATTATTCGGAATCACATGAAATAAACGAAAATAACAGGGAAGCCGAAACCAAAGGTTTCCCTGTAACTGTCTGAGGAGGTATGTATGCGTGAACTGACAGCGATCTACTGCCGCCTGTCCAAAGAGGACGGCGACAGGGAGGAGTCGAACAGCATCGAGTCACAGCGGAGAATGCTGAGATCATTTATCCGTGATTCCAGTGATCTGGAGTTTTACAGGGAGTATGTCGATGATGGGTATACGGGGACGAATTATAACAGGCCGGGATTTCAGGAGATGTATGCGGACGCCAGGGAGAAACGCTTTTCCTGCATTGTCGTCAAAGATCTCAGCCGCCTGGGGCGTAATTATCTGGAGACCGGCAACTATATACAGCAGATATTCCCGCTGCTTGGGATTCGCTTCATCGCGGTGAATGACGGGGTGGACACAGGGAAGCCGGAGCAGCAGGGATTTAACATGATGCTGCCGATCCGCAATATTTTTAATGAGAGCTACTCGCAGGACATTTCCCGCAAGGTACAGTCCAGTTTCAAGGCCATGCAGAAAGCGGGAGCCTTCTGCGGGGCCTACGCGAGCTACGGCTATCAGAAAAATCCGGCTGATCGGCATAAGCTGATCGTCGACCCTTACGCGGCGGTGGTGGTGAGGGATATCTACGAATGGTATCTCTCCGGGATGGGTCAGAGGAGTATCGCGGCCAGGCTGAACGAGAAGGGGGTTCTGTGCCCTTCCATCTATAAAAAGGAAAACGGGGAGAACTATCGGAACTGTAATCGTTTGGAATCGACCTCCTACTGGACTTACAGCACCGTACATCGGGTTTTGAAAAATGAGATGTACAAGGGAGCCATGGTTCAGAACAAGACTGTCCGCCGGATGCGGGGGAAGGCGAAGATGCGTCCAAAGAAAGAGTGGATCATTGTCGAAAATACGCATGAGGCGATCATAGAACCGGAAAAATGGGAGTGTGTGCAGGAACTGCTGGAGCAGAGAACGCGGGTAAATGATTTTAATCAGAATGTCAGCATCTTTGCGGGCTTCCTGAAATGCGCGGACTGCGGGCGGGCGATGGTGAAGCGCAGCCGGCGCGGGAAATATGTTTACACCTGCGGCGCTTATTCCAGATCGGGGACGGAGCTTTGTTCTCATCATTCCATATCGCATGAGGTGCTGGAGAAGATCATTCTGGACGATCTGAATACCGTGATTGCCAGTGTGCAGGATATCAAAACCCTGGTCGAGGTGCAGCGGGCGAAAGGAAGGACGAAGACAGACCTGACATCGAAGGAGATCGAGCTGACGGAAGAAAAGTTGCAGAAGTCTGGACGCTTGAAACGAGAGGCATATCTCGATTATAAGGATGGCCTGCTCGGCAGGGACGAGTATCTGGAAATGCGGGAAGACTTTCTGAAACAGGAAAGTTTTCTGACAGAAAAGCTTGAGAAGCTCAAAACGACCGAAGAACAGGGAACTGAGGCGCTGCTGGATTCTCCGTGGATACAGACGCTCCTCGCGCGGCAGCGGGTTGACAGTCTGGATCGGGAGACGATAGTGGATTTTGTGGAAAAAATTGAGGTGGGCGAGAAGGACGAAAACCGCGAGCAGAAGATCACCATCCATTATCGCTTCTCCGATGAGCTGAAGGATTTATTTCAGATCGTCTACACGGATATTTCTTGATAAAAGTGCTGATTTCCTCTATACTCTATGTAACAGGAGAAATCAGCATTTTTTTGGAGGATGACATGAATTATTTGAATTCAACAGAGCCGATGAAGCTTTTTGAAAAAGAGTGTAAGGGCAGGCTGTATGTCGATAAAAGTATGCTGATAGAGAAAATTTCGGATAAAGTGGGGAGTGCAGGGCAGTATATCTGTATCACGCGTCCGAGACGTTTTGGAAAGACGATCAATGCGAATATGCTTGCGGCCTATTTTACAAAAGGCTGTGACAGTACGGAACTTTTCAATGGTTTGAAGATTCACGACTCTCCTGTGTATGGAGAGAAGCAGAACCAGTACAATGTCATCCATATTGATTTTAGCGTACAGCCTGATTTTTGCGAAAGCTATCGGGATTACATTTCCAATATTATAGGAAATCTGCAAGAAGACCTTGCGGAAGCTTACCCGTCTGTAGCAGGCAGAGATTATACGCAGATCAGCCGGATGTTTCGCGATACGGGAGATACGTTCATTTTCATACTCGACGAATGGGACTCCGTGTTTTATGAGAAGTTCATGGAAGAGGATGACCGGATTCAGTTTCTGAAATGGCTGAAAGGTCTTTTGAAGGACAAACCCTATGTGGAACTCGCCTACATGACGGGCATACTGCCGATCGCGAAATATTCCAGTGGCTCGGAACTGAATATGTTTGACGAATATAACTTCATGAATGACAACGTGTACGACCAGTATTTTGGCTTCAGTGAGGAGGAAGTGCACAGACTCTGCGAGAAGTATGGAACTGTCTCTTTTGCGGAATTAAAGGAGTGGTACGATGGCTATTATTTCTATAACGGAGACAGTCTGTTCAATCCGCGTTCTGTGAACAGAGCGCTGGATCGGAGCCTGTGTCTGAACTACTGGACGGAGACAGGTCCGATGAATGAGATCGCGGACTGTATTGAGAATAACGTGGATGAAGTGCGCGAGGATATCGTAGAAATGGTTGCCGGGATTCCGGTAGAAACAGAGCTTAGCGGTTACAGTGCGGCGGAATTGCAGCTGAATTCCCGGGATGAGATTCTGTCGGCGATGGTCGTCTATGGTTTCCTGGCTTATCATGACGGGAAACTTTCCATACCCAATTATGAGCTGATGGAGAAATATCAGAAGGTTCTGACCCGGGACAGCATGGCAGAAGTGAAGGAGATTGTCAGCCAGTCGAAAGAGGTACTGGAGGCGACGCTTCGGAAGGATGCCGCGCGCGTCGCGGGGCTTCTGGAACAGGCGCATGACCGGGAGATTCCTTTCCTGGAATATAACGATGAAAATGCGTTATCCTGCGTAATTACATTGTGTTATCTGTATGCGCGGAAGGATTATCGGATGGAGCGCGAGGCGAAAGCGGGAAAAGGTTATTGCGATTATATTTTCACTCCCAGGAATTCTCAGCGCCCGGCGATTATCCTGGAATTAAAATACGGAAAGTCCTGCGAGGAGGCCATTGCGCAGATACGGGAGCGGCAGTATATCCGGAAAGTTGAAAACTGTAAGGAAATCCTTCTGGTCGGCATCAACTATGACCCCAGGACGAAGAAACACACTTGCAGGATCGAGACAGCCTGACACCAGGCTGTCATTTCTTTTCCCGCAATCACACATTCCCCCACGCCGCATCGAAACTCAGCGCGACCTGCGCTTTCTCTGTGTTGACGCAGTAGATCGGGAGCTTGCGGCTCTGCACTTCACTGAAGACCGGGCTGAGCTGTCCGCAGACAACGGAGGCGCCGGCAGCGGCGATCAGGACGCAGAGCGCCGGGACGATGAGCTTTCTGCAGGAAAGTTTTTCCAGGGAAAGCTTTGTGGAAATTTTCATAGAGACTCCGGAAGTATTTCTTTAGGAAAGCTTATGAGTTTTCTGACAGAATCATTCTTGATAAAAAAGCAGATTTCCACTATACTCTAATAGGCATAGAGAAGTTTATGACAGGAGGGCACGGGAGAATGAGTGCATATCGCAAAGTGCTGGCGCTGGACAGTTCCGGCCTCGTAGCGAGTGCGGCGGTCGTGGAGGGTGATGAATCCGGCAGCACGCTGCTCGCGGAATATACGGTGAATTATAAGAAGACACATTCCCAGACGCTGCTTCCGATGCTGGATGAGATTGCGCGTATGATTGAGCTCGATCTTCACTCGGTCGATGCGATCGCTGTGGCTGCAGGGCCGGGTTCTTTCACGGGCCTCAGGATCGGTTCGGCGACGGCGAAGGGACTGGGACTGGCTCTGGACAAGCCGCTGGTCGCCGTGCCGACGGTGGACGCGCTTGCTTACAATCTGTTTGGTGCGGACGGCCTGATCTGTCCGTTGATGGACGCCAGAAGAAATCAGGTCTATACAGGAATCTATGAGTTCCGGGGAAGCAGCCTTGCGGTGCTTGAGCCGCAGATGGCGGTGGATATCACGGAGATTGCACAGCGCCTTCATGTACGGGAGAGAAATGTGATTTTCCTTGGAGATGCAGTTCCTCTTCATCGGGAGACATTGAAAGAACTCTTCGCTGATCGGGATATTCGTTTCGCGCCCGCGCATTTGAACCGGCAGAGAGCCGGGGCGGTCGGCGCGCTCGCGCTGGAATACATAAAGGAAGGAAAATGGGAGAGCGCTGACGAGCACAAGCCGGAATATCTGCGCATGGCGCAGGCGGAACGCGTGCGGGCCCAGAAAATGAAGAGCGGAGAGCAGGCGACATGATCCGCCGGATGACCGAGGCGGATGTATCTCGTGTAGCGGAGCTTGAGCAGAGTTGTTTTTCCACACCCTGGTCGGAACAGAGCCTGAGGGAAAGCCTTGAAAAACCCGAGTACCTCTTTCTGGTTTGTGAAGAAGATGGTAAAGTCATTGGTTACGGAGGCCTGCTGCAGGTGGGTGATGAGGCGGACATCCTCGACATTGCGGTGGCGAAAGACTCTCGCGGACACGGATACGGGACGGAGATCGTGCGGGCGCTCCTCGCGGAGGGCCGGGCGATGGGCATACGGGCCTTTACACTGGAGGTGCGTGTGAGCAACCGGGCGGCGGTTCACGTCTACGAGAAGCTGGGATTCGTGTGCGAGGGCCGGCGGAAGGATTTCTATGAGAAGCCGCGGGAGGATGCGGCCATCCTGTGGCTACGGATGGATGACTGACCACCAATTCCCTGTTTGCAATACGGCGCCGGTGCATTATACTGAGAATGCCGGGGCACAAGAGTACCGTAAAACAGGAGGAGAATTGATGCGTCAATATACGAAGGAAAATAAAAAACTGTTAAATAAACTTGTCTGCAACCGCTGTGGACGGGAGCTGAAGCTGGAGCAGGGCGCTCCGCGCGAGGGCGTGTTCCACGGGGAGGTCCTCTGGGGATATTTCTCCGAAAAGGACGGCGAGCGCCATAGCTTTGATCTGTGCGAGGACTGCTACGGACAGATCACTGCGAGTTTCGCACTTCCGGTCCGGGTGGAGGATGAGACAGAGTTTTTATAGGAGAGATTTATGCTGGATGTGTGTCTGCTGGGGAGCGGCGGCATGATGCCGCTTCCCTATCGTTTTCTGACTGCGCTGATGCTGCGCTACAATGGGAGCAGCCTGCTGATCGACTGCGGGGAGGGTACGCAGGTCACGATCAGGGAGAAGGGCTGGAGCTTCAAACCGATCGACGTGATCTGCTTTACGCATTACCATGGCGATCATATCAGCGGGCTGCCCGGTCTTTTGCTGTCAATGGGAAATGCGGAGCGGACGGAGCCGCTGACGCTGATCGGGCCGAAGGGGCTGGAGCGGGTCGTGAGCGCACTGCGGGTCATTGCGCCGGAATTGCCGTTCCCGATTATTTATAAGGAAATAAACGGACAGCAGGAGGAATTTTCCCTGAATGGCTACCGCCTCACTGCGTTCCGGGTAAATCACAATGTGCTGTGCTACGGCTATACGTTTGAACTTGACCGGGCGGGAAAGTTTCAGCTCGATAAGGCGCTTGCGCTTGACATTCCGAAGCCGTACTGGGGCAGATTGCAGAAGGGAGAGACGATTGAAGTGGACGGGCAGACCTACGTGCCGCAGATGGTCATGGGTGCGCCGCGCAAGGGTCTGAAGCTGTGTTACTGTACGGACACGCGTCCGACGCAGTCGATCATTGACCATGCAATGCACTCGGATCTTTTCATCTGCGAGGGCATGTACGGGGAGAAGGATAAGGAAGCGAAGGCCAGGGAACACCGGCACATGACCTTCTATGAAGCTGCAAATCTTGCGCGCAGCGCACAGGTGAAGGAGCTCTGGCTGACCCATTACAGTCCATCCCTTAACTGGCCGGAGGCCTATATGGATGAGGTGCGTAAGATCTTCCCGGCAGCGTATGCCGGAAAGGACCGCAAGTCTGTGGAGCTGTCGTTTGAAGAGGAACCGGGAAATGAGTGAAAAAAAGGATATTTTGATTCTGGCGATTGAAAGTTCCTGTGATGAGACCGCCGCCGCCGTCGTGAAAAATGGCCGCGAGGTACTGTCCAATGTGATCTCTTCGCAGATTGCGCTGCATACGCTGTACGGGGGCGTGGTGCCGGAGATTGCCTCGCGCAAACATATCGAGAAAATCAATTATGTGATCCGGGAGGCCTTAAGTCAGGCGAAAGTCGGTCTTGATGACCTTGACGCGATTGGCGTGACCTACGGGCCGGGACTGGTCGGCGCGCTGCTGGTCGGCGTCGCGGAGGCGAAAGCGATCAGCTATGCCGCAGGGCTGCCGCTGGTCGGCGTACATCATATCGAAGGACATATTTCTGCAAATTACATAGAACATAAGGATTTGGAGCCGCCTTTCCTCTGCCTGGTGGTGTCCGGCGGACATACGCATCTCGTGATTGTAAAGGATTATGGAAAATATGAGATCCTCGGGCGCACGCGGGACGACGCAGCGGGGGAAGCTTTTGACAAGGTGGCGCGCGCGATTGGCCTGGGTTATCCGGGCGGGCCGAAGATCGACCGGCTTGCGAAGGAGGGGAATCCGGACGCGATCCATTTTCCGCGGGCGAAGGTCGGGGATTCCGGCTATGATTTCAGCTTCAGTGGTGTGAAATCAGCGGTACTGAACCATCTGAACGCCTGCAGGATGAAGGGCGAGCCGATCGTGGAGGCGGATATCGCTGCATCTTTCCAGAAGGCGGTCTGCGACGTGCTGGTCGAGCACACGCTTCACGCCGCAAAAGAATATAAGATTGATAAGGTCGCGATGGCGGGCGGCGTCGCGTCGAATTCTGCGCTGCGCGCGGCTATGCAGGCCGCCTGCGATCGGAGAAAACTCCCGCTCTATTGTCCGTCTCCGATTCTCTGTACGGACAACGCGGCAATGATCGGCGCGGCGGCTTACTATGAGTTTATGGCGGGAAAGCGCGCAGGACTCGACCTGAACGCAGTCCCGAATCTGCCACTGGGAGAACGCTGATGGAAAGAAAGAAGGGAACGGCGATTGTGCTCGCTTCCGGACAGGGGAAGCGGATGGGTACGAAGGTGCCAAAGCAGTTTCTGGAGATTCAGGGAAGACCGGTTCTGTGGTATTCGCTGGATGTATTTCAGCGTTCAGAGCTGATTCAGGAGATCATCCTGGTCACAGGGGCGGAGCAGGTCGAATTTTGCAGAGAACTTGCCAAGAACAATCATATCGACAAACTGTGCGCGGTTGTGACCGGGGGAAGGGAACGCTATCATTCGGTCTGGAACGGACTGCAGGCGATGAAGAGTGAGCGGGATCGCATTGTCTTCATCCATGATGGCGTCCGGCCGTTTATTGACGGGGAAATGCTCCGACGCGCGTACGACGAGGCCTGCGTGAATGAGGCCTGTGAGGTGGGAATGCCGGTGAAGGATACGATTCGGATTCTGGATGAAGAGGGAAGCGTGTGCATGACGCCGAAGCGCAGCCGGGTCTGGCAGATTCAGACGCCGCAGGTCTTCACTTCCGAGCTGATCGTCCCGGCTTACCGGAAATTGATCGCGCGGGAGCAGGAACTTCTGGCGCAGGGAGTGCAGATTACAGATGATGTGATGGTTGTGGAGCAGATGTGCGGTCGTTCGGCAAGCATGGTAATGGGTTCCTATGAAAACATCAAAATCACGACACCGGAGGATTTGAAGATTGCGGAAATATTCGCAAAAAATGGTTGACAAAAGGGAAACACGCTGGTAAAATCAACTTTGTCGCTTATGGAGAGATATCGAAGTGGTCATAACGAGGCGGTCTTGAAAACCGTTTGTCCGTAAGGGCGCGTGGGTTCGAATCCCACTCTCTCCGTTACACACGGAAGAGTGTGCTCGAACAAAATATAGTCTGGTGAATAACAGGCACTGTGGAGAAATACCCAAGCGGCTGAAGGGGCTCCCCTGGAAAGGGAGTAGGTCGTTAATAGCGGCGCGAGGGTTCAAATCCCTCTTTCTCCGTTATTTTCATTTTCAGGCAAAATTAAAACGGTCTTTTATGGCCGTTTTTTGCTGTCCGTATTTTTATTTTTAAGGCTGCTTGCTTTCGTTTTCCGCAATTCTTTCCGCTATGGCTCTAAAGGCTATGCTGCCTATTTCCTCAAGTACAGCCCCTCTCTCCTCTTCGGTTTTTACAGCTTGGCTTTCGTTAAGCCTTATAAGCACACCGCCGGATTTAAAGCTTCTCATAAAATCACCCCGTTAAAATATAGTTTAAATATATTAACGGCGGATTTTGTCCTATTACTTATATACCCGTAAATCTCGGCGGTTCCTTAATTCTTTATTTTTGAAACAAGGGCGATAAGATGTTCCATATCTTCGCTGTTCACAAAATCACCTCAGTTTCTATGTCAATTATACTATACACAATTCCAT
>JAJPXQ010000167.1 GCA_021205385.1 Lachnospiraceae bacterium | reverse complement strand
TTGTGTTTCATAACCCCATCGGTGCCTTTCGCAGAAAGGCGAATTATAAGCATGACAAAAAAAGAGATTCGTGCAGAGGTGAAACAACGCAGAGCGCAGGCAGAGCCGGAGGCATTACACACAGACAGCGCGCACATTCTTGATCGCTTTACCTCGCTTGCAGCGTACAGGGAGACTTCCCTGCTGCTGGCTTATGTGGATGCAAAGAGGGAAGTGGAGACCAGGCCATTGATGCTCAAAGCCTGGAAGGATGGAAAAAAGGTTGCAGCGCCCCGCGTGGACGGCGGAGGGATCATGCACTATTATTATATTGAAAGTCTTCATGATCTGGAGCCTGGAAGTTTCGGCATTCTGGAACCCACAAGCAACTGTCCCTTATGCGAGACAGGGAAGGGGCTGATGCTGATGCCGGGAGTCGCCTTCGATGAGCACTGCCACCGGGTGGGTTACGGCGGCGGTTATTATGATCGCTATCTGGAATCGCATCCGGAGTTGGTACATATTGCACTTGCCTTTGAATTTCAGATTTTTCCGGAGGTTCCTTTTGAAGGACATGACATTCTGCCGCAGATGATTGTGACGGAAGACCGGATACTGACACCATAGGAGATCAAAATGAGAGTAATCGCAGGGACGGCACGCAGCATGCCGCTTCGGACGGTGAAGGGACTGGATACCAGGCCGACCACGGATAAGACAAAAGAGACCCTGTTCAATATTCTGCAGCCTGATATACCGGGCTGCCGTTTCCTGGATCTCTTCAGCGGGAGCGGTTCGATTGCGATCGAGGCGCTGAGCCGCGGTGCGGAGCACGCGGTGCTGGTGGAACAGGATTCACGGGCCTGTGCCTGTATCCTGGAAAATCTTCGGTTTACAAAACTCATCGAGCGGGGAGAGCTGCAGAAATGCAGTGTGTTGACAGCTCTGCAGAGGATGGAAGGTCAGAAGCCCTTTGACATTATTTTTATGGATCCCCCATACAATCAGGATCTGGAGCGGCAGGTACTCACATATCTGACGAAGAGCACGCTGGCAGATGAAGAAACGGTGATCGTGGTGGAGGCTTCCCTGCGAACTGATTTTACATATCTGGAAGAGCTGGGCTATCGGGCATATAAATATAAGAAATACAAGACAAGTCAACATGTATTCATTGTGAAAGACAGTGACGAAGAGGGAGAAGAGAATGATTCGAGCGATTTATCCGGGCAGCTTTGACCCGGTAACATACGGACACCTGGATATTATGAAACGTGCATCGCGCATGGTCGATGAGCTGATCGTCGGCGTCCTGAATAATGGCGGAAAAACGCCGCTTTTTACAATTGAAGAACGCGTGGAGATGCTGAAGGAAGTGACCACAGAACTGCCGAATGTGAGTGTACAGTCATTCTCCGGTCTTCTGGTCGATTTTGCCAGACAGACTGATTCGACCGTGGTCGTCCGCGGCCTGCGTGCAATCTCGGATTTCGAATACGAGCTGCAGATGGCACAGACGAACCGGAAGATGTACCCCGCACTTGACACCATGTTTCTGACCACGAGTCTGGAGTATGCATACCTGAGCTCCACGACCGTGCGCGAAGTCGCGTATTTTGATGGAGACATCAGTCAGTTTATTCCGCCGAAGGTGGCGGAAGCAGTACATAGTAAGATGAGAGAGAAAAGATATGGAAAATAAACAGGATTTTACACAGGGAAGTATCCCTGTCCGATTGATCAGTTTTATGTTCCCGATACTGGGAGCTTTGATTCTGCAGGCGATGTACAGTGCCGTCGACCTGATGATTGTGGGAAGATTCGGGACGACGGCGGGAATTTCCGGCGTTTCCACCGGCAGCAATATTATCAATCTCGTTACTTTCAGCGTCGGGGGCCTGGCCATGGGCGTGACGGTGCTGATCGGCAGGTATCTGGGAGAAGGAAGGCAGGAAAAGGTTGGACAGGTGATTGGCGGAGTTATCTGTTTCTTCCTTGCATTGTCCGTCGTCCTGACCATTCTGCTCCTCGTATTTGCGCGTCCGATTGCGGTGCTGATGCAGGCGCCGGAAGAAGCACTGGATCTGACGGTTCTGTACATACGCATCTGCGGAGGCGGTATCGTATTCGTGGTCGCCTACAATGTAATCAGCAGTATTTTCCGTGGCCTTGGTAATTCGAGACTTCCGCTGATCTTTGTTGCGATTGCCTGTGTTGTAAATATTGTAGGAGATCTGATACTGGTAGCCGGATTTCATATGAATGTTGCCGGAGCTGCGATCGCCACGATCGGCGCGCAGGCGGTCAGCGTTGTGATGTCGCTTGTCATCATTCGTCGGCAGGAACTGCCCTTCCGTATGACCGTAAAAGATATTCACTTTAACGCTGAGATCAGGCGCTTCGTCTCACTCGGCGCGCCTCTGGCATTGCAGGAGCTGTTGACAAATATCACCTTCCTTGCGCTTTGCGCGTTTATCAATCGTCTTGGCCTGGACGCTTCGTCCGGCTACGGCGTCGGACAGAAGATTCAATCCTTTGTCATGTTGATTCCGTCGTCCATCATGCAGTCGATGGCCTCATTTGTCGCGCAGAATGTGGGGGCTGGGAAGGAAGACCGCGCGAGAGATGCGATGAAATGCGGTATGGCAATCGGCGCGGGCATCGGCGTCTTTATCTGCTATATGACATTTTTTCATGGAGATCTGCTGGCCGGAATATTCACAACAGACGAAGCGGTTATCTTAAGAGCGGCGGAGTATCTGAAGGGATTTGCGCCGGAGGCGGTCGTCACGAGCATCCTGTTCAGCTTTTATGGCTACTTTAACGGGCATGCCCGTTCGATGCTGGTCATGATCCAGGGACTGATCCAGTCTTTCCTGATCCGGCTTCCGATGTCCTGGTTCATGAGTATTCAGCCAAATGCCTCGCTGACGTGGATTGGGCTCGCCGCACCGACCGCTACCGTATGCGGGATTGTGATTTGTCTGGTGTTCTACAGGCGGATGCAGCGTCAGATGACGTAATTGTCGCCTGAACTTTCCTGTCTCATCAGATCTTCGATCGTGTAGCTGTCCAGATATTCAGAAATCACACGGTCAAGCCCCTGCCAGAGTGGCAGCGTGCGGCAGTCTGCCAGCCGGCTGCAGGTCTTCTGCCCGCTGTCCAGACAGGTGACGGGGGCGAGAGAGCCTTCCGTCAGCTCCAGAATGCTGCGTACCGTGTACTGATCAGGAGATTTGCGCAGGCGATATCCGCCCTTCTTTCCGCGAAGGGCGGTCAGCACTTTTCCCTTAACCAGAAGATTGACAATACTCTCCAGATATTTTTCGGAAATATCCTGCCTCTCTGCAATTTCGCGAAGCGGCATATAGTCGTCGCCCTGGTGCTCTGCCATATCGACCAGAAGGCGAAGCGCGTAGCGACCTCTCGTTGAAATCATCATAATGGGATCCTCTGTTTCAAAAGATGAACCTATTATACTATGTGAATAGTAGGAATTCAAGGAGAAATGGAAATATTCATACGCCCGCCTCTTGCGGAATTGATTTTCGTGGGGTATACTTAGCATAATAATGGCAAAGAACAGGGAAACCTGAATTTAATTATAAGGGGAATGAGACTATGGCCAACAGTCGGATAGAACAGATTATAGAAGAAATCGAGGATTATATCGATACCTGTAAGGGACCGCTGCTCGGATCCGGAGACAAGATTGTCGTGAACCGCGAGCGGATGGAGGAGCTGCTCCGTGAGCTTCGTATGAAGACGCCGGAGGAGATCAAGCGCTACCAGAAGATTCTCGCAAATAAGGACGCAATTCTGGCCGACGCGCAGCAGAAGGCGGAAGCGATCATCGCCCAGGCTAATATCCAGAATCAGGAACTTGTCAATGAGCATGAGATTATGCAGCAGGCTTACGCGCAGGCAAATCAGGTGATCGAGATGGCGACCGCGCAGGCGCAGGAGATTCTGGACAATGCGACACGTGATGCGAATGAGATCCGGCTCGGCGCGATCCAGTACACGGACGACATGCTGGCGAATCTGCAGACGATGGTCAGCAATGTGGTCGAGACCTCGAACACCCGTTACACAGCGATGATGAACAATTTCCAGGATTTCTACAATGTGATCACCAGCAATCGCGCAGAGCTGGCGCCGCAGTCGGCAGAAGCAGCACCGACAGAAGAGTCAGAAGAGTGATCACGATCCGCCCCGCGAGATAGCTGCGCAGACGAAGCGGAGTATCCGCGATGACGCTTCTGGTCTGTGCACAGATGCTGAAGCCGCCGAAGGCCGCGCAGGCACAGACGAGAGAAGTTCGAAGTACAGATGAAATGTCGGTGGCTGACAGGACGATACCGTCAATGCCGCCGCTGATTTCCAGCAGCGCACCAAGGAATACACTGGCAGACGTTCCCAGCGGCAGCAGCGTGCTCAGCCGGGTCAGAATGGAAAATAAGATAATGTAACCGCCAAGGCGGGTGACAGTCGCGAAACTGTCCATGATACAGGCATCCAGCATCGGAAAATCAATCCGATGCAGAGATGCCTGTTTTGCTGTCTGTCCGGTTTCTCTCTGAAAATGCCGCAGCGGCCTTGTGAAAAATCCATACAGCAGCGGAACAGCATAGAAGACGCCGACCAATGGCCAGGGCACTGATCGGCAGCCGAGCTTCGCAAGACAGATGTAATTCAGGAAGAAAGCCGGACTCACATTGTTGCAGAAGCTCAGGAGATAGTTTCCCTCATCTATAGAAATATGCTCTTCGCGTACGAGATCCGCCGTGACCTTTGCACCCATCGGAAAGCCGCAGAGAAAACCCATAAGTACCGCATAGCAGCCTTCCTGCGAGATGCCGAGCAGACGGGAAAGTGGCGGCGCATAGAAACGGTTCAGATAGCGGAAGAGTCCGGTGCCGACGAGCAGACTCGACACGATCAGGAAGGGCAGCAGAGAGGGCAGAACCGCCGTGTACCAGAGATTTAAGCCTGCGGAGCAGCCGAGTGCGACCGCTGCCGGATGCGTGAAGAAAAGTATGAGAACGGCGATACAACAAAAGATATAAAGTATTTTTTTCACGCGGCCACCATATAAGTAAACTGACTTTGTACAGTTTATGGGGCGGGCGGCGAATTATGAATTCCATCCGACAAATCGCATGCATGCTTCTTGCCGTGCTTCTGCTGGTCTGTCTGATCGTGGGAGAACTTCTCTGGCTGAATGAACTCCTGGCAGAACGAATGCCTGACGATTCTGATATAAATGACGGGTTTGAAGCATATGAAATGCGGCTGGACGGCGTCTGGGAAGAGCTTTCCTGTTTTCCGGTTCCGGAGTCGGAGTCGAACGCGTCTGCGACCGTTTCCTTCGAAAATACCTGGCATGCGGAGCGAACCTACGGCGGAACGCGCAGTCACGAAGGCATCGACATCATGGCCGATCTCGATAAGAGCGGTTACTATCCCGTGCTCAGCATGACAGACGGAACGGTGGAGAAAGTGGGATGGCTGGAGAAGGGCGGCTGGCGCATCGGTATCCGCTCCGCAAATGGGAATTATTACTACTACGCGCATCTGCACTCCTATGGAAAGGAATGGCAGGCAGGGGACCGTGTGTACGCCGGGGAAATCCTTGGCTACATGGGAGACTCCGGCTACGGCGAGGAGGGTACGACGGGGCAGTTTCCCGTGCATCTGCATGTCGGCATCTATATCCCGCTTGGGGCAGATCAGGAGATGGCGATAAATCCCTACTGGATGCTGCGATATCTGGAAAACCGGAAGCTGAGCTTCTCGTTTTAAGGAGAGAGCCGGTAGGACAGCATCAGTTCCAGAACAGTATCCGGGTTGTCCAGATCAAGGCCGGTCAGGCTGCGGATATGATTCATTCTTCTGCAGAAGGTGGTTCGGTGGACATAGATGCGCTCCGCCGCTGCGGTCATATTCATGTGAGACTGCAGATAGGCCTGAAGTGTTTCATTAAGTTCGGTGCCATGTTCCCGGTCATAAGCGAGAAGCTGCGAGATCGCCGGATGGCAGAGCATGGAGAACGGCAGCTCTTCCTTTACTCTGTCAAGCATATACTCCAGTCGATAATCGTCAAACAAGAAAAACCAGAACTGCGGATTTTTTATCTGACCGATTTGCAGCGCCATCTCTGCCTCGCGCACGGCGAAGGGGATCTTTGAAAACCCATGGAAACAGGAGCTCTGTCCGGCACTGCATACATGATCGCGCACAAAGGAGGCGACCTGCTGCCGGAAATCATGCGAATCTACATCCGTCCCTGACAGGCTTCGATTGATGATCCAGAGGATCGAGGAGCCTTCCACGACCGCGCAGGAGTGCAGCCATTGATTTTCCAGTTCACGTGTCAGATAAGGAAGCGTGATCTCAAGCTGTGTTTTCCAGCCCTCCTCCTCATAAAAAACCAGCTTAAAGACGGTATAGGCGTCCTGCTCCTTCCAGCCCATTTTTTTCAGGGTGGCGGATGCAAAACCGGGATTCGGCTCTTTTCCGACCACGAGCGACTGAAACAGCCGATGCATCTGATCCTTGAAATGTCCGCTTAGGACATGTGGATCGAAACGGATCACTTCCTCCAGATGTGCGGCGAAGACCTCGTAAATCTCCCGCGCCCCGGGAGAAATTTCGCTGTCCTTCCCGCCGACGCGCATGACGAGCCGCGCAAAATATTGTCCATTTTGCGTCAGATTGTAGCACAGCAGATTTTCAGAGTTATAATCGTCGTAATAATAAAATGATCCATGATAGTGCGCTGCCTCATGAAATTCCGGGCTTAACAGCAGCATCTCGATATTATCCTTCGAAACATATTCCGGATTTCCCGATTCCAAACGGATATAATCCGGCGTGGAATAGAGAAGCCGCATATCCAGATCGATCACCGCGTATTTCCAGCGCAGCAGTTCCCTTCCAAAAGACATCGCTTCCCGGTAATCCCTTCGGGAAAGAATCGTTTCCAGGAAACGGGCGTCCCACTGCGTCAGCCGCTGATACAGCTCCATCACAAGCAGTGTAAATTCGGCTGCCTGTATTTTCTCATGCAAAACTGCGCAGTTGTCCTCCGAAAGAATTTCCGGCATATCTGCACAGGAAGTGTCTGCAAACAGAAAATTCCCGGGCTTTCGATTCGGTTTTCCCATGGGTGTCTCTTCTCCCGGAACCAGATAAAGAACATCGTCCTGTAAAGTCTCTTCCGCTTTCCACGGAAGGATTCGTTTGATCGGAAGCTGCGCCCGCCCGATATGCTCCACTTTGAGCGGATATTTTTCTGAAAGAAGAAAGAACAGCATCTCTGACGTAATTTTCAAAATTTTCACCCCGCTACACATTGTAGCATGTAAGACAGAAAATAACAACCAATGACGGCTGTGAATCTTCCTGAAATCATCCTATAATGAAGATATCAGAAAATTCAGTCAGAAAGGGGAAAGTTTATGTCAGAAGAAAACGCAAAATTATTTGAAGAGCGGAGGCAGCGCATGGAGACGGCGATCGCTCTGGGGACGCCGGACCGAGTGCCGGTCGCTCCCTACATGAGCTCGTATATGCAGCGCGCAAACGGTTCCTGCTACCGGGATCTTTACTATGACTACGAGAAGGCAGGGGAGGCCGCTGTCAAGTTCTATGCGGATCACCCCATGTGCGACGTGCACACTTTTTCCGGTTTTACCAGTGGGCGCGCAAATGAGCTCGCCGACTCACAGATGATCGACTGGCCCGGCAAACCCGGCACCTGTGTCTCTGATTACAGCTCCCATCAGGTCATCGAGCGGGAATTCATGACCCAGGAAGAGTATCCGGAGATGCTGGATGATTTCACTGGTTTTATGCTTCGCAAGTACATTCCCCGCGCATTTCCGTCGCTGAAAGCTTTCTCGGGGATCAATATGCGCCCGACGGTTGTTCTGAGCACCAGCCTGCTGGCGCCGTTCACCAGTCCGGAGATGGCAAATGCTTATCAGATTCTGAATGAGATCGGTGAGGCGGACCGGGAGGCAGCGGCTGCCACAGGTAAATACAGGCAGCAGCTCACGGAACTGGGCTTCCCTGCGTATGTCTCCGGCATATCGGAGGCTCCCTATGACATTCTCGGCGACTATTTCCGCGGCACGATGGGTATCTTTGAAGATCTGATTGACGAAGACATGCAGGAATACATGGAACGGGCCTGTGATATGTTTGCGGATCAGCAGATTCAGGCTCTGCAGTATCTGAAATATGTCGATATGCCGGTGAAACGGGTCTTCTTCCCGCTGCACAAGGCCATGGACGGCTTCATGAACGGCGAGCAGTATGAGCGCCTGTACTGGAAACCACTGAAGAAGATTATGATGGCCTTGATTGAATGGGGTGCGACTCCCTTCATCTATTCCGAAGGGCCGTATGACACACGGCTCGAGTATCTGACCGATGTGCCGAAGGGGAAGGTTCTGTATCATTTCGAGAAGGTGAATATGAAAGAGGCCAAGCGCATTCTCGGCGGCACTGCCTGCATCTCCGGCAATCTCTCCGCCAGTGTTCTGGAGTTCGGCAAGAAGGAGGAAGTCATCCGGCAGACAAGGCAGCTTCTCGACGATTGCATGCCGGGCGGCGGTTACATCTTTGACTTCAACGCGCTGCTGGAAAACTGCAAGCCGGAGAATCTGGACGCGATGTTCGAGACACTTGACAAATACGGAAAATATTAAGTATGATCATGTACAGGACAGAAATACAAGTGAAAGGTGGGAGAAAAATGTTAAGTAAAAGACAAAATCTGCTGGAGACCATTCACGGAGGCAAGCCGGATCGATTTGTCAATCAGTATGAAGCGTTTGCCATGCAGGTCGGTACCCCGTTCAGCGAGCACAATCCGGCGCCGAAGCCGGGCGAACTCAACGTCATAAACGCCTGGGGCGTGAAGAGATCCTGGCCCAAGGGCGTACCGGGAGCGTTTCCGGTGCATGACGAGGAGAGTATTGTCTGCAAGGATGTGACGCGCTGGAGAGAGTATGTTCACGCGCCGAATGTGGTGTTCCCTGCTTCCGCGTGGGAGCCGTACATCGCGAAGGCAGAGGCAGTGGACCGGAATGAACAGTTCGTGACCTCATTCATAGCGCCGGGCATCTTTGAACAGTGCCATTATCTGATGGAGATTCAGAATTGCCTGATCGCCTTCTATGAGGAGCCGGAAGCCCTGCTGGAGCTGATAGAGTATATTACCGAGTGGGAACTGGCGCTGGCAGAGGAAATCTGCAAGTATATCAAGCCGGATGCACTTTTCCATCATGACGACTGGGGGAGCCAGAAGTCCACGTTTATATCGCCGGATATGTTCGAAGAGTTTTTCCTGCCGGCATATAAGAAAGTGTATGGCTATTATAAGAGCCATGGCGTGGAACTGATCGTGCACCACTCCGATTCCTATGCGGCGACGCTGGTCCCGTATATGATCGATATGGGCATCGACATCTGGCAGGGTGTCATGACTTCGAATAATATTCCGGAGCTGATTCAGAAATACGGCGGACAGATTTCTTTCATGGGCGGTATTGACAGCGCTTCGGTAGATTATGAGGGATGGACGCAGGACGTTGTGAGGCGGGAAGTCGAGAGAGCCTGCCGAGAGTGCGGAAAGCTGTACTTCATTCCCAATGCTTCTCAGGGACTCGCCATGAGCACCTTCCCGGGCGTGTATGAAGCGCTCTCGGAGGAGATCGACAACATGAGCAAGATCATGTTCTGAGTAACGAATGTGAAAGTTTGACAACGAAGTGCCCGCGGCTTTCCTTTATCCGGAATGGTTCTCCTGATAATGGTCAGCCGTGGGTGCATTCATTCGCGATCTCATCAAGTGTATTCCAGAATCTGATTTTCGCTCTGTTTTCCAGGGACAGAAAGCCCTGCGAGACCATCTGGTCATAGCCGTTTCGCGCAAATTCATAATAGCCATTCACATTGTAATAACCGTAGATACCATGCAAGTGGCCGAGCGAACCGGCGCTGATCACCTCAGCGATCTCCTCCGCGGTACCGGTGCCGCCCGGGAACGCGATGAAGACTTCGGCAAGCTCTATCATCCGGGCTTTCCGTTCTCTCATATTGTCGGTCACGATGAGCTGCGTCAGGCCCTCCAGCTGAATTTCCTCTTCAACGAAAAACACAGGCTCGACGCCGATGACCTCCGCGCCGTGCTTCAGCGCCTGCTGCGCCAGAACGCCCATCAGGCCGCATTTACTTCCGCCGTAGATCAGACGGTGCCCGTTTTCCCCGATCCAGCGCCCCAGCTCGGCGGCGCGCTCTTTGTAAATGGGGAGATTTCCTTCATTTGCTCCTAAGTAGACTGCGATGTTCATCGTGGGATGGTTCCTCTCTTGTACAAGCAATTATAATATTATTCTGCTATAATGTTCCCCAACAGTCAATGTTTTTTGGGGAACATTTTTTGAATACGAGGAATAAATTGCTCCCCAATCATCAATAAAAGTATGAATTCTGTTACCTCTGTGCCTATTGACTTCTGTGCTAATTACGGTATAATAAGAATATAATTAGCACAGAATTTTCGGAGGTGTATAGCTATGATGCAGCAATTACCAAAAGTAATACCGATCAATGAACTCAAAAACACAGCGCAGATCACACAGACCTGCAAGGAGAGCGATGTTCCTATCATCGTTACGAAAAACGGATATGGAG
>JAJPXQ010000157.1 GCA_021205385.1 Lachnospiraceae bacterium | reverse complement strand
TCAGCATTTTCGGTATCTTCCTGCTGCGGCAGGCCTTCATGCAGGTGCCGAAGGGGCTGGTGGAAGCGGCCCGTATGGATGGCGGCGGACATTTCCGCATTCTGTGGGAGGTTGTCTGCCCGATGACGAAATCGTCATTTATTACTTTTGGATTGATGAGCTTCATTTCAGCATATAACAACTACATGTGGCCTTCCCTGATCACCAATGATTCCAGTAAATATCTGGTGTCGCAGGGACTTCGCAGCTTCTTCATCGAGGGAGGGGCCTATGGTACGGAATGGGCGCTGGTCATGGCGGGCAGTTCGCTGATCGTCATCCCGCTGCTGATCCTGTTTGCCTTCACGCAGAAATGGTTCATCAATGGAATCGGTGGAGACACCGGAATGAAGGGCTAAAGGCCCCAAAGAGGAGGAAAAAGAACATGAAAAAAAGACTGATTGCAATGCTTTTGTTGTCAGCGCTGACGCTCGGCGCGCTGACCGGCTGTGGTTCCGGTTCGTCGACCGCGTCTGCGGCATCGGGGAGCAGCTCGTCCGATGGAAGCGACGCTGCGGCGTCGGATGGTGCGGTAGAGGTGGAATTCTGGTACGCGGGCGGCAAGACGGCGGTGAACGTCGTGCAGGAGATCGTGGATGAGTTCAACGCTTCGCAGGATACCTATTATGTAACGACTGTGACGCAGGCCGACTACACGGAGACTTACGAGAAGCTTCAGGCAGCGATCGCGGGCAGCGTCGCGCCGGATCTGGTGCTGCTCGGAACCAGCACAGCCCGGGTGCTCTCGGACAAGAATGTGCTGACCGATCTGACGGCCTACACGGAGGCGGATGAGGAATACGATCGTTCGAAGTACATCGACGCGTTCTTCCAGGGCGAGGATGACAACGGAAAGCTCTTCGCGATTCCGGCCTACGGCACAACGCAGGTGCTCTACTACAATATCGAGGCCTTCGAAACGGCGGGTATTGACCCTGAGAGCATTGAAACCTGGCAGGATCTGGCGGAGGCTGCACAGAAGATTAAGGACGCCGGTTATGACTATGGCTGGGAGCCCATGTACGGTTATCAGAATCTGATCGACATCGCGATGAGCAACGGTGCCAGCGTGCTCAGCGAGGACGGCACGCAGGTTCTGATCAATTCTGAGGAATGGGTGGAGGCCTGGGAGGCGATCCGTACCTGGATCCATGACGATGAGATCATGACAGTGCACTCCGGCGGACAGGGCTGGGAGTACTGGTACACGACGATGGATGATGCGCTGAACGGCGTGGCGGGCGGTTACACCGGTTCCTCGGGAGATCAGGCAGATCTGGATTTCAGCGTGGTGGCGGCGATCGAACAGCCTGCCTTTGATGAGGATTCCGAGTCCGCGCCGCTGGCGGAGGCGCTGGTGCTCAGCGTGCTGGAAAGTTCCGGAGACGCGGAAAAGCAGGGCGCTTATGAATTCATGAAATATTTCACCTCCACATCCAGCCAGACAAAGTGGACGATGGCGACGGGCTATGTGCCGGTGAGAACCGATATGGATGAGGATGCGGATTATCAGGCCTATGTCGCGGAGAATCCGCAGGCGGCAGTGCCGGTATCGCAGGCAACGCATGGTTCGATCTATCCCTATGACCCGACCGGCGGCGAAATCGTTGACGCGCTGTCCATCGCGGCGGATAAGGTAGAGCTGGAGGGAATCTCTGCGCAGGAGGCGCTTGACGAGGCGCAGGCGACGGCGCAGGCAGCGCTCGATGAGGTGCTGGGACAGTGATGAACGAAGCGGAACTTACGTTTACGATTGGCCGGAAGGCGGCCACCCGGCAGGAGGGAACCTTCGAGGTTCCTTCCGGCTGCGGCCGTCTCTGCCTGAAGCATGATCTTCCAGGTAAGTATACGCTTCTTACGTTCCTGCTGGTGAAGGACCCGCAGGGACGCGTTCGTTTTCTGAAGCAGCTGGGCTACAGCGAGCCGACGATCCTGATCGGGGAGGAGAGCGCGGATACGACGATCGGCGGCGTGCCGGGCGGGATTCCGTCGGGGCGCTGGAGTGTCAGCGTTTTCCTTTTTGCAGAGTATCTGAAATTTCTGGAAGGCGCGCCGGACATTCATTTCCATGTGAGCGTGTCGGATCGCTGGGAATCCGTCACGGAGGTGATCGGCGGCGAAATCTGGGCGGAGCCGGGCTTCGCCTATAGCCACTATGATTTTACCAGAGTATACAGAAAAGGCACAGCCTGGTACAAGGGCGATCTGCACACGCACACCCGCCTTTCGGACGGGAAGGAGACGCCGCAGGCGGCCAGCGGGAAGGCGAATCTGATGGGGCTGGACTATTATGTGCCGACGGAGCACAATACGCTGCACAGCGGCTGGCCGCTGACCCGGACGATGGTTGTGCCCGGCGTGGAGATCACAACGACGCTGGGACACGCGAACCTCTTTGGCATCGACCGGATGCCGGGGACGCTGGAGCGTTTTCTCGCTGACAAAGAGGAGGAGCTTCTGAAAGAAGACTGGAGGGAGCTTCTGAAAGAGTGCGCGGAGCGAAGCTGGCTTTTCAGCGTCAATCATCCTTTCCTTCATATCTGGAAATGGCTCCTTGCAGAACTGCCGCTCGCGGCGATGGACTGCCTGGAGATCGTCAATGATCCGACCTATGAGGCGGATGAGCAGGCCGACGCGCACACGGCGAATGAGAAGACGATCCTGCTTTCCGATCTGCTCTGGGAGGACGGCTGGCGCATCTGCGCGATTGGCGGCAGCGATTCGCACAATCGGATCGACGAGCGCTATGGCGACGCTGCGGAGCCGTCCATCGCGGGTGACCCGGCGACCTGGCTCTATATGGAGAACTTAAGTCCCGCGAATCTTCTGGATGCACTGCGCGGCTGTCACGCTTATGTGACAAGACACTGTGAAATTGAGAGTAATGTACATTTTGGCGCGCAGCTCCCGGAAGGAATGCGGCGTTTCCCGTATCGGATTATGCTGAAGGGTCCACAGGAGCAGCCGGATATCTTTTTCTTTCACAATGGCGTCTTTCAAAGCTGTCCGGTGACCCGTACCGAAGACGGGCGCTGGCTGGCGGAGGGCGAGGTGGAACTCCTGGAGGAAGATTATCACTGGATTCGCTTCGGCGCAAGGGAGCAGGACGGCGCCTTCCTTTTCTACGGGAATCCGGTCACGAGAGGGAGAAAGGAGCATCGCTTCTCAAGCTTTGGCGAGGCTGCGGAGGAGCTTAAGAGACAATGGAAATAAAGGGAATTTTATTTGACAAGGATGGAACGCTGATTGATTTCCACAAGGTCTGGGTGCCTGCGGCCACGCGCGTGGCGGAGAGGCGCTGCGGAGAGTACAATGTTCCGGATAAGAGAGAAGAGGTTCTTCTTAAAATGGGAGTATCCGGGAATCTCGTCGACCCGGAGGGCGCGCTGGCCTGTAAATCCTACGGGGAAATCGCAGAAGACCTTTCCGGTGTGCTGGAAAAAAGGGATGAAGGGCTCGCGGCAGACCTGGAGCGGCTGTTTTATGAGGAAGTCGGCGAAAAGCTGACCCATTATCCCACGTTTACGAATGTAAAACGGCTGCTGCAAACTCTGAAGGCGATGGAAATCCGAGTGGGCATCGCCACTTCGGATGGCTGGGAATCGACGCGAAGCTGTCTTACATCCCTGCGGGTGCTTGGAGAATTTTCATTTTTCGGTGTGACCGGTGTGAACCTTCCGGAGAAGCCGGACGGGCGGCTGATCGGGACGGCCGCCGGACAGTGGGAGATTTCCCCGGAGGAGATCGCGGTCGTCGGCGATACGCCGAACGATATGCGTTTTGCAAAAAACGGGCGCGCACTGGGGATCGCGGTGCGCAGCGGAGTGGGGACGGAGAGCTCTCTTGCGCCGCTGGCCGATTATCTGATCGATTCTGTGGCAGACCTGCCCGCGCTTGTACGCAGCGTAAATAATGAGGAGAAGAAAAATGTCGAATATCGTATTGAAGCATGTGTATAAAAGATATGAGAACGGCTTTGAGGCTGTGAAAGATTTTGACCTGGAGATCAAGGACAATGAGTTCATCATTTTTGTGGGCCCGTCCGGCTGCGGAAAGTCCACGACGCTGCGGATGATCGCAGGTCTGGAAGATATTACCGAGGGCGAGCTGCTGATCGACGGCGTCCGCATGAACGAGGTGGAGGCGAGCGATCGAGATATCGCGATGGTGTTCCAGAATTACGCGCTCTACCCGCATATGAGCGTCCGCAAAAACATCGGCTACAGCCTGAAAATTCATCATGAGAAGAAAGAGGAGATCGAGCGGAAGGTGAATGAGGCGGCGGAGATCTTAGGACTCACCGAGGTGCTGGACCGCAAGCCCTCCCAGCTCTCAGGCGGACAGAAGCAGCGTGTCGCGATGGGACGTGCGATTGTCCGCAAGCCGAAGGTCTTCCTGATGGATGAGCCGCTGTCCAATCTGGACGCGAAGCTCCGCGGACAGATGCGCGTGGAGATCGCCCGCCTCTATCATCAGCTGAATACGACCTTCATCTACGTCACCCACGACCAGACGGAGGCCATGACGCTCGGTACGCGGATCGTCGTCATGAAGGACGGCGTCGTACAGCAGGTAGACACGCCGGAGCGGTTGTTCCGCTATCCTGCAAATCAGTTTGTGGCCGGTTTTATCGGCACGCCGCCGATGAATTTCCTGTCCGGCAATGTTGTTTTCGAAGATGGGGCGCTCGGCATCCGGCTCAGGGGTAAGACCGTCGCGCTGACGGTGGAGAAGGTGCGGAACATGCAGAATAAGGATATCGTCGGGAAGGACATTGTCGTCGGCGTCAGGCCGGAGCATGTGCATATCTGCGCGCCGGAGGCGGAGGAAGCCTGCGGGACGGGTACGGTGGATGTCTACGAGATGCTCGGTTCGGAGGCGATTATCTACCTCAATCAGGACGGAACGGACGAAAAGTTGATTGTAAAGGCCGGAACAGAGCAGAGCTTCCGTCCCGGAGACCGTGTCGGCTACGCCTTCAGCCTGGAGAATATTCATGTTTTTGACAAGGTCACAGGCGAGACAATTACGAACTGAGGAAAACCGTATGGCTTATTTATTTCTTGCGCTGGCCATCGGCGCGGAGATCGTCGGGACGACGCTTCTGAAGTATTCGGAAGGATTTTCGAAGGTCATTCCGACGATCTTCAGTTTGCTGGCTTATCTCGTCTGTCACGTCAGCTTCTCCCGTGCCGTCACCGGTATTAATCTGGGTATCGCCTATGCGGTATGGTGCGGCGTGGGCATTATCGTGACCGCTGCGATTTCACGGTTTATCTTCGGGGAAATGATCTCTCCCGCGGGTGTCATGGGAATCGGGTTGATCCTGGCGGGCTGCGTTGTGATGAATGTGCTGTCGTAAATCAGATAAATTATGGTATATTGACAAATTTCCAGGCAGAAAGTATACTTTGCTTAACGGGGCAAGGATGCCATCCATATCGGTTTGGCAGCTTGCCCTGAATCTATTTCACAGGAAATACACTGTGTTTCCAGAAGGAGGGAATGTATGCAAGTGAATCTGACTGTAACGGTAATCGTGGTCGTCTACCTGCTGATTATGCTGTTTATTGGCTGGTATTCGTCTCAGAGGATCAAGTCGAATACGGATTTCATGGTCGCCGGACGCCGTCTGGGTCCGCTTCTGATGGCGGGAACATTGGCTGCCACAGAAATTGGCGGAGGCAGCTCGCTGGGCGTCGTGCAGAACGGTATGAGCGGCTATGGTCTTTCATCGTCCTGGTACATCATTACGATGGGCTTCGCCTTTGTGATTCTGACGTTTCTCGCGCCGAAATTCCGTGAAGCGACTGTGAAGACGGTGCCGGAATATTTCCGCCGGCGCTATGGGAAGAGCGCAGGTCTGGTCACGGCGATCATCATGCTGCTGCCGCTGGTAGGACTGACCGCAGGCCAGTTTATCGCGTCGGCTGTTATCTTATCGACCATGCTGGGCATCAGCTATAAGCTGGCTGTATTGATTGTCGCGATTGTCGTTATCCTTTATTCGGTGATGGGCGGTATGTGGAGCGTGACGCTGACCGATTTTGTGCAGGTGTTCCTGATTGTGATCGGCATGATCATTGCTGTTCCTTTTGCCATCAATCTGGCAGGCGGCTGGGGAAATGTCGTGGCGAATGTGCCGTCGGAGACCTTCGGGATGCTGTCCGGATATTCGATTTCCGATATTATTTCGCTCACCATCATGTACGTGGCGACCTTTACGGTTGGCCAGGAAGCGGTATCCCGCTACTATTCTGCGAGAGACGGCAAGTCGGCGAGACAGGGCTCTATCCTGGCGGCGCTTGTCAATTTTATCTATGCCTTTATCCCCGCGGTGCTCGGCGTGATCACGCTGGCGCTGATCAATATGGGAACCTTCCGTGCGGACGACTTCGCGGATGTGGGAGCACGTTATGCGCTGCCGGTGCTGGCAATTGAAGCGCTGCCGGCGATCATCTGTGGGATTCTGTTTGCGGGTATCATTTCGGCGACAATGTCCTCCTCGGATTCCGATCTTCTGGGAGCGGGAAGTATCTTTGCGAATGATATCTACCGCGCGGTTCTGAAGCCGGAAGCGACGAACGAGGAAGTCATGAGAGTCACCAAGATTGTCATGGGTATTGTGGGTATCGCGTCCATGTTCATCGCGATGTTCAATACCTCGAGTATTGTAAATCTTCTCATGTTCTGCTTTACTCTGCGTGCGGCAGGCGCCTTCTTTCCGTACGTACTGGGGCACTACTGGAAGGGAGCGTCTCTGGCTGGAACGATCGCGGCGCTGATCTCCGGCTCGGTCATGGTCATTTACCTTGACAACTTCTCGGGCGGCAATCTGTTCGGCATTCACTTCAGCCAGACGATTGTTCCGGGCCTTGTCGTGGCGCTGATCTTCTTCCTGGTATTTTCGAAGATCTGCCCGCCGAAGGAACTGACGACGGAGCTTGCGCCGGAAGAGGACTAAATTATTGCAATAATCAGTTATGGGGCCATCGCATTTCGCGGTGGCCCCTGTGGTTTCTTTTCACAAAATACGTTATTCATCAAGCGCCGGAAGAAGCGGGGGTGTCCATTTTTTCTTTTTCCTGAATTTTCAGCAGTTCGTCGATCTGATGAAGAATATATTGCTGGTATTCAGGTTTTAATTTCCTAAATGTGGCAAAGGCCAATTCTGTTGTCCGATCGGGCTGTTCTTTAAACATAGCACCTTCACCGGTTTTCAGCCACTTTTCTTCTACGTCAAATTCAGCAGCAATCAGTTTTAGAAGACGATCATTTACCGTTCTATTTCCCAGTTCAATCGCGGCGATATATCCGTTAGAAATAGAGATTGCTTTTGCAAATTTTGCCTGGGACAGTCCTAATGCCTGGCGCACTTCTTTCACACGTTGGTTCGTTGTCATCGGAAATTCTCCACTATTTTATGGTTCTTACGATAGCATAAATATGCTCACATTGCAAGTGAAGTAAATGGTAACTATTTCTTGAAATACTCGCTATGTTATGATACTATACTTTCATAGTAAGCAAGAAAGGAGATACTTCTATGGAAATGAACGTCGAAAAAGAATTTATAGAAAAATTCAACGAATTGATACCAGGCAACCAAAAGCATATTATGGCTATTCTGGAAGAGCTCTCGTTCGCACAGTCGTGCTGCACAGCGGAAACTGATAATTTGCAAAAAAATAAAGCTCTTTAAGTATTCCACTTAAAGAGCAGGGAATTTGCAGAAACTCCCCTCTATGACAGTAAGTATACTCTTTGAGACGATTTATGTCAATTTAAATTTGCAGAAAACTGCCGGGGATTTCTGGAACAGGCAAGGGAAAATATGTTTATCAGCAGGAGAAATACAAGGGCGGGTAGTCAAATTCGTGGTCAGAAAATCTGACCACTATTTTTCTAAGGAAGTGAGGGCATATATATGGGCAGGCGTGGAGAAAATATTCGGAAGCGTATGGACGGTCGCTGGGAGGCGAGGGTGGTGCAGGGCAGCCCCATAGATGGGAAGACGAATTATAAATACCTGTATGGACGTACATACCAGGAGGTGCGGCGCAGAAAACATGCTTTCTTGCAGGAAGACTCCGTTGATATTCACAATAGCTGTGCCTCATTGCGGCTGCGGGAAGTCACACAGAGCTGGCTTGAGAAGAAAAGGCCTCTGGTGAAGGAATCAACCTATGCATATTATCGGATTATGGTGGAGAATCATATACTGCCGGAGCTTGGAGGACTGACCGTGTCAGAGCTTACCTCTGAGAGAATGGTGGCTTTTTTGATGAGTCGGAGACAACACGGGCGAAAGCGGGATGGCGGAGTTCTTGCAAATAAGACGGTGTCCGATCTGAAGGCAATTTTAAAGCAGATATTGTCCTATGCCAGATCATGCGGATTGACCGATTTCATTCCGGACTGCCCGTCTGTCTGTATGCGGCAGCCTCCGGTCAACGTCCTGACAAAACGGGAACAGGCGCGTGTGGAGTCGGTGTTGCGAAAAGAAGATCAGCCATTCTCTCTTGGCGTTTTGCTCTCCCTCTACGGAGGTCTTCGGATCGGGGAAGTATGTGCACTGCGCTGGGAAGACTTTGATTTCCAGAACGGAACACTAAAGGTCAGCCGCACTCTGTCGCGGATCCCTAACATGGATATGAATGCAGACTCTAAGACAAAAGTGGTCATTGGCAGTCCAAAGACAGACTGCTCCCTGCGTACAGTTCCGCTTCCGGCCCCTGTTTTCCGATATATGCAGGAACGACAAAGGAAAGGTGAAGCATATTTGCTGACCGGTACGGAAAAGTATATGGAGCCTCGGGTGTGTCTGGCACGTTTCAAAAGGCTGCTGCGAAGAGCAGGTGTAGCAGAACATACCTGGCACACACTTCGGCATACCTTTGCCACCCGCTGTGTCGAGAATGGCGTTGATCTGAAATCTCTCAGCGAAATTATGGGGCATTCGAATGTAAAGATCACCCTCCAGCGCTATGTCCATCCCTCCCTGGATTCAAAAAAAGAGCAGATCAACAAACTGCCATGTTCCTTCGTAAGTGGTCAGAATCGTGGTCAGAAAAGCAGAGAAAGTGCCTGATTTTACTGCATTTCTTCGAAATAGATCTCTTAGTGGAATACTTAGAGAGCATCCCTTCAAATTCCTGACGAAAGCGGCGGTTTGTCTGTTTTTATCTTACAGGTGGAAGCTTCGCTTGAACAGTCAAAAGATGCGATGGAGTGCAACTATGAAATCAGAACTAAAAACTCCCGCGCCGGGCATGAGGTTTGGCAGCCTGCGTGTGCTTGCTGAGGCTTCGCCGCAAAATGGTCGACGTTACTGGCGATGCGTCTGCGACTGCGGAAAAGAATGCGTTGTAGAAGCATATCATTTGAAATCCGGCCATACAAAGAGCTGTGGATGCCTCAAAAAAAAGAAGGGCAGAGAATCGGCAATGGATCTGACCGGAGAGCGTTTCGGCAGGTTGACCGCAGTGGAACCGACCGAACAGCGTTACAGAAGTTCCGTGATGTGGAGATGCGTCTGTGACTGCGGAAAGGAAATCGTGAGCCCGGCCGATCAGCTGAAAAAGGGGCATGTGCGCAGTTGTGGCTGTCTGCAGGACGAACAGCGGAAGAAAAATATGGAGAAAGCCATTCATTTTGTAGACGGTACCTGTATTGAGAGAATCGCATGCCAGAGAGAGAACGCCGCAAATACAAGTGGCCACAGGGGAGTGTATCGTCGTAAGAACGGCAAATGGCGCGCTTCAATTGAATTTCGCGGGAAGCGATACGATCTTGGCACCTACCGAACCTTCGAAGAGGCGGCAGCCGCCCGACAGGAGGGTGAGAAGATGTATCAGGACTTTTTGAATGCTTATTACGCGGAGAAATGAGAAAAATTATTTTGTACCGGATAGGAAACGAAAAATGAGTCAGGTGGAGAAAACGGAAGAAAATTCGAAAGGAGGGGAAATATGGTCCGTCATCGCGGACTTTGTTTCCACCTTTGTCACCACGATTATTGTGATCGTGGCAGTTGCGATTGTGGTCATCCGTGTGATGGGATGGAATCTCTATTCGGTCGACAGCTACAGCATGACCCCTGCATACCCCATCAATTCTCTGGTCGTTGTCAAATCAGTTGAACCGGAGACCATCCAGATCGGCGACGTCATTACCTATGTTTTAAACGAGGACGGCGTACTGGTCACACACCGGGTGACGGAGATCAGCCGGAGTAATCGAACCTTCACAACGAAGGGCGACGCGAATGACTCCGAGGACGCATCACCGGTGCTTTGGGACAACGTAGTCGGCAAGGTAGTCCTGGGGATACCCGGTCTCGGCGCGCCGCTTCGGGTGCTGACGGCGGAGGACAACCGCCCGGTTGTTATTGGCGTGATCATTGCCCTGCTGGTTCTGTCATTTGGGTGGGATATTGTCTCCGGACAGGTGAGGAAACGGAAAGCGGATAAGAAGGAGACAGAGTCTTCTGACGGGATAGAACTGGAGTGCCTGGATCTGGACGATATCCTGGGAGATGATGAGCAAAAGGGAGACACGAGTTGAAACCGTCGAAAAAGATCGGATTTTACAAATAAATATAGATTTCCCGATACCAGATTAAAATCCTTCTCCAGATGGTCTGGGGGGAGACTGTCTGAAAACCTGCCCTTAAGCCACATAAGCAAGTAATAGCTGAAA
>JAJPXQ010000152.1 GCA_021205385.1 Lachnospiraceae bacterium | reverse complement strand
ATTCTTAAAATACCGTATATTCTGCGGCGTTCCTTCCGCATAGGGAAACTCATATCCAGGGTACTTTACCACCGGGCAGCGTTCCTGCTTCAGATTCTGAATAAATTCTTCCGGCAGATTCAGAACCGTCTTGATGACCTCCGAGGGCGTATTGGCCATCCACTGCGCCAGCGACATGTCGGAGAAGTGGTCGCTCTTGAAAAATTCCAGAAATACCAGTTTATCCTTGCCGGTGTTCTGCACGTAGTGGAAACCGCCGACGGGGACATAACCGACATCGCCCGCCCGGTAGTTGAAGGTTCGCGCCTTGGGACCGGGCATGAAGACGGTCATGCGGGCCTCGCCGCGGATATAATACTGGAACTCGTCGTTGTTGGTGTGCCAGTGGATCTCGCGCATTGCGCCGGGTTCCACCTCGACCAGCGCGCAGGCCACGCTTCTGCAGGCGGGAAAGTTGCGGCTGTCCAGAATGCGGATGGAGCCGCCCTCGCCGAGAATGGGCTCCACATGGATCAGTTCATGCTTGTAGGTATGGGGTACCGCGCCGTAGGGAGACTCTATGGTCTGGGACTCGATGGGGCCGGGATCGCCGCCGTCGGTGATATAGACTTCTTTTGGCGGAATCTCATCAAACGTGGATTCCGGGCAGCCGAAATTAGCGGAGAGCACGTCTCTCGGAATGTGCGCAAACAGCTCGCTGATGGAGAAGGTGTTGTCCTCGGAATACTCGCCCTTGTCGAAGAGCATCAGAAATTCGCAGCCCTCATGCAGTCCCTGGATGGAGTGCGGGATGTTCTTCGGGAAAATCCAGCCCTCGCCCGGCTTACAGTCCGCGATAAAATTCCGCCCCATCTCGTCCACGGCTGTGACACGTGCGCCACCCACCAGCACAAAGCCGAATTCCGACTGCTGGTGTGAGTGCATCTCCCGCACGCCTGGGGAGAGGTTCATGTCCACGATGGCGAAGGTGTCTGAGACAGGCAGTTCCCGCTTCGTGATTTCCCGCGACCAGCCGCCCGGTTCGATCTTCATATGCGTGTCCGAGAAGGAAAAGTGCAGATTGGGGAGCAGCCCGTGGTCGGTCGCGGGCGGGACGATGAGATCCGGGTTCTCCAGATCGCGCGCGAGATCCCGCGGTCCTAAGTCCAGCGCGCCCGCGGATGACGAAAATCCCGAAGGCAGCGACTGCTCTCCCCTGCGTAGGGCCTGCGGTGGGGCGCTCACCCGTTGAAACGAATGAGGGCGGCGGGTAGTAGTGTTCATACATCGCCGCAAGTTTCATCTTGTCAAGTATCTGAAAAAATGGTATGCTGTATTCATTCTTAAGAGACACACCAGACGACAGGAGGAATTGCAGTGATCGAGGCAGTGAGCTGTGGCGGTGTGGTAATATTTCGGGGCAAGATACTGCTCTTGTATAAAAATTACAGGAATAAATACGAGGGCTGGGTGTTGCCCAAAGGGACTGTAGAGCCGGGGGAGGAGCATCCCCAGACGGCGACCCGTGAGGTGCGGGAGGAAACCGGCGTCGACGCGCGGATCATTAAGTACGTCGGCAAGAGCCAGTACACCTTCACGGTGCCGGAGGACGTGATCGAGAAGGACGTCCACTGGTATCTGATGATGGCGGACAGCTACTACAGCAAACCACAGCGTGAAGAATACTTTTTAGATTCCGGATACTACAAATATCATGAGGCGTATCATTTGTTGAAATTCCCGAATGAGAAGCAGATTCTGGAAAAAGCATACGGCGAGTATACAGAGATGAAACGGAACAACCTCTGGAAGAACCGCGCGTAGGAGGCTGCGAGCAACCGCAGTCCCTTTTGTTATAGGGAGGCCGTAGGATGAGATGGTATAAGCGGCTTTATCTGGGGCCGAACGCGGCCTGTAATATCGGGAAGATACGCAGGAAGGCGGAGGAGGGCAGGCGGCAGCCGGGAGTGTATTACCTCACACTGGCCAGTACGCCGGGAAATCTGCTGGATATCTTTCGCGATATTATGCTTGCGCAGCCCCTGTTCGCAGAAGTGCAGCGGCTCGATATCGTGGGCGTCGCGATCGGACAGCAGGAGGCCTACCGTCTGGCGGAGCGCATCGTGTTTGAGCTCTATCAGGAGACCGGCGGCTTTGATCCGGCGTCATATTTTCAGGAGGATGACTTTTGTTAATTTTAAAGATATTGGGAATCCTGATACTGAGCATACTGGCGCTGATTCTGCTGATTCTCTGCGCGCTGCTGTTCGCGCCGGTGACTTACCGCCTGCGGCTGGAAAAGCGGGAGAAAGCGGAGGTCGCGGCGAGGGTCGGCTGGCTGCTGCACTTTGTGTCGGTTCGTTACCGATTACAGTACCCGGGTGAAGACGGCGGGCTGTTTCAGGATCTGCAGGTAAAGATTCTTGGATTCACAGTTCTGAGGCCTTTCGCTCAGGAGGAAGAGAAACCGCCGGATAAGCAGAAAAGGAAGAAAAAAAATAAGTCGAAGCGAGAGAAGAAAGAAACGCATAAGGCATCTGAAGCTGAAATCCGCCGCGAGGAAAGTGCAGACGGGCAGCCATATGACGGTTCGGACAGGGCTAAGCATCAGGAATGCGAACAGACGGCGAGTTGCTCTGAGGGGACGCAGAATCAAAAAGCAGAAGAGCCTCATGACCTCCCGCAGCACTCCTTGGATGAGACGAAACACAAAGAGAAGAAGCCCCGTGTCCCCCTAAGCGAAAGAATCCGCGGGATATTCCGAAAGATTGCAGGCGTGTTTCACGGCCTTGTTGACAGGATGAAGCACATCGGAGAAACTCTGCAGAATCTCCTGCACAAAAAGGACGAGCTGCTCACTTTCTGGAGAATGGACGAATTCGTCCGTGCCAGAGCGTTTCTGATAAAGGAGCTGAAGCACCTGTGGAAGCGATACCGGCCGCGCCGCGTGGAGGGCGCGCTGCACTTCGGCTTCGACGATCCGTCGACGACGGGCCTGTGCATGGGGGCCTTGTCCGTGCTCAGTCCCTGGTATCCGGGGAAGATGAATCTCACACCGGACTTTGACCGGAAGATATTAGAAGGAAATCTGGAAATTCGTGGACATATTCAGCTGTATGTGCTGCTCTTCGCAGCGCTGCGGATCTGGCGTAACCGGGACGTGCGGTATATGTACGGGCGCTGGAAAGAGAGATAGGAGGATCTTATGAGCGAAAAAAACAGTAACGGTTTCGATTCGACGGTCGCGTCCCTTTTCAAGGGGATGGACCAGTTTATTTCCACCAGGACGGTGGTGGGCGACGCGATCACGGTGGGTGACACGATCCTTCTTCCGCTGGTGGATGTCTCCTTCGGCGTAGGTGCCGGAGCGAGTTCGAGCGACAGCAAGAACAACGGCGCGGGCGGCCTGGGGGGCAAGATTTCCCCGAGCGCGGTGCTCGTCATCAAGGACGGCAGCATCCGTCTCGTCAATGTAAAGAATCAGGACGCCGTGACGAAGGTGCTCGACATGGTGCCGGATCTGGTGAACCGCTTTACCGGAAAGAACGCAGATCCTGAGGTCGACAGGGCGGTGGACGATATTGTCAGCGAATACAGCGACAAAGAGAAATAAAAAGTGCTTGCAAAAAACAGGCGATTCTGGTAGAATAGCAGAAGTTGTGAGCCACTGTGCTCAAATATGCGTTAAGGAGGTGCAGTGATGGCGAAATGTGCGATTTGCGATAAGGGCGTCCACTTTGGAATCAAGGTGAGCCATTCCCACAGAAGGTCCAACCGGATGTGGAAGCCGAACGTAAAGTCTGTGAGAGTGAAGACAGAAGGCGGGACAAAGAAGATGTATGTATGCACTTCTTGCCTCAAATCCGGCAAGGTTGAGCGGGCTTAAGAGGGCAGACCGACGAAGAAAGGCATAGAGGGTGTCGCGGTGCGATGCCCTTTTTGTATGTGCCGTACTTCAGCAGGAATAGCACTGATAGCCGCAGATCAGAAAGACAGAGGAGAGCAGGATCCGGATAAAAAGATTATCGCCGGGCAGAAACAGGGTTATAAAAATACCGATTCCGATCCAGAATAATACAAAGCCGATGGTTTTCCTCACGGATCTGCGCCTCCTGCCTGACTGAAGATTTCTTACTTTCAGTATATGCACAGCAAAAAAAGAATTTCCATTTTCCGCCATATGGGGTATACTATGGCTAACAAGAAAGGGAAAAGGAGGTATTCGTATGCAGGGTTTGATCAGCACAGAGCTGGGAAATATAACAATCGATGAGGATGTGATCGCTGCCTACGCGGGTTCGGTGGCGCTCGGGTGCACGGGCATCGTGGGCATGGCTACGCTCGATATGCGCGACGGTCTGATGAAGCTTCTGAAGAAGGACAGTATTAAACGCGGGATTGAGGTTTCGATTGAGGATAACGTGATCTATCTGGCTTTCCATGTGATCGTCGCCTATGGTGTGAATATTCCGGTCGTGTCAGAGAATCTGATTGATTCGGTGAAATATCAGGTGGAGGAGTTCACCGGTATGACGATCGGCAGGACCGACGTGTTCGTCGAAGGCGTGAGAGTGATAGATTGATGAGGGAGGAGCTTCATTTTGATGAAAACAGTTGACGCCCCCATGGCTGCAAAGCTGTTCCTTGGCGGGGCAAAGAATCTGGAAGCAAAAAAAGAGTGGATCAATGAGCTGAATGTATTCCCAGTGCCGGACGGAGATACGGGGACCAATATGACGATGACGATCATGTCGGCGGTCAGTGAGGTCAGCAGCCTTGCGGATATGAATATGTACGCGCTCGCGAAGGCGATCTCTTCCGGTTCCCTGCGCGGCGCGAGGGGTAATTCCGGCGTCATCCTTTCTCAGCTGTTCCGTGGCTTTACGAGAGCTATACAGAATCAGGAGGAGCTGGATGTCGTCGATATTGCGAATGCAATGCAGAAGGCGGTAGAGACGGCCTACAAGGCAGTCATGAAGCCGAAGGAGGGCACGATCCTCACGGTGGCCAGAGGCGCGGCGGACAAGGCGGCGGAGCTGGCCGAGACGGAGGAGGATATCGTCGAATTTGCGCGGCTTGTCATCGAAGAGGCCGAGGCAATTCTGGAAAAGACGCCCCAGATGCTGCCGGTGCTGAAGGAGGCGGGCGTCGTCGATTCCGGCGGGCAGGGGCTGGTCGAGGTGCTGAAAGGCATGTACGACGTACTGCTCGGCAAGGAAGTGGATTACTCTGCGTCAGGGGCTTCGGGGGCGAAGCCGGTGAAGATCAGCGCGGAGACAGAGGCGGATATTAAGTTTGGCTACTGCACGGAATTTCTGATCATGCTGCCTGAGCCGGTGAGTGTGCAGCGGGAGCAGGAGTTCAAGGCTTATCTCGAGTCGATCGGAGATTCGATCGTGGTCGTGGCCGATGATGAGATCATCAAGGTGCACGTACATACGAACGCCCCCGGGCTGGCCATCCAGCGGGCTCTTACGTATGGACCGCTCTCCAATATGAAGATTGACAATATGCGTCTTGAGCACGAGGAGCGCCTGATCAAGGACGCTTCAAAGATCGCTGCGCAGCAGAAGGCCGAGAAGGAGGCCGCCCAGCCTGCAGAACGGAAAGATATGGGCTTTATCGCGGTGTCCGTCGGCGCGGGTATGGGTGAGATCTTCCGGGAACTTGGCGTGGATCACCTGATTGAGGGCGGCCAGACGATGAATCCGAGTACGGAGGACATCCTTGAGGCGGTCGAACAGGTGAATGCAGACAATATTTTCATTCTGCCGAATAATAAAAATATTATTCTCGCGGCGAATCAGGCGAGCAGTCTCGTGAAGGACAAGAATGTGATTGTGGTGCCGACGAAGACCGTACCGCAGGGCATCACAGCCATGGTCAGTTTCGAGCCGGACGCGACGCCTCAGGAGAATGCGCAGTCTATGGAAGCGCAGATCAAAAATGTGAAGACCGGAGAGGTCACTTACGCGGTCCGCGATACGGTGGTTGACCACATGGAGATCCATGAGGGCAACATCATGGGCATCGGCGACGAGGGAATTCTGGCCGTCGGCAGTGACGTAGCCGGGACCGCGCACGAGATGCTGAAGAAGCTTGTGGATGAATCCTCGGAGATTGTCGGTATTTATTATGGCGAGGATGTTTCCGATGAGGCTGCCCGGGCTTTTGGCGATGAGATTGCCGCGGCATACCCGAACGTCGAGGTGGAGGTTCATGCGGGCGGACAGCCAATCTATTATTATATTGTGTCAGTAGAATGATGACAGAAAATGTGTTTCAGAAGGACGTCGACGAAAGCGGCGTCCTTTTACCCATTACAGAGTTAAAAGGAATTGGCGAGAAGACGGCAGTTCCGTTCGCGAAGGTCGGTATTCACACGATTGCGGATCTGCTGGAGTACTATCCGCGCGCCTATGAGACCTATGAGGAGCCGGTGGATTTTGCAGCGCTGGAGGACGGGCAGAAGTGTGCGGTTTTCGGCACGGTCGTCTCCGTGAGCGGCATCCGGCGTTTTCGTCATTATCAGATTTTCAGTGCGCAGATCCGGGTGGGAGAGGGCAGCGTGCAGGCGGTCTGGTTCAATATGCCCTACCTCCGGAAACTCTTTCTGAAGGGAGGGCAGTTCATCTTTCGCGGCGTTGTAACGAAACAGAAGGAGAAGTACCAGATGCAGCAGCCGGAGCATTTCGCGCCGGAGGCTTATGAGAAGCTGCTCCACGTCATGCAGCCGCGCTATGCGCTGACGGCGGGGCTTACTGTGAATGCCGTCACGAAGGCGGTGCGGCAGGTGCTGGAGAGCGGAAAAGTACGGCTCCCGGAGTATCTGCCGGAAGACCTGTTGAAAGAGTATGAGCTCATGGATGAGTGGGAGGCTGTGCGGCAGGTACATTTTCCGACCGATGAGGCTACTATGCGCCGTGCCCGCGATCGGATCGTGTTTGATGAATTTCTGCAGTTTATTCTGGGGATTCGGCGCCTGCGGGAACGGCAGGAGCAGCTGCAAAGCGGGATGCATATGGTCGAGGTCTCCGAGACCGCGCGCCTGATCGAGACACTTCCTTATCGTCTGACCGGGGCGCAGACGCGTGTCTGGCGCGAGATTGTGGAGGATATGACAGGAGACGGGATCATGAATCGCCTGATTCAGGGGGACGTCGGCTCGGGCAAGACGATACTTGCGGTGCTGGCTCTCGTCATGACCGGCTGCAACGGTTATCAGGGTGCGCTGATGGCGCCGACCGAGGTGCTGGCAAAGCAGCATTTTCAGTCGATCTGTGCGCTCCTTAAGGAGCACCACATTCCGCTGCGCGTGATCCTGCTGACCGGTTCCATGACGGCGAAGGAGAAGCGGCTCGCCTGTGCGGAGATCGAGAGCGGCGAAGCGCAGATCGTCGTTGGCACCCACGCACTGATTCAGGAAAAAGTCGTCTATCACCGGCTCGGACTTGTAGTGACGGATGAGCAGCACCGCTTCGGCGTCCGCCAGCGCGAGACCTTCGCGGAAAAGGGTCTGCATCCTCATGTACTCGTCATGAGCGCTACGCCGATTCCGCGTACGCTGGCGATCATTGTCTATGGAGACCTCGACATCTCGGTTCTGGATGAGATGCCCTCGGGGCGTCTGCCGATCAAAAACTGCGTCGTCGATGAGAGCTGGCATCCGAACGCGTACCGATTCATCGAGCGGGAGACGGCGGCGGGGCATCAGGTATATGTTATCTGTCCGATGGTTGAGGAGAACGACGAGCTGGAGCTTGAGAATGTGCTGGATTATACGGAGAAGCTGAAAAAAGCGCTTCCGGGCCGCGAGATCGCCAGCCTCCACGGCCGCATGAAGCCGAAGGAGAAAAACGAGATCATGGAGCGCTTTGCGGAGGGACAGATCGAGATCCTTGTCTCCACGACGGTGGTGGAAGTCGGGATCAATGTGCCGAACGCGACGGTCATGATGGTCGAGAACGCGGAGCGTTTTGGCCTCGCACAGCTTCATCAGCTACGCGGCCGCGTCGGGCGCGGGGATGCCCAGTCCTACTGCATTTTCATGAGCGGAAGCAAATCAGAAGAGACGAAGAAGCGCCTCGAGGTCCTGAACAAATCAAACGATGGTTTCTTCATCGCGGGGGAAGACCTGCGCCTGCGCGGACCGGGCGATCTCTTCGGCGTGCGCCAGAGCGGCGTTCTCGCGTTCCGCATGGCGGATATCTACCAGGACGCGAAGGTACTTGAACAGGCCGCCCGTGCCGCGGATCGGATTCTGTCGGAGGACCCGGAGCTGTGGCTGCCGGAGCACGAAGGGCTCAAAAGGCGCATGGAGCGCTATGCCCGCCGCGGCGGGGAGAATCTGAGCCTGTAAAAAGTGCCTGTAAAAAGTTTTTTCTTTTCCCTTGCTTTTTAAATTCCGCTGGTGTATAATTCCGTATGAAATGCAGGTATAGTTCATCGGTAGAACACCAGCTTCCCAAGCTGGGGAGGAGGGTTCGATTCCCTTTACCTGCTTTTTCTATTGTAAAAAATCAGTCCGTGACTGGCGACTGGATGCACAGGGGTGAACAGTTATGATGAACGCAGATGTGATTTTTCCTATATTGATTTCCTTCGCGATCAGTGCGGCGGCGGGGCCGCTGATCATTCCGGTGCTGCGCAGGCTGAAGGTCGGGCAGACCGAGCGCCTGGACGGGCCGGAGAGTCACCTGAAGAAGAATGGCACGCCGACGATGGGAGGCCTGATCTTTCTGCTGGCGGTGCTTGTCACGTCTCTTCTCTATGTCGGACGTTATCCGAAGATTGCGCCGATCCTGTTCATGACGGTGGGCTTCGGGATTATCGGTTTTCTGGACGATTATCTGAAAGTTGTGCTGCACCGCTCCGACGGTCTGATGCCGGGGCAGAAGATGGCGCTGCAGATTGCGGTGACGGCCGTCTTTGCCTGGTACATGGTGAAGGTGTCGGACGTGGGCCTCTCGATGTTGATACCCTTCAGCGGCGGGAAGTATCTGGAGATCGGTTGGCTCGCCGTGCCGCTCCTGTTTTTCGTGGTGATCGGCACGGTCAACGGAACGAATTTCACCGACGGCCTCGACGGTCTGGCTTCGAGCGTCACGATCATGGTGGCGGTGTTCTTTACGGTCGTGGCGCTCGGTACGGAGGCGGGCATCGCCCCGGTGACCTGCGCGGTGACGGGCGGACTGCTCGGCTTTCTGCTGTTCAATGTCTATCCGGCAAGCGTCTTCATGGGAGACACCGGCTCGCTCGCGCTGGGCGGCTTCGTGGCCTCGACGGCCTATCTTCTGAAAATGCCGCTCTTTCTGCCGCTGGTGGGCTTCATTTATCTGATCGAGGTGCTCTCGGTCATCCTGCAGGTCAGCTATTTTAAGCTGACGCACGGAAAGCGCATCTTTAAGATGGCGCCGATTCACCATCATTTTGAAAAATGCGGCTGGTCGGAGACGCGGGTCGTGACAGTATTTTCGATCGTGACGGCGCTGTGCTGCCTCGTCGCGCTCGCGGCGATCTGAGGTTTTTGGCTGAGGTATGGTTCTTTATGAATATGAAAATGGGCTCCGGAGTTGAGGAATTACCCCGAAGCCCTTTGTTTACAGCTGAGGCCTAATATTTTCCGTACTTTTCGATAGTCTCAAATACCGCGTCTACATTCTCCGGCAATGCGTCGTCCACTTCGCCACCAAAGCTGAAGATGTAGCCACCACCAGGCATACAGTCGTCCAGAAGTTTTCTGGTGGCGGTGACGACATCTTCCTTTTTGGCGTAGGTTAACATAGAGATCGGAAGATTTCCCATGATACATGCCTTGCCTTCGAAAATTCGCTTGGCTTCTTTCATGTCTACATTCTCAAAAAGGTAGATAACCTTTCCCTTCGGAACATCTGTCAGCTGTTCCAGACGGGATTTATAGCTTCCTTCACAGAAGATAAACGGCGTCACATTCATATCAATCAGAGCCATTATGATTTTCTTTAATGGTTTCCAGTATAGGCGCTCATACTGCTCTGCATTCATAAAGCCATCCACACCTTTGTGCAGCGGGAAGAATACCTGACGCACCGGGAAATCGACATATTTGTAATACTGCAATGCCTGAATCTGCTGATCTGCGAACATATTACATGCCTGCTCCATGTATTCCTGCATATCCTCGTCTGTCAGATCTTCAAAGAGTCCCATGGTTCCGCGGAAATAGTCGCCCAGAATGTCATATGGAGCTTCCGACATACCGGTACACATACCCGGGACTCCGAAATCAGTAACTTCCTGATTGTATCTGGCAAAGGCTGCATTCGCCTTTGCATCTTCTGCAGCAATTTCCGAGAGCAGACGATACGTTTCCAGAATCTCCTGGTCGCAGAGACAGGGAATTGCGTAACTGGTAAACAGCATATTGACGGGCAGAAAGTTTATGTGAGATAATGCTTTCAGGTTTGGATACATCCGTGGAATGTATTTGTGGAGCATAAAACCTGTCAGATCATTCAGCAGCTCCGGATACTCTTCCTGCGTCATATACTCCCGTTCCAGGACCTGGTAGATGCTGTGATCAGGTACTTTGGTACCAGGCTTGCCGGGCCAGTCCAGAATCTGATTGTCGGCGAGTTCCTGCGCTTTTCCACTGAAACATCCGACGAGCGTGTGCATGTCACACAGCGGGTGTTCCTTATAAAATTTTATGGCGGCGTCTGCTGCTTTTTCCTGATCATAAAGGGCATCTTTATAGCAGGCTCCGTTGGAACTCAGTAAATAGGCGTTGAACAGAGGAACGAAAGGTACGCGATCCGGCGTCCCAAGTGCGACGGCTGTGTCAACCCGCTGCTTCCGCTCGGTGAATTTCTTTAAGGCTTCATCAGTCATGTGTTACCTCCCAATATAATATAGACAATATGTAATGACCTCCGATTTGCAGCAACGTGGATTTACCTGTATACT
>JAJPXQ010000004.1 GCA_021205385.1 Lachnospiraceae bacterium | reverse complement strand
CACGCCCTCCTTTGGCTACCGGCTTTCCGCTACAAACTTTTCACTCTCAAGTATTGTAAAATCATCAAGAAAAGGAGGCTACAACATGAAAGGTTACGCAATGCTGAAAATCGGAGAATCCGGCTGGATCGAGAAGGATCGCCCCGCCTGCGGGCCGCTCGACGCCATCTGCAAACCGCTGGCGCTGGCGATCTGCACTTCCGACGTTCACACACTCTGGGAAGGCGCGATCGGTGAGCGCCACAACATGATCCTCGGACACGAGGGCTGCGCTGAAGTCGTAGAGGTCGGCTCTCTCGTGAAGGACTTCAAACCCGGCGATCGTGTGCTGGTACCGGCGATCACTCCTGACTGGAATTCTCTGGAAGCGCAGGCCGGCTACTCCATGCACTCCGGCGGCATGCTCGCCGGCTGGAAATTTTCTAACTTTAAGGACGGCGTTTTCTCCGAATACTTCCATGTAAACGACGCGGACGGCAATCTTGCCCTGCTCCCCGACAACATCAACACCGTCGACGCCTGCATGCTCTCCGATATGGTGCCGACCGGCTTCCACGGCGTGGAGCTGGCCGATGTACAGTTCGGCGATACGGTCCTGGTGATCGGCATCGGCCCGGTGGGTCTGATGTCCGTAGCCGGCGCGAATATGCGCGGTGCTTCCCGCATCATCGCGGTGGGCACCCGCCCGGTGTGCGTGGAAGCCGCAAAGGGCTACGGCGCGACGGATTTCGTCAGTTATAAAAATGGCCCGATCTTCCAGCAGGTGCTCGACATGACCGGCGGCAAGGGCGTTGACAAGATCGTCATCGCGGGCGGCGGCGTGGAGACCTTCGCCGAGGCCGTGAAGTGCTTAAAGCCCGGCGGCAAGATCGGCAATGTCAACTATCTGGGAAGCGGCGACGTGATCGACATCCCACGCGCGGAATGGGGCGTCGGTATGGGCCACAAGCAGATCAATGGCGGACTGATGCCGGGCGGACGCCTGCGCATGGAGAAGCTGAGCGCGCTGGTCTCTGCGGGCAAGCTCGATCTCGCTCCCTTAAGCACCCATGTCTTCGACGGCTGGGAACATCTCGAGGAAGCGCTGTTCCTGATGCGCGACAAGCCGAAGGATCTCATCAAGCCGGTAGTAAGGATCGAAGCGTAACACTCTCTTAAATGAAGTCCGGCGGAACAGTCTGCCGGACTTCCTCTCTCTTTTTGGAGGTCAGGGCATGAAAATATTGATTGTATCGGGCTTTCTCGGTGCAGGAAAGACGACATTTATCAAAAGCCTTTCAAAGCATACGGGCCGCGAGATCGCCATTCTGGAAAATGAATATGGCGAGGTCGGCGTGGACGGAGATGTCCTGCAGGAAGGCAGCACAGGAAGCATCGGAAAAGTCAATATCTGGGAGCTGACCGAGGGCTGCATCTGCTGCTCCACGAAGGGTGATTTCGCAGCCTCCGTGTTGACAATCGCGAATACGGTCGACCCGGAATACCTCGTGGTTGAGCCGACCGGCGTCGGTATGCTGAGCAATATCATCGCAAACCTGCAGCAGATCGAATATGAACGGATCACGCTGCTCGCGCCGCTCACGATCGTGGACGGGCAGAGTTTCTACAGTAATCTGCGGGAATATCCGGAGATCTATAAGGACCAGATCCGCGAAGCGCGGACCGTCTTCGTATCAAAGCTGGAGAACGCATCTTTGGAGGAACGGCAGAAGATCCGGCAGGATATCGAAGCGCTCCATCCGGCCGGGCAGGTGGTAGTGGAACACTATTCCGGCATGGATAAGGCAGCATGGCTCGCTCTTCTTGAGCGTGGCTATGACGGCTCACATCTTGAGGCAAAGCCGGAAAGCGACGAGCTTCCCGACACTTTTTCCATAAGCGGAGTATCGATAAAATCGCCGGAAATGCTGCTCCTGCTGCTCGAACGCCTCATCCGCGGCGGACTCGGCGGAGTCGTGCGCGCGAAGGGCTGTGTGAAAGCAGGCGGCGAGTGGCTGCGCTTTGACGTCGTGGACGGCAGATATACCATATCCGGTGCAGAGCCTGCTTCGGAGGGCAAGGCTGTCTTCATCGGGACGAAAATCCGTCGTCAGGCAATACGGCGCTATTTTTCGCAGAAGCAAGGACGGCCCCGCATCGGTGCGAAGCCGTCCGGCAAATATACCTCTGTCACCGGCTGGAAGTGAACATCAGATTACTTCTTCCAATACATCTGACACCCTGTGAACCGGAATAATCGTCAGACTGTCTTTCACTTCCTGCGCTACCTCGTCGAGATCGTCCTCATTCTCCCGCGGAATATAGACCGTAGTGATCCCCGCTCTCTGAGCCGCCATCAGCTTCTCCGGCAGACCGCCGATCGGCATCACAAAGCCGCGCAGCGACACTTCGCCGGTCATCGCGATGTCCGGCGAGACTGCCTTCCCGCTCACCAGCGACGCGAGCGCCGTGGTCAGCGTGATACCGGCAGAAGGGCCATCCTTCGGCACTGCGCCTGCGGGTACATGGATGTGGAGGTCATTTTCCTCAAATAGCTCCGCCTTCTCAGGATACATGCTCTTTACAAGACTGACTGCAATCTGCACCGACTCCTTCATGACATCGCCAAGCTGTCCGGTGATCACTGTCTTTCCCTCACCCTTTGTAAACAAGGCCTCGATAAAGAGGATGTCCCCGCCCGCGCTGGTCCAGGCAAGACCAGTCACCACGCCGGGCTGCTTCTCCTCAAGCCGCTGGTCATGCGGAATCGGCTTCTGGTCAAGGAATTCCCGCAACCGCTTCGGGCTGACGGAGACGCTCTTATTCTCCCCCTTCACCAGGCGGACGGCCGCCACGCGGCAGAGCGTATCAAGCTGCTTCTTTAAGCCGCGCACCCCGGCCTCCATCGTGTAGTCAGAGATGATCGCGCGCAGCGCAGCGTCGGAAACACGCAGGCTCTGCGCTTTGATACCCATATCCTTCATGGATCTCGGAAGCAGATGCTTCTTCGCGATCTGAAACTTGTCCGTCGCCGTATAGCCCGGGAACTGAATGACTTCCATACGGTTCAGCAACGGCTCCGGAATTGTATCGGTGGTATTCGCCGTACAGACGAACAGCACATCGGAAAGATCATAGGGCACATTCATATAATGGTCCGTAAAGGTATTATTCTGCTCCGGGTCAAGCACCTCGAGCAGCGCGCTCGAGGGATCGCCGCCGTAGTCCCGCACCAGCTTGTCCACTTCATCCAGCACCATGACCGGATTCGATGCGCCGCTGCGCTTGATTCCTTCCATAATGCGTCCCGGCATCGCGCCGATATAAGTGCGACGGTGCCCACGGATCTCCGCCTCATCGCGCACGCCGCCCAGACTCACACGCACATAACTTCTGCCAAGCGCCCTGGCGATACTCTGTCCGATGCTCGTCTTTCCGGTGCCCGGTGCTCCGACAAAGAGCAGGATCGAACCGGCCTGCTTCCGGTTCAGCGTCATCACCGCAAGTTGCTGAATGATGCGCTTCTTGACCTTTTTCAGGCCAAAGTGGTCCTCATCGAGAATCCGCTCCGCTTCCTTCAGGTCAACGGGAGGAATCTCCTCCTTCTTCCAGGAAAGCGAAGTCACAAAATCGAGATAGTCGTACAGCATGCCGTACTCATGGCTGTTCTGGCCCTCCTGCTTCATGCGGTTCAGCACCTTCATCGCCTCGGCGCGGGCCGTATCATTCATCTGTGATTCTTCTATTTTCTTCTCAAACTTTCTTACATCGGAAATACTTTCCGGATGCATCTCATCAAGCTGATTTTGCAGGAACTCGAGCTGCTTCCGAATCGCCTGCTCCCGGTAATTCTGCTCATTGGAACTCGCCTGCGCGTCCGCGGCTTCCTTCTTTACTTTCTCCATCTCCAGGTACTCGTAGACCGCCTTCTCCATACGCGAGATGCGCTCTGAGGTGGTGTCCGCCGCCAGGATCGCGTATTTTTCCTCGTTTGTATTGCCGAGCATGAAAGACAGTGTCGCAGTCATCTCCCCAAGCGAATCCCACTGCATCACGTAGTTGCGGGCAAGCAGTCCGAACTGCGTTTTCTGGATATGATTCAGGAAAGCCGTCTTCACTGCCTCAAAATGCTTCTCGATCTCGTCCGGCGTCATATCCACTACATCCTGCCGCTCCGACATCGTCACCACAATACGCTCGCCCGTCGTCGCAATCGTGTCGATATTGACACGGCTGCCGGTCATGACCTTTACATTGCCTTCCTTGTCAATCGCCTCGATCCTGCCGGTAATACCGATCGGATAGAAATCGTCCGCCTGCATCTCTTCACGACTCTTGTCTTCCTTCAGCATCAGGAAAATGACCTGCTCACCGGGCTGTGCGTCACGCTCCGTAATCTTCTGGAAATAATTATTCTGAAAGTACAGATAGATATCCGGGACAATTACTATATTATAATAAGGAACTGTAATCATGAGAATCCTCCTCTTTTGTGAACTTGTTATATGCAATATAGCACATTTGCTAGCACTCGTCAAGCTTGAGTGCTAGCAAATAATGGATGATTCTCTGAACTTTTTTACCAGATCCACGGCGTCTCCCACTGATATTTCTCCATATCAACGACGCCATCCTTCAACTCAACCCCATCCGCCTCAAGAAGACGGACCTGCTCATTCCCCCCGCCGAAGGCAAAGGCCTTTGACACTCTGCCCTCCTTTGTAACCACACGATAGCAGGGGATATTCTCCGGATCCGGGTTTGCATGCAGCGCATAGCCAACGACCCGCGCCCAGCGGCGGTTGCCCGCGAGGGCGGCCACCTGGCCGTAGGAGGCGACACGCCCACGGGGAATCTGTTTCACAACGTCATAGATTCTGTCATAAGTATTCACAGCAGATTACCCCAGGGTAAGCGTATTCGTCACAGTAATCGTGCAGACGATCACACCCATGATAATACCTCCGATATACGGATTCTTTGTCTTGCGATAAATCAGGTTACAGACAAGCGCCGCCACCGGCAGGATGAACACGATCGGGTACAGCCAGATTCCAATGATGGAGCCGCCAACTCCGGCTGTCTCTGTCCACATATAACCGGTGTTAAAGAAAGTGATGTACTGAACGCCAATCATAATTTCCGGCCCAATGAACACGAAGAACATCTGTACAATCGTGCTGAGCCAGTTATTCTTGCCAAGCTTGACAAAATTGAAACCATTTGTCGCAACCGACAACGCAATGTAGTATACCAGCCAGAAAATCAGGTACTTAGCAATTGTCACGAAGTGCTGCGGCGCAAAAGCGCGAATCGTCGTGAAGCACCACAGGCGATAGTCAGTAAGGAACAAATAATCGGAAAGGAATACGATCGCATAAGTGGCGACTACAACCGTAAGTGAAAGAACAATGGTCTTCCACGCCTTCTTTTTGTTCATAACAATACCGCGTTCCGCAAGATCAAGTCCATTCTTCTTTCCATTGAGATTGTAAGACAAAACCAGCATCAGGATTGTAAACAGTCCGCACAACAGTGTCCACATCCCGATATAGAAAGACGGAAACTGATTGAGGAAATCCGGTCGATTATTATTGCACCATGTATAAAGCAACGGGTAAGCGATAATACCAAATATCGCGCCTGCGGCAAGCCCGCCCCAATACCAGGCCTTTCCTTTTCCGGTCGGAGCCGGCAACGGCTCTACTGTCCCGTCTGCTTTCAGCTCCGCGAAATACGCAGTATCTGTCAGCGCAATCGCGCAGAAGACCGCAAACATAAAGAAGCCAAAAACTCCAAGAGCATTGAAAAACGCCTTAAACTGCCATATCTGATCCGTATTTGCCAGCTGCGTGGGAGCTCCCAGCGCCTGGTCAAAGAAATCTACACTGTAGGAGACTACTGTCTTTGAGAAATGGGCCCACGGATGGGTAATCGCAGGATTATAAATCACGCGCATCGCTTCTTCTCCGTCGATTTCCTCCGTATAGACTGTTCCGCTGTTTCTCGTCTCAAGACCGGTCGGGTCCTCTCCAAAATACAGGAAGGACTGAGCAGTAACCTGATTCATATAATCCCTGGGAGCAGTTTTACTTCCGTCTTCCAGTGTGACACGATGGAAAAATTCATCATACTGGCACGCAACAATACCGACGTCGCGGCTTCCGTAGAGATTGCTGAAGTTCCCGTCTTCATCATAATAATCCGCATCATTGGAAACAATCAGCGCCGCCGCGATCAGGCCATCATAATCCTGGAGCATCGCCTGACGACTGGCAAGTCCTCCATTGGAATGACCGGTAATGCCGATCCGGCTTGCATCTACATAAGGAAGCCGGGAGAGATATTTCACTGCGTCATACATGCCATTTGCGTTATTTTCATCATCCCACCAGACTCCATTTTCCAGAGCTTCCGAATCTCCATGTCCATACATACTGATGGAAATCACTACATAACCGCGTCTGGCATACTCAACATAGTTCAGATCCTGCATTTCCCGATTGTTATACCAGCCATGGCTGACGACAATCGCAGGAGCCGGATTGTCGACAGTAGCCGTATCCGGGACGAGCAGAAGAGCGTCCAGCTCATGCCCGCTGTCTGTGACTACCGTAATGTCATGATAGGTAATCGTTCCGCCATCCGTCTGCACAATAGAGGCACCAACAGAACTGATAAGGCATATAACCAGTGCAATGACAACCCAAAATCTTGCGTTCTTTTTCTTCATCTTTTCATCTCCTTTTCTCTCTCGTTTCGACATGTCCATATCTTAAATGCAACTGACAGATAACACCTTCACTTTTCTATAGGCCACATCCCCTTTCCTTTTCATTATTTATATCCTCGCCACTCCGCTCTTTCTCGCCGCCTCCGCGACCGCCGCGGCAACCGCTTTTCCCACGCGCGGATCGAAGGCCGCCGGAATGATATAGTCCTCAGAGAGTTCATCATCGGAGATCAATCCCGCCAGCGCCCGGGCCGCCGCGATCTTCATCTCCTCGTTGATGTCGCTCGCCCTCACATCGAAAGCGCCGCGGAAGATTCCCGGAAATGCGAGCACATTATTAATCTGGTTCGGGTAATCACTGCGACCGGTCGCGACAACCCTGGCGCCTCCTGCCTTCGCCTCATCCGGAAAAATCTCCGGCGTCGGATTCGCACAGGCGAAGATAATGGCATCCTCCGCCATCGTGCGCACCATATCTGTCGTCAGGCTGCCCGGTGCGCTGACCCCGATAAACACATCCGCTCCTTTTACGATATCGGAAAGCTTTCCCTGAATTTTGTCCGGATTCGTGACCTTCGCCATCTCCTCCTTGACCGGATTCATACCTTCCCTGCGTCCTTCATAAATGGCGCCCGTACGGTCGCACAGCGTAATATCCCGCACGCCAGCGCTCAACAGAAGCTTCGTAATCGCTATCGCGGCAGAGCCCGCCCCGCTCACGGCGATCCGGATATCCTCCAGCCTCTTTCCGACCAGGCGCAGCGCATTAGTGAGTCCCGCCAGCGTGATGACAGCGGTCCCATGCTGGTCGTCATGAAAAATCGGAATATCACATTTTTCCTTGAGCTTTTGCTCAATCTCGAAACAGCGCGGAGCCGAAATATCCTCCAGGTTCACGCCGCCGCAGCTCCCGGAAATCATATAAACAGTATTCACAATCTCATCCACATCGTGGCTTTTGATACAGAGCGGAAAGGCGTCCACATTTCCGAACTCCTTGAAGAGCACGCATTTGCCTTCCATGACAGGCATCCCCGCCTCCGGGCCAATATCGCCAAGGCCAAGCACCGCGCTGCCGTCCGTCACCACGAGACAGGTATTCCAGCGGTTTGTATAGACATAAGATTTGTCAATATCCTTCTGAATTTCCAGGCAGGGCTGTGCGACACCCGGCGTGTAGGCCAGCGACAGGTCGTCCTTATTCCTCACCGGAACCCTCGCGTGTATCTCGATCTTCCCCCTGCAGTCCTCATGCAGTTTCAGACTTCTCTGAGCCACTGTAAGCTTTTCTTCCATAAAGTATGTTCTCCTTCTGCTCAGTCATTTTCCCATTGGAAGGAACGCCCCACTGCCTTTTCCCAGCCCTTCAGACGCACGGCCCGCTCTTCCTGCGTGATCTCCGGAGTAAAGATTCTGTCAATCGAACAGTTTTTGACCACATCTGCCTGACTCTCCCAGTATCCGACCGCCAGTCCGGCAAGATAGGCCGCTCCGAGTGCCGTCGTCTCCACACAGGATGGCCGCTGCACTGGAATATCGCTCAGATCCGCCTGGGTCTGCATGAGATAATCATTGGCGCTGGCTCCTCCGTCGACTTTCAGACTTCCAAGCTTGATGCCTGCCTCCTCCCGCATGACCCGGAGAACATCATTCGTCTGGTAGCAGATCGAATCCAGCGTCGCGCGAATGATATGGTATTTATTGACGCCGCGGGTCAGGCCCACGATCGCACCTCTGGCATACGGGTCCCAGTAAGGCGCTCCGAGTCCCGTGAAAGCGGGAACCACATAGCACCCGGCAGTATCCTTCACCTTGCGCGCCATATAATCCGAATCCGCGGCCGAGTCGATGAAGCGCAATTCGTCCCGCAGCCACTGAATCGCCGCCCCGGCCACAAACACCGAACCTTCCAGCGCATAATCCACCCCGCCGTCAATTCCCCAGGCAATCGTAGTCACAAGGCCATTTTCCGAATAAATCGGCTTTTCACCTGTATTCATCAGCAGGAATCCGCCAGTACCATAGGTGTTCTTTACATCGCCCGGTGCAAAGCAGGTCTGCCCGAACAGCGCCGCCTGCTGGTCGCCTGCTGCACCTCCTATCCTGATTTTCCCTCCGAAGAACTGCGGCGCCGTCTCGCCATACACACAGCTGCTCGGCTTCACGTCCGGCAACATACACCGGGGGATGTCAAGCTCCGCGAGGATCTCGTCATCCCAGTTCAGGGTATTGATATTGAACAGCATCGTCCGCGAGGCGTTTGAATAATCTGTCACATGCACCTGCCCGGCGGTCAGTTTCCAGATCAGCCATGTTTCCACTGTTCCGAAGAGAAGCTCGCCTTTTTCCGCACGTTCCCGCGCGCCTTCCACATGGTCCAGTATCCATTTCAGCTTTGTGCCGGAAAAATAGGCGTCAATCACCAGACCGGTCTTCTGCCTGTAGGTATCCACAAGCCCTTTTTCCTTCAGCGCGTCGCAATACTCCGCGGTGCGCCGGCACTGCCAGACGATCGCATGACAAACCGGTTCTCCTGTATTCTTATCCCATACAATCGTTGTCTCGCGCTGATTCGTGATGCCAATGGCGGCAATATCTTCCGCCTCAGCTCCCGCCTTCAGCATAGCTTCCACCGCCACACCCAGCATGGTGGACCAGATCTCATTCGCATCGTGCTCCACCCAGCCCGGTTTCGGAAAATACTGCGTGAATTCTCTCTGTACAACGCTGATCATCGTGCCCGCCTTATCGAATATAATACAGCGGTTGCTCGTCGTACCGGCGTCCAGCGCCATGATATACTTCGGCATCGTATTCCCTCCTTATCGCTTCGGTATTTTATTCAAAGGGGAAACGGTAACTCAGCCCGAGCTCGTTTCTTACCTCCAGAATTTCTTTTTGTACCGATTCATTGACAGGTACACCTTTGTCTTTCCGCTCCTGCCATACCAGATATTCCTTCTCCCCCGCCGTGTAGATACGTTCCTGTCCCGGGGCTTTTTTAGAAGCCCGAAGCCCGCGCAGGATATCCCCACAGGTTTTCTTGAAAGCGTCCGCACCCATGAAGGCCTCCGTATCGATCGCCATGAAGAAGTGCCCCAGATGATACGGCCTTATGGAGCCATCCTCATTTTTGCCCTCCAGCGCCTTCAGGAAAATCCCTGACTGCAATGCAGCAGAAAGAATTTCCACCACAGTCGCATAGCCGTAACCCTTATAGCCGCCAAGCGTCTCGCCAATACCGCCAAGCGGTGCGAGCGCCGCTTTATCGCTGCGGATATCTTTTATGATCTGTGCGCTGTCCGTCATTTCCTTTCCGTCCCGGTCGATCACGCAGCCGGCCGGAGTATCATGGCCGATTCTGGCATAATACTCGATCTTTCCGTTCTGGATAATCGATGTGGCACAGTCGATCGAAAACGGAAAGGCCTCGTCACTCGGCATGGCAAAGGAAAGCGGATTCGTGCCGAGCATATTTTCCACGCCGAATGTGGGCGCAATGGACGGCCTTGCATTCGTACCACTCATGCCAATCATATTTTCAGCAACTGCCATGGATGTCCAGTAACCGGCGATGCCATAGTGAGAGGAATTGCGTACCGCCACCATGCCTGTGCCATATTTATGCGCTTTCTCAATGCAGATTTCCATGGCTTTCCGGGCCGCAACCATCCCCATGCCGTCATTCGCATCCAGCACCGCAGTCGTCGGGGTCTCCTTTACAATGTCTATCTTCGTCACCGGGTTTAAAATTCCTGCCTTGATGCGGTCAATGTAAATCGGCTTGAAGCGATTGCAGCCGTGGCTCTCAATACCCCGACGATCGCTCTCCAGCAGCACGTCAGCGCAGAGCGCTGCGTCCTTCCGTGGAACGCCAAATCCCTCAAAGGCATCGGTCAGGAAATCATTCATCAGTTGCCATGATACGTACGGTCTTGTCTCCATTCTTTCACTGCCTCCTGTCTTATCATAATTTACATGACTATTTCCAGAGTCCGGGATTCGTAGTGGACACACAGATCGCCCCTGCATTCAGCAGCTCCATCGCATCTCTTTTCTCCGAGACAAGTCCGCCGGCAATCACCGGGGTTGGAATCTGTCTGCAGATGTGGGCTATGATCTTGGGCATCATTCCCGGCAGAACTTCTATGACATCCGGGCCGGCCGATCGCACCTGCCGCTCAATATTCTCATATGCCATAGAATCCAGAGCAAATATACGAAGCACTGTGCAGAGTGACAGCTCTTTCGCGCGCTTGATAAGAGCCGGTTTGGTGGTGATAATACCATCCGCACTGGTATACTTCTTTATGAAATCCACTACGATTTCTCTGGAACTTAATCCATTGATGAGGTCCACATGGACGAGCGCAATCTTTCCGCTCTTCTTTATCTTACTCACAATATCGGATATATTGCAGATGTCACCATATAGAATAAAGATGATCCGGCTCTCAGACTTCAGGCATCTCTGAAGTCCCTCGTCGCTCTTGATCGCCGCAATGACGGAGCTTTCCGCCAACGCATCCTGAAATATTTTTCTCATTACTCTCCCCGCCTTTATTTAAAAAGGATTTTCTTCTATGCATAAATACAGCGAAGAAATCTGTGGTATTTCCACAAATCATCTTCGCTCTCCAATCTCATGCGCACGATATTCAGTTCCTGGATATAGTTATCTGTGCTCAACTTCTATGCTAACATTACCACACTGTGAAACGATTGTCAATAATCTTTTGTCTATATTTTCAATTTTTGCAATGAAAATAGTTGGGTTTTTGTGAAGTTTTCTAAATCATCATCCTACTCCACCTCTCCTTTTTCATACATGAACTCCACATACTCATAAATCTGCTGAAAGTCCACCTCACAGTCCCCGTCAAAGATGCCCACAGGAATCTTCGAACCGAAGCCATAAATAGCCGGATAATCATCAGTCTCGAAGTGGTATACGATTACACGCTTCTGCTTCGGATCGACAAGCCAGTACTCCCGCACGCCGGCGTTCATATACTTGTTCAGCTTGACAAACATATCCTTCTTCCGCGTGGACTTCGAGAGAATCTCCACAACAAGATCCGGCGCGCCGTAGATGCAGCGCAGGATGATCTTGCTTCGATCACAGACGACAACCACATCCGGCTGCACCATCGTCCTGTCGTCGCGGTCAAGCTGCACGTCCAGCGGGGATACCATCGCCATGCATTTCCCACCCTTTTTCCGGATATACTCCCGCAGCACACTCCAGATCTCAGAAATCAGAATCTGGTGAACCGATGAGGGTGCCGCCATATCGTAGAGGACACCGTCAATCAACTCTACTCTACGCTCCTCGGGCAGCTCATAATAATCTTTCAATGTATATTCTCCCTGCACCTTCTGCTGCGTGACACCGAAAGCAGGGGCCGACTCCCGAAGCATCAGGCTGTCCGAGGCCGGCTTCTTCTCTGCAAGCCAGGGCGCGTCGAGCACCCGCTCCAGAGCCCGCATCGTCTCATAGCGCGGCGACTCTGTCGCACCGGAAAAGATCTTCTGTACCGTCCCCAGGGGCACAAACGACCACTCGGAAATCATCTCATTCGTGTACCCCAGCTCCTTTTTCCTCTTCCGCATCTCCTCTACTGTCATCCATGCACACCTCCTTTTACTGTATTGTAATACAAGGTAGCGTACCTGTCAACCGTTTTGTTTCCATTTTATTTCCATATTATTTCCATTTTGAATTCAATATGAGCGGACTCTGTCCGCCAGCAGAGACAGGTAACGGAACACCGGCTCCGTCGCAATAGAGAAGAGAACAAAGAGCATGATACACTTCACCGACATGCCGCTCAGAGAGAAAAGCTCCGGCAGACAAAAACTGCACAGCAGGAGTCCGGCGATTGACCCGATGAAAATGACCCACTGAAAGCGCGTTGGCGGACTGATTGTCCTGTACAGGATCATAAACCCGACGATCGCGAGCAGCATCGTCGCGGCAGTGGAGATATCATCTGAAGCCACACCGAAGGTATCGCCGAACACCACCAGAGCCGCCACTGCAAGCGTATCGGTAACTGCGGCCGGAAGCGCCTTTGCAAAGACATTTTTCAGAAAACTCCCGCTGATACGCTCCCTGTTCGGCTCCATCGCAAGGAAGAAACCCGGAATTCCGATGGTAAACATACTGATCAGGGAGATCTGCGCAGGCTCCAGCGGATAAGTATAGACCGTGATCAGGGAAAAGAGAGCCAGCAAAAATGAAAAAATATTTTTGACAAGAAACAGTCCCGCGGAACGCTGAATATTGTTGACCACACGGCGTCCCTCCAGCACAACCTGCGGCATGCAGGAGAAATCCGAATCCAGCAGCACGACCTGGGACGCCTGCGCGGCAGCATCGCTGCCGGAAGCCATCGCCACGCTGCAGTCCGCGTCCTTGAGCGCCAGCACATCGTTGACGCCGTCCCCGGTCATGGCGACCGTATGCCCCTGATGCTGAAGCGCCCGGATCATCTGCCGTTTCTGCTCCGGCGTGACCCGTCCAAAGACCGTATACTCCCGCATGGCCGCCTCAATCTGATGCTCTGTCTTCAATGTAGTCGCATCCACGTACCGCTCCGCTCCGCAAATCTTCGCCTCCTTCGCCGCCTCCGAGACCGTACGGGGTGTATCGCCGGAGATCACCTTGATCTCCACGCCCTGCTCCTCGAAGTAGGCGAAGGTCTCCGCCGCCGTCTTTCTCACCGGATTCGACAACAGGATAAAACAAAGCGGAATCGCCGCCTCCGTAAGTACCTTACCATCCGGCTCCGACGGATAGGACGCCAGAACCAGCACACGATATCCACGTCCTGCATAGCTCTCCACGGTATCCATTACCTTTACGAAACCATCCCGCAGCACAAACTCCGGCGCACCCAGCACATAGGCCCCCTCCTCGAAGGCCACGGCACTGTACTTATAGACGGGCGAAAAAGGAACGACCTTTCTCACATGCAGGCCGCCCCGCTTCTGAAAATACGCCTTCATCGCCTGCATGGTAGCATTATCGCTGCTCATGGCGGCCGCGAAATCTCCCAGAATTCCGGAGAATTCCGGCAGCTTGTCCGCGCTGTAATCCTCCGCCGGGATCAGATCCCGCACCTCCATGGTATTCTCCGTGATCGTTCCGGTCTTGTCCACGCACAGGACATCGACTCTCGCCAGCGTCTCGATACTCTTCATATCATGAAGCAGTACCTTCCTGCGGGCAAGACGCATGGAACTGACTACAAGCGTCACACTTGTCAGCAGGTACAGCCCCTCCGGAATCATCCCGATCAGCGCCGCCACCATCGAGGTGACGCTGTCTGCCAGCGTCTCGTGATTCACATAATAGCCCTGCAGGAACAGCGCAATCCCAATGGGCACCAGCGCAACGCCCACAAACTTCAGAATACCGTCCAGAGAGCGCAGCATCCGGGACTGTTCTTTCGCATTCATGGACTGTGCCTCACGCGTCAGCCTGGAAATGTAAGAATCATCACCCACGGCAATCAGCCTGGCGCGACATTCCCCGGATACAACAAAGCTGCCGGAGATCAGCCTGTCCCCCGGCCGCTTCGTGACATCGTCCGACTCACCGGTCAGCAGCGCCTCATTGACCTGGATCTCTCCTTCCGTCACCTGACCGTCCGCGCAGATCTGATTTCCTGCTTTCAGGAGCATAAGATCGCCGCGCCTTAGTTCATCAACAGGAATCACAAGGCTCTCCCCGTTGCGCTCGACAGTCGCCCGGATCGCGCCCAGCATATTCATCTCATCCAGAACCTTCTTCGCCCGCAGCTCCTGAATAATGCCAATCAGCGTATTTATAATGATAATGGGCAGGAAAGTAAGACTCCGAAAGGCCCCGACCAGACACAGCAGCAGCGCCAGAAAAGCAAAAATAAAGTTAAAATAAGTGCAGACATTCTCCCTGACAATGTCTCTGGCAGTCTTCGTCCCGGATGTACCATGCCGTTTTCCGGGTTGCTCTTCCCGGGCCTTTTTTGTATTCTGCTTTTTCCCTTTCATCGGCACTACAGTGACGGCCATGCGCAGTTCTCCTTCAGATCGGCTTTATACGGATTATAGCATATCCCCGCCAACATGAATCTAAATATTCTCTAAAAATTCGACAATATTTTTCAGGATCCGAACACCCGGTCAAGCACGTCGGCCAGCGGCTCCATCGTGTTCATCACCTCCTCCAGCGTATTGGTCTGCGCTCCGGCCTCGATCAGCAGCGCCTTGTCGGAAAGATGCAGGTTGTAGCGCAGACTCTTGAGGTAAATATTCCGGGAAAGCCCGGGGTAATACTGTTCGCACTGGAGCTTGAGCTGCAGCGTCAGCGCCAGATTGTCTTCAATGTAAGGATTGTAGAGATAATCAATGTTTCCGTTCTTCGTCCGGCTTAAGCCATTAAAGAACATGAAGCGCGCCATGGTTTTCCCGTTTATCTCTGTCACGAGACGTGTGCCTTCGTCAACGCCGTCCCGGTGCAGATCGATCACTGCCTGAATCGACGGATACTCTTTCAGGATACTGCTGATCTCCTCCGCGGCGCGGCTGTAGGCTTCGCTGCGGTCAAGCTCTCCATCAATCAGATCGTAGACGCTCGTCACGTGCAGAACACGGTATCCTTTCTCCTCAAGCAATTCCGCAAGATAAGTTCCAACCCCTACGATCGTCGTGGAATTATCACCCGGGACCGAATCGACAAAGCCCTCCTGTGAATGCGTGTGATAAATCAGAATCTGCGGTCCGTCCACGTCCTTATCTATCGACATATCCCTCGCCAGCAGCTTTTCCGCATTCAGATCCGCTTCCGTGACCATCGTGTTCGACTCGACTGTATAGAAACTGCCCAGCAGATAATCAAAATCTGACAGTTCTTCCAGACTGTAGATCTGTCCGGCTGACGCTGCGGCGCTTTCCCCGGTTTCGGTCGGCTGCTCTGGTTCCGGATAAGCGGAAACAAGCGCATTCTCCTCTTCCGCCATCGAGGCCAGGTCATACTCCTCTCCCGTCTCATCCAGCTCATTCTCATCGTCACTGCCTCCGCTTATAAGCATTTCCCAGGTCACAGTGCTCTGGGATGTCCCCTCCTCCGCCGCATAGCTCAGCTTTGTCAGAGGATGCATCTTCAACACCCAGTCCACATAACGGGAGAAGAGCGCGGCTTCCTCCTGTTCCCCCTCGCCCGCGTAAAAGAAAACCGGATACAGGAAGCGCGTCGCCTCTCTGCTGAGCGCGCGCTGTATGCTTCCGGATTCCTCCTTAAGCAGTTCTTCCGGAGAACCGTGCAGAAATTTCTGTCCGCCGGCAAAAAGAATATAAAAACCGGCCGCCAGGAAACTGATCCACAGCAGCCGATTGACAAGCCCGGTTAATTGTTGTCTCATACGCATCCCCACCGCTTCATTTTATGCGCCCGGACATAGCCTTATGTCCGCGGAAAGAAAGCGATATTCAGCGCCTCTGAGATTGTGAAGCCAAGCTGGCGGACCGTCTCATCGATGTTCTTCGGAGTTACAAACATGCCGTTCAGATGCGGCGGCATCCGCTCACAGCTTCCCTGTGCATCATAAATAATGGCCGCCGCTTCCACAACCGTCGGCACGCCGATTGCAATGACCGGAACACCCAGGCTCTCTTTTGTGAGACTTCCCCTGTGATTTCCGACACCGGATCCCGGCTGAATACCGGTATCCGTCAATTGAATTGTACGGCTTAGGCGCCGGGTGCTGCGCGCAGCCAGCGCGTCGATCACAATCACAAGATCCGGTTTTGTCTGATCAATAACTCCCTGAATAATCTCCGAAGTCTCCATCCCGGTCTGCGCCATGACGCCGGGCACGATACCGCTGATCGCGTTCGCCTCCCTGCCTCCCATGGCCTCCTTTCCATACTCATGAATCAGATGCCGCGTGATCAGCAGATTGGAGACTACCTTTGGCCCCAGTGCGTCCGGCGTCACATCACGATTTCCCAGTCCCGCCACCAGGATGGAACGCGCACGCGGCTCGCCCATCAGCTCCAGCAGGCAGGATGCCAGACACTCCGATATTTCCCGATGATAATTTTCATCCGGAGAAGCCATGCCCGGCGCTTCCAGCGTGAGATAATTTCCCACCGGTTTTCCCATTTCCTTCGCACCCCGCTCAGATTCAATCTTCACCCGCGTTACCCGGATATCGCGCTCCTCATCGTACTCCTCCTCCACGATAACGCCGTGAACCTCCGTTTCGCTCCCCTCGAAGCTCTCCCTTGCCTCCAGCGCAAGGTCGGTCCGCACCCGCATCCGTTCCATTTTCTCACTCCCGGTTATACACTTTTATCCTTAACTTCTCCCAAAAGTTGTATTTTATGTATTGACAACGGGAGTTCTTTCACCTAAAATATATCCGTGTGTTTCCATGCAAAGCTTTTCCGTGTCTCGCTTTCAGGAAGCATGTAAAACAGCAGTGAGCGTTTAAAGTAATTTGGAGGTGCACGAGTTGGCTAATATCAAGTCTGCGAAGAAGAGAATTCTGGTTACCGAGACCAGAACCGCAAAGAACAAGGCGATCAAGTCGAAGGTGAAGACCATGGTGAAGAAGGTCTACGCTGCGATCGACGAGAAAGATCAGGAAGCCGCGAAGGCCGCTTTGAAAGAAGCGATCTCCACGCTGAACAAGGCCGGTTCCAAGGGAGTCTATCACAGGAACACTGTTTCGAGAAAGATCTCCCGTCTGCAGAAAGCCGTCAATGAGATGGCTTCATAAAGGATAAAATCAAAAAAGAAGGTCGGTACCGTCATGCCGGCCTTCTTTTTTTATCTGCTGTACTTCACGATCAGCATCTCTACCCCGATCTGGTCTGCAAGCTGTCCTGTCTTGATGAGCTCGTCGGTTCTCACGCAATCCTCCACAATTTTGCGCAGTTCCTCCCTGCCAAAGCCCCGCACCTGCGCCTGAGATTCGCCGATTCGAAAAGCCGGTATCCCCGTCTGCTTTGCGAGCGCGGCGCGGTCGAGGCCTTTGCCGGAGAGTTCCTTCAGAAGCAAAAGTCCATTGAACTGCCTGGTAACGAGGGCCAGGATTTTGACCGGAGCCTCCTTCATCAGCAACAAATCGGCATAGAGGGAGAGCGCCTTTTCCTGTTTCTTCTCTGTGACGGCACGCACCATGTCAAAGATGCGATCCTCGGTCTGCTCCGTGCAGACCGCCTCCACATCCCGCGGCAGAATCTCGTCCCGCCCCAGCGTGTAACTCAGAAGCTTCTCCAGTTCCTGCTCGATGTTCTGCATATCGGTACCGCTGCGCGCAAGAAAGAGCTGAAGCGCCTCCTCTGTGATTTTTTTTCCTTCCCGCTTCAGAATCCCCAGCACCCAGCGCGTAATTGTCCGTTCGTCCTGCCGCTGGAATTCCACGACCCTGCCATGCTTTTTGATCTCCTTGTAGAGACGATTGCGCTTGTCCACCTCCGACTCGGTCAGGATGAGACAGGTACTCGGCGGAATCGACGCCGCATAATCGGCCAGCTCGGGGCAGGCATTCTTCGCAAAGCCGCTGTCATTCAGCAGAATCACGCGCCGCTCTGCAAAGAAGGGCAGCGTCTCCGCAAGGTCGATGACTTCGTTTGGATTGATCTTTTTCCCCTCAAACACCGTCACATTCATCGTGTCGTCCGGATCCGCCAGCGCATCGCGCAGCCGCCGCCGGTACTGATTGCGCAGATAGAGCTCCTCGCCGGTGAGCAGGTAAATATTCTTGAAATGTTTATTTTTGATATCTTCCATCAGCATTTTCATGCTGTCATTGTACCGTATCCACACGGAAAATACCAGTGCTTTCTACCCGCACGCTGATCGCACCGCAGTCTTTCGTAATAAAAGTTGTGCTGCCCGCGGCTTCCAGCCGCGCAAGCGTCTCCTCCGACGGATGCCCGTAAGTATTGGCAGCGCTGCAGGAAATCAGACTGACCGTCGGACGCACGATTTCGAGAAATTCCTCCGAGGTAGAATAAGCGGAACCATGATGGGCGGTCTTCAGCACCTCGACGCGGGAGAGAAGCCCCGCCTCCAGCAGCGCCTTTTCCGTCTCCTCCCCGATGTCTCCGGTGAGCAGCATATCAAAATCCTGATACTCCGCCAGCAGTACGAGCGAGAGTTCATTCCGGTCGTCCGAATGTGCCGACGGGGAGGGCCAGAGGCAGGTGAGGGAAAATTTCTCTGAGGCCAGCACATCACCGGTCTGCATGTAGAGAATCTCCACACCCGCCTCGCCGAGCAGCGCCTCCATCTCCTGATAAGCTTCATCCTTCTCACTGATTTCAGGCAGTACTGCCGTTCCGATATCTATCCCGCCCGGCGTCATACTGTCCGCGAGCAGCTCTTCGATACCGCTGATATGGTCGGAATCCATATGGGAGATCATGAGGTAGTCCAGCCTGCCGACCCCCTCATATTTGAGATAGGGCAGGATCCGGTACGTTCCGACGGAGGAAACACCCGAGCTGCCCCCGTCCATCAGAAAAGTCGTGCCGTCCGGACTGCGCATGAAAATGCCGTCTCCCTGCCCGACATCCAGCATCGTGACCTGCAGTCCGGTATGGATCCGGACACAGATCAGCAACAGCGGAAGTGCGAGCAGTGCCGCACTGGCCGCAAGCACACGACGTCCCGGGCGGAATTCTTCTGGCTTTCTGCTGTATTTTTTTCTGCGTTTTTCCCGGTAAAGCAGGACAAGTGCCACGCACAGCATGATATAATACAACGCAATTTTCCACCCGGGCGGCGTCCCGATTGACAGCACCGAACCGGGGAGCGTGAGACACAGCTCTCCCATCTTCCGATAAAACAACAGAATCAGATGGCAGAGAAGCGCAGGTATCCGTGCCAGGACAAGTGAAAATAATCCTGACAGGCCGCAGAAAACTGCCGCTGCCATGAGCATACTCATCAGAGGAATGACCAGCAGATTCAGAAGAGTAGAATATGGCGAATACTCGGAAAACGCGCACAATAAAACCGGAAAGGTCACAGCCAGCACGGACAGGCTGACCCCCAGCGCCTGAAAGACTCTTCCCTGCTTCGGGCGATATAAGCGCAGGAGCGGGGAAAACAGTGCGATACCGAGCACCGCTCCAAAAGAGAGCAGAAATCCGCTCTGCGTGCTGTTCAGCGGCGACGGGACCAGCAGGGCGATCGCCGCGGCGCCCATCGCCGTCAGCATGTCATAGCTTCGGCCGACCAGATCCGCCGTCACCATGAGTATGCACATGATCACAGCGCGCAGGGCGGAGACCGAAGCCCCGGTCATGAAGCCGTATGCCGCAATCAGCAGAATGGAAAGGGTACCCGCCGGAAGATAATGCCCGCTCAGCCTGCGTAAGATGCGGTAAAATCCCATCCCGATCAGTGAAATATGCAGGCCCGAGATTGCGAGCAGATGTGAGATCCCGTTCCTCTGATATAGATTCCTGGTATCGGTATCCAGTGCGCTCTTTTCGCCGAGCACCATTGCCCGGATGACGCCGGCATCCTCCTCGTCAAGCACGGTGTCGTAAACCTCACCCAGACATTTTTTCAGCTGCAGGAGCTTTTCACGCAGCGGCGCGGGATGCAGCGCAAGAATCTGCGCATCCTCCGCAAAAACACTGCAGGAAATGCCCTTCGCCCCATAGTAGAGGCTGCTGTCGAACTGTCCTGGATTTGTAGCTTCTTCAACTGGATAAATGGTTCCCGATAAGGAAAGATCTGCGCCAACCGGATAATCGGCTGCGTCTGACAGATATACGAGGATATGATCGGCACAAACAGTGCCGTCCCCGGCCTGAATCCGGCATTTCACCAGATCAAGCTGCATGCCTTCGTCTTTTATGGACCACCTGGCGACCCGGCCCGTGACCCGCCCCGTCTGCTTCTGCGTGACCGGCGGCGCTTTCTTCAGCAGCCCTGCCGGCAGAAACAGAAGAAGCAGAAACAGCACCAGCGCCGCGCAGGCAGCCGGCCTTTCTTTCATTCTTCTATCAGCTCCTCATTCTTCTCAAAAATCGTATTAAAGCTGATCGTCTCGCGAAAGAGCTGGTTCGTCTCGCCGTTGATGCTGATCTGCACCTGTTCGGCGTCCGTATTGTCCACAATCGAATTGACAATCGCGTAGATCGGGACAGCCTCCGCGACATTGTAGACAGATTCCAGGAAGGTCTCATCCAGATTTACATAGCAGATGCCATCCTTAATCGAAATACTGATCAGCTTCGTCTCAGGCGGTATCATCGGATACAGCCCCTCCGAGATCGGGCCGGAAATCAGTTCCTCCACAATCAGCTTTTCCAATGAAATGTTACTGTTATACTCCATCGTGACCTGCTCGGCCACCAGTGCGTCTCCCGCCTCGTTGGTGAAATAAAGCGTCAGCTCCGCAGTTTTATAGACTGTACTCTCCTCGCCTGCGCTTTCAATAAACTGCTCATCGTTCATATAGCCGATCATCTCGCCGTTCGTATCGGTCAGCGGTTCCCCATCCACCAGAAAACTCACATATTCCACACCCTGAAGCTGACAGAACGTGCTGACGTAGGCCGCCCTGCCCAGTACTTCCCGCGTTTTTTCCATCGTCGAATACTCACCGGAAAAATCAAGGCTGAGCCTGGAACCCTCCAGCGTGCTGTCCAGGATGCGCACTTCCTCCGGAAGCGCACTTACAAACTCTTCGTCGGCCGGATCTTCCTGCAGAAGTTCCAGCATTTCGCTGACCATACCTTCCGTGGTCTTCGCCTGAAGCTCCCGGTACTCATAAGAAATACTGGTTTCATCCTGATTCAGGTACCATATTTTATATCCGCTCTCCTCCTCTCTGCGCTCGGAACAGCCGGCCAGCAGCAGCGCCACGCACAGCAGGACAAAGAGCCAAACCCGTTTCTTCATCAAGATTTCCTCAACTACACAATATATTTCAGCGGAATCCGCACCGTGAAGGTCGTCCCCTCATCGACGGTACTCTGCACTTTGATCGCGCCGCGATGCGCCACGACCGCACTTTTCGTAATGGCAAGCCCAAGACCTGTCCCGCCGATCTCCCGGGAATGGGATTTATCTACACGGTAAAAGCGTTCAAACACATAGTCCAGCGATTCCTGCGGGATACCGATACCCGAATCGCTGACCTTCACATAGAAGAACTTGTGATCCGCGTCAAGCGTCACCCGCACCCAGCCGCCATTACGGTTGTATTTAATCGCGTTTTCGACCAGGTTCGTGAAGGCGAGCGAGAGGCGCGTCGGATCAATCTCCGCGCTGACGCTGCGGTTGCTCTCAAAGACGACCTCAATATTTCCCTTTTCTGCAATCGGCCTGAGCCGTTTGAGTATCTGCTCCAGAAATTCGTTGATATCCACCGTCTCCACATTCAGCTCCGGCGTCTTGCGATCCATCTTCACCAGCGTGAGCAGATCAGAAATGATCGTATTCTCCCGGTCAATCTCGCTGGCAATATCTCCCATGAATTCCTGATAGAGCTCCTTCGGCGTGTCCTCCTGCGCCAGCAGCGAGTCCGCCAGCACCTTCATCGAAGCCAATGGGGTCTTCAGCTCATGCGAGACGTTCGACACAAATTCCTGACGGGATTCTTCCATGACGCGCAGCTTCGCGAGCATCAGATTGAAAGAGTCCGAGATCATCTCGACCTCCATACAGTCGTGAATATTCATATTATCCTCGAGCGTGCCGTCCAGCATATCCCCAACGTACTGGTTCATATGACGCAGCGGCTTCACGAGCAGCCGCGAGAGCAGAATCGCCAGGAAAAGCGAGCAGAAGGCAATGACCAGAACGCAGATCTGCGCTGAAAATTCAAACTCGTCCAGTCTGATATAAATATTGTCCGTGGATGCGCTGGCCAGAATGACGCCGACGATCGTCGTCTCCTCCCCTTCTGTCCAGGTGATGGGAACCGTGATCTGAATGTAGCGGCCGCTCACATAGTCCTCTACCGTCTCGCCCCGGAAACACTTGATGACATTCTCCGCCACCATCGTGCGACTCTCCTCAAAATCATAGGTGTCCTCTACAATCACGAGATTGTCGTCGATGAGGATAATCCGCCCGTCATAGAGCGTGGCCACCTGGCTGATGTCTCCGGCCAGAATCTCATTTTCCGGCTCATGCAGATAATCGGCGCTGACAATCTGGGTCGACAGAATCTGGCACTGATTCCGGACTTCACCTGCAAGCTGGGTAAGCGCCTGCCTTTCATAGAACACGCGAAGTACGACAGCCGTCAGAGCTGCACTGAGAGTACCAAAAAGGAACAGAAACAGCATGATACGGAAATTCAGGCTTCCGAAAAATTTTCCTTTAACCTTGAAATTTTTAAACATTAAAGTAGTACCCTACTCCCCATTTCGTATGTACGTATTTCGGTTCGCTCGGATTTGGCTCGATCTTCTCACGCAGGCGGCGGATATGCACGTCCACAGTCCGCACATCGCCCGGGTAATCATAGCCCCACACGGCATTCAGCAGATGATCCCGGCTGTACACGCGATTCGGGTTCGTCGCCATCAGCTCAAGCAGATCAAATTCCTTTGCCGTCAGATTGATCTCTTTCCCGGCAATGCTCAGCCTGCGCCCCTCGCAGTCCATATGCAGATCCCCTTTGTCGATCACCCGAAGAGTCTCCTTCTCCGGCTCCTTCTTCTTCGTCCGGCGCATGATCGCCTTGATCCGGGCCTTGACCTCGAGAATATTGAAAGGCTTTGTAATGTAATCGTCCGCGCCGTAGTCCAGGCCGAGGATCTTGTCCATATCGTCGCCCTTCGCTGTCAGCATGACAACCGGAACGCTGGAAAACTCACGCACCTGCTGACACACCTCAAAGCCATTCAGCTTCGGCAGCATCACGTCCAGCAAAATGAGATCATACTCGTTCGCACGTATCTTCTCGAGCGCTTCCTCCCCGTCATAGGCGCAGTCCACTTCCATGCCGTCCTGCTCGAGGCTGAAACGGATCCCCTTCACAATCAGCTTTTCATCGTCCACCACCAGTATTCTCTGTGCCATCATGCCCCTCCTCACTGAACTCTGATCTGATCTTTGATTTTTGCGTAAATGCCCTCCGCAATGCCGGAGACTTCCATAATCTGCTCCGGACTCGAAAAAGAGCCGTTCTGCGTCCGGTACTCAATGATCGCATCCGCCCGGCTCTCGCCGATGCCGTTCAGGCTCATCAGCGCCTCGCGGTCAGCAGTGTTGATATTCACGCGGGTGTCAGCGGACTCTCCGCCGGTGCCTTCCGCACTTCCTTCTGTCGCTGCCCCCGCTTCACCAAATCCATCGCTCGCCTGAGCGGACTCCACCGCCGTCGCCTGGCTGTCTTCAACTTCCTCCGCGCAGTAAAACACGAAGTCCTCGCTCTTTCCGACGCGGAAACCCAGAAAAGAAAAACTGCATCCGGACAGACTCATGCTCAGAAGCAGTGCCAGACCGAATACAGCCAAATCTCTGATTCTCTTATATGTCACGCTTCTCTCCTTTCCGGGGAAAAGCTTTTCTGTGTCCGTCTCCATTGTAACTGACCCGAACAGAAAAGACAAGGGAATCTTTTTTATTTTTCCCACTCAAACACCACGACTCCTGCCACGGCTACCACAAGGCCGAGCAGCTTCCGAATCGAAAACTCTGCTTTGTCCACGCCAAAGAGACCCAGAAGTTCAATGGCCCACGAAACCGCAAGCTGCGCGATAACGATCAGCATCGTTGCGCGCGCCGGGCCGAGAGCGGACATGCCCTGAATAACCGTATAGGTAATAAACGCACCGAACACGCCGCCGAGCAGCATATACTTCGGTGTAACCCGCACAACATGCATCAGGCTCTCGCGGTCAAAAGCCGCCCAGATCGCCAGACAGGTCAGCAGCGCCGAAAACTGCACCCACGAGGCGGAAGCCCAGACGCTGCTCTGCTCCGTCACCTCGGTGTTGAAAACGCCCTGAATACTCATGAGTGCGCCGGATATCAGGGCAATAAAAATTCCGACCATAGGGGAAACCTCCTTCTTTCCTGAAAGTATTCCCATATGGCCGGATTCTATGCTTTTTCCATGTCCTCAGTCCAGTCGGCTCTCCAGCAGTCCTGCAAATTCCGCGATCTCGTCCCCTGCATCCTCGCCGCGCCAGATATCGGCCAGCGTGGCCTCCAGATTCAGCCACATATCGGAGAGCTCGATGATCTTCGGCGTCTCCGCCGCCGCATCGTAGGCCGTGCAGACTGCCTCCCAGGCGGGCGTCGGATCTTCCGCGAGGTTCCGATATGCCGGAAGCTTTCCAACCATGCTGTAAAGCTCGTCCGCCTTGTCCTCCGTGAAATAACGGGCAACAGCCTCCGCCATCTCCGTATTCGCCGAATATGGATTTACCACGATCGAGTTCGTCACGGACAGACCGCGTGACGCAAGCTCTGAACTCAGATCCGGCAGCGCAGCTGCCGCGTAGAAAGGCTCATAGGAGAGTTCCTCCGTCGTCTCCTCCCCATTCTCATCCGTCACCGTCCGCTCTGTCGGATATTCCGGCAGCTCTCCGGCATCCACCGCCTGATCGAGCTGTGCAAGCATGGCGACATTGGCAATCACAAAGACGGTCCTGCCGTCAATGAAATCCTGAATCACATCATCGGAGGTGACCGTGTCCGCGTCAATTGCGAAATATTCGTTCAGACTCTGATAATAACTCAGGCATTCTTCAATCTTTTCCAGATCAAGCGACACCTGCTCCTTATCGTCGCCGTCCTCGCCGCCCAGCTCGGTATACGCGCCGAGAAACATATAATTGTCAATTACATCGGCCACATTCCATGCAAAAATGTTTTCCACCAGAGAGGTCACATCGTCTGACTCAAAGGCCTCCGCATAGGTCAGGATGTCGTCGATCGTAGCCGGCGCCTCCTCCGTATAGTAACGATTATACAGGAGAAAGCAGGTCTCAATGTAGAAGGGCAGCGCCACCGTCTCGCCGTCATAAGTCACGGCATGAGCCGCTTTTTCCGAATACTCCTCCGCAATACCGTCATCATCCAGCCGGGACGCCAGCCCCGCCAGATAGGCCTTCTCGAGCTGGGAACTGGACGCGACATAGAGATCCGGCCCGGTCATCTCCTCTGCCATGGAGCGCTCACCGATGGTCTCGATGTAATCCACCTCCGACACGAGCCCGGTATTCACCTCGATGCCATAGGCTTCCTCTGCCTCAGCCGCCGTCGTCTCCATGTATTCCTGGAGCTCCGGATCGGTATACCAGACCAGAATCGGCTGCTCTTCCACAAGCTCCGGTTCCACCGGCCTGTTTTCCAGGGCGGAGTGGATGCACTGCGCCAGAAACATCAGCGCAAGCAGTGCAATGAGCGGCTTTTTCCACGGTATTTTCATGCGATATCCTTTCTGTATTTTACAGTAAAGCTTTCTCCAGCTTTGTAACCATCTCGTCCACGTCCGCCTTCGTGATCACGAGCGGCGGCACGAAGCGCAGCACATTGCTGCCCGCCGTGATGATAAGCACGCCTTCCTCCTGTGCGCGGCTCACGATCTCGCCGATCGGGCGGCCCGTCACCTCGATGCCCTGGATCAGCCCCTTACCGCGGCGCTCCGCGAAGAAATCATATTTCTGTACAAGTGCATCCAGCTTTTCGGTGAGATACGCGCCGACCTCGCGGACATTTTCCAGAATATGTTCCTCTTCATAAAGATCGAACACCACGCTCACCGCAGCGCAGACAAAGGGATTTCCGCCATAGGTCGTGCCGTGATCTCCGGGAGCGAGCGAACTCTCCGCAGCCTTTTTCCCAACGACAAAAGCGCCCACCGGCACGCCGCAGCCGAGCGCCTTGGCGCAGGTCATCACATCCGGCTCCACGCCGTACTCCTGCCAGGCAAACGGATAACCGGTCCGGCCCATGCCGCACTGAATCTCATCAAGAATCAGGATCAGGTCCTTCTCATCACAGAGCGCGCGCAGTCCCTTCAGGAATTCCTCCGTGGCCGGATAGATGCCGCCCTCGCCCTGCAGCGTCTCGAGAATAATTCCGCAGGTCTTGTCCGTCACCTGCGCCTTCACGCTCTCCAGATCGTTGTAATCCGCGAAGCGCACGCCGCCGATCAGCGGTTCAAAGGGCTCGCGGTAGTGCGCGTTACCGGTCACGGAGAGCGCGCCCATGCTCCTGCCGTGGAAGGAATGGTTCATCGCAATGATCTCGTAGCGGTCCTTCCCGTATTTTCCATAGGAATATTTCCGGGCAACCTTCAGCGCGCCTTCAATCGCCTCGGTGCCGCTGTTTGTGAAGAATACCTTCTCCATACCGCTGGCCTTCTTCACCTTCTGCGCGGCTTCCATCATCGGGACAGAGTAGTACAGATTGGAGATATGGGTCAGCTTATCGATCTGATCCTTCAGCGCCTGCGTATATTTCTTATTATTGTAGCCGAGCGACTGTACCGCGATGCCTGCCGCAAAATCCAGATATTCCTTGCCGTTTACATCGTAGAGATGTACGCCTTCCCCGTGGTCCAGCACAATCTGGTAACGGTTGTAGGTATGGAGAATGGCCTCCTCCGCCTGCTCAATATACGGATTACTCATGATAAAATCTCTCCTCTCCGTCTCCCAGGATCGCCGTGCCGACGCCCCGGTTTGAAAATACTTCCATCAGTACGCTGTGCGGGATACGCCCGTCTATGATATGGACGCGGGATACGCCCGCCTCGATCGCATCGATGCAGTTCGCGAGCTTCGGAAGCATACCGCCGCCAATCGTCCCGCCGCTGATCAGCTCTCTCGCCTCGCTGACGGAGATCTCGGAAATCAGGGAATCTTTATCATTGAAATCCCGGTACACGCCCTCGATGTCGGTCAGGAATGCAAGCTTATTGGCCTTCACCGATCGCGCGATCGCGCAGGCCGCGTCATCGGCGTTGATATTGTAGGTCTCGAAATTCTCATCAAGACCGATCGGACACACGATCGGCAGGAAATCCTTCTCCAGCAGGTCGTAGAGAATCTTCGGATTCACCTCATCGATCTCCCCGACGTAGCCGATATCCTGTCCGTCGGAATATTTCTTGTGCACCTTCAGAAGGCCGCCGTCCTTGCCGCTGATACCGACGGCTTTGACGCCGAGCTCCTGCACCATCGTCACGAGGCTCTTGTTCACACGGCCCAGAACCATCTCGGCGATCTCCATCGTGGCCTCGTCGGTCACGCGCAAGCCGTTGACAAAGCGCGGCTCCATGCCGACTTTGCCGACCCACTTGCTGATCTCCTTACCGCCGCCGTGGACGATGATCGGCTTGAAGCCGACGAGCTTCAGAAGCGTCACGTCGCTGATCACGCTTTTTTTCAGGTTTTCGTCGACCATGGCGCTGCCGCCGTACTTGACGACGATGATTTTCCGGTTGAACTTCTGGATGTAGGGCAGCGCCTCGATCAGGACGGCTGCTTTCTCCATATATTTCTCATAATCTTCTCTCATGTCAGCTCCTTAACTGCGGTAGTCCGCATTGATATTCACATACTCGTGGGTCAGGTCACAGCCCCAGGCGAGGGCGCTCTCGCTGCCCATTTTGACGTCAGCGATAGCGGTCACGTAATCTTCGGAGAGAATCTTTGTGGCAAGTTCTTCGCTGTAACCGGTCGAGACGCCGTTCTCGATGATCTTGATTTTGCCCGCGGCGCTCTCGAACCAGAGATCGACTTTTTCGGGATCGAACTGCGCGCCGGAGTAGCCCATTGCGCAGAGGATACGGCCCCAGTTTGCATCGTGGCCGTAGATCGCGGCCTTGGTCAGCGTCGAAGTGATGATCGATTTGGCGAGGACCTTTGCCTGCGCGTGGGATTCGGCGCCGATGATCTTCGCCTCAAAGAGGCAGGTCGCGCCCTCGCCGTCGCCGGCTATTTTTTTCGCGAGCTCGGTGTTGACATAGTGAAGCGCTTCTTTGAAGGTCTCATAGTCGGCACCCTCCGCGGAAATAACAGGATTTCCGGCCAGGCCGTTTGCGAGCAGCAGCAGGGTATCGTTCGTCGAGGTGTCTCCGTCCACGGAGACCATATTGTAAGTATCCTGCACGTCGTCGGAGAGGGCTTTCTGCAGCATCTCCTTCGTGATCGCGGCGTCGGTCGTAAGGAAACTCAACATCGTACACATGTTGGGGTGAATCATACCGGAGCCTTTGCACATACCGCCGATCGTGACGGTCTTACCGCCGATCATGACCTCCGCACCGACATATTTTGGCTTCGTGTCGGTCGTCATGATCGCGCGCGCGGCCTCAAGTCCGGCCTCTTCCGTAAACTGCTTTTCATCCGCGAGCTTCGTGACACCCGCCGCGATACGGTCGATCGGAAGCTGCATGCCGATCACGCCCGTGGACGCTACCAGCACAGAATCTGCAGGGATATCCAGCGCTGCCGCGGCGGCTTCGGCGGTCTTCCGGCAATAGCCGTAGCCCTCCTCGCCGGTGCAGGCGTTCGCGATGCCGGAATTTACAACAACAGCGCGCACGGGCTGTCCGCCGTATACAAGCGCCTGATCCCACTTGACCGGCGCGGCCTTGACGAGATTCGTCGTAAAGGTACCGGCCGTCACGCAGGGCGCTTCGCTGTAGATAAGCGCCATATCCTTCCGGCCCTGGTATTTGATTTCAGCCTCCACAGCCGCGGCCGCGAAGCCCTTCGCGGCGGTCACGCCGCCCGTAATGATCTTCATGTGTCATCCTCCTCTATAAATGCGGTGATATTCTCCTCATTCAGCGTAAAATCATAATAGTTCAGATCCTGCCGCTTCGTCCAGCCGATCTTGTTCCAGAACGCGTTTCCAACGTCATTTTTTGTAAAGGCGATCAGCGACACCTTGTTGATCTGCTCCCGGCGCAGCGCCTCCATGCAGGTAACAACCATGGCTTTTCCGACGCCGCGGCGCCGATAGCCCTTGCGCACGCAGACATGGTAAAAGCAGCCCCTCCTGCCGTCATGTCCGCAGAGAATCGCGCCGATCAGCAGCTCTCCCTCCCAGGCGGTAACGCTCGTCGTCGGATTCCTTCTGAGGAAGCGCTCCACACCCTCGCGGGAATCGTCAATACTGCGAATGCCAAAGCCGCGAATCGTCATCCAGAGCTCGTATAATTTGTCATAATCGTCGATGGTCATCACACGGATATCCATGATATGTATCGTTTCCTCTCTTTTACGGGAACAGCGGCGGCATCCGCAGTCCCTCTGCCTCGTCGAAACCAAAGAGCAGATTCATGTTCTGCACCGCCTGACCGGCCGCGCCCTTGACCAGATTGTCCATCGCGCCCATCATGACGATGCGCTTTGTCCGCGGGTCAATCTTGACATTCACGTCCACAAAATTGCTGCCCTCCACCCAGCGGGTCTGCGGGCAGACGCCCTCATCCAGCACGCGGACGAAAAATTCATTTCCATAATATCTGTCATAAACAGCCTTTACCTCCTCATAGGAAACGTCCTTTTTCAGCGACGCATAGGCTGTCACGAGAATGCCTCTCTGCATCGGTACGAGATGCGGCGTGAAACTGATCACGACCGGCTCGCCCGCTGCGTAGGAGAGCTGCTCCTCGATCTCCGGCGTGTGCCGGTGGGAAGCCACCCCGTAAGCCTTGATATTTTCATTGACCTCGCAGAAGAGATTGTCCACCTTCGCCCCGCGGCCCGCGCCGGAGGTGCCGGACTTCGCGTCGATGATGAGCGTATTCGGGTCGATCAGCCCCTCCTTCACACAAGGGTACACGGAAAGGAAGCTGCAGGTCGGATAGCAGCCCGGATTCGCAATCAGACGCGTCTTCTTCACCGCCTCGCGGTTGACCTCACAGAGACCGTAGACGGCCTCGCCGATGTACTGCGGAGCCTTGTGCTCGATGCCGTACCATTTCTCATAGACCGATACATCCTTGATCCGGAAATCTGCGCTTAAGTCAATGATCTTTACCTTATTTAAAATATCCTCGTTCACGAGGGAGGCGCACAAGCCCTGCGGCGTCGCCGTGAAGATCACGTCCACCGCGTCCGCCATCGCCGCCATATTGTCGTCCAGACATTTCGCATCCACCAGCTGAAACATGTTCTGGTAGACCGACGCATAGGCTTTATCCACATAGCTCCGGGAGCCGTACCACGCAATCTCCACATCCCTGTGACCGAGCAGCAGCCGCACCAGCTCCGCTCCGGCATAGCCGGTCGCCCCGATAATTCCCGCTTTTATCACTTTTGTATACCTCTCAATCCTGCCCCTTTGCCGGGACTTTCCTATCATAAACCAATTAAAATAGAAAGTAAAGTATAATTTCCCGCCGGAGCATTGCATAATTATACATTCATTATCAAATTTATGCAATATATTTTTATAAAAATCCAAAATTTATGTATAATCTTTCACTTGCAATCTGTTTTTCATTGTTGTATAGTGTTTTAAGCATCACATATACAATCTCAGGAGGAATCTCATTATGAAGGAAAAAGTAATTCTGGCCTACTCCGGCGGACTCGACACGACCGCCATCATCCCGTGGCTGAAAGAAACCTTTGACTATGACGTTGTCTGCTGCTGCATCGACTGCGGACAGGGAAACGAACTGGACGGCCTGGAGGAGCGCGCGAAGCTCTCCGGCGCGACGAAATTATATATTGAGGATATCAATGACGACTTCGCGGAAAATTACATCATGCCCTGCGTGCAGGCCGGAGCCGTATATGAGAATAAATACCTGCTCGGCACCTCGATGGCCCGCCCGGCGATCGCGAAGAGACTCGTGGAGATCGCCCGCAAGGAGGGCGCGACCGCGATCTGCCACGGCGCGACTGGCAAGGGCAACGACCAGATCCGCTTCGAGCTCGGCATCAAGGCGCTGGCTCCCGATATCAAGATCATTGCTCCCTGGAGAATGACGGACGTCTGGAAGATGCAGTCCCGCGAGGACGAGATCGAGTACTGCAAACAGCACGGCATCGACCTGCCCTTCGACCACAGCCAGAGCTACAGCCGCGACCGCAATCTCTGGCACATCAGCCATGAGGGCCTCGAGCTCGAGGATCCGGCCAATGCGCCGAATTACGATCATATGCTCGTGCTCGGCGTGACCCCGGAGAAAGCTCCCGACAAGCCGGAGCTGGTGACAATGACCTTCGAGAAAGGCGTACCGACCTCGATCAACGGAAAGAAGATGAAGGTCGCCGACATCATCCGCGAGCTGAACAGACTGGGCGGAAAGCACGGCGTCGGCATCGTCGATATCGTTGAGAACCGTGTCGTCGGCATGAAGTCCCGCGGCGTCTACGAGACCCCGGGAGGAACGATCCTGATGGAGGCGCATGCGCAGCTCGAGGAGCTCGTGCTTGACCGCGCCACGATGGAGACCAAGAAGGATATGGGCAATAAACTGGCTCAGATCGTCTATGAGGGAAAATGGTTCACACCGCTGTGCGACGCGGTGCGCGCCTTCGTGACCAGCACGCAGGAGTATGTGACCGGCGAAGTGAAGTTCCGCCTCTACAAAGGCAACATCATCAAGGCGGGCACCACCTCTCCCTACAGCCTCTACAGCGAGTCCCTGGCCTCCTTCACGACCGGCGATCAGTATGACCACCACGACGCGAGCGGCTTCATCACTCTGTTCGGTCTGCCGCTGAAGGTGCGCGCGCAGATGCTCGCCTCTGTAAAAGAGCAGGATGCCGCGAAATAAAACTGCAAAGCGAAAGGGCGTTCCCGTCAGTCCGGGAACGCCCTCTTTTTTCTCTCATCAATCGGTCACGCCATACTCGCTGAGGAAGTCGTCCAGCGCCGTGACATCCGCCTCAATCGGAATGCTGTTCTGCTTTGTCTGATAAGAATCCACCGCAGAATAGCCGAGCCAGCCGACGAAGGCCAGCGCGACAACGCCCGCGCAGCAGCGTGCGATCAGCGAATTTCTCTTTTTTTTGGCTGCGATGGCCTTACGGTTCCTCTTCTGCTCTTTATAACGATCTACCTTTTCCTGACTCATCGGTTGTATCTCCTTTTTCCATAACTAAAAGAAAGTATAGCACTGATGTTCACTGCACGTCAAGTTCGATCTCAATATAGTCGCCCATCGAGTGCGGCACCTCCATGCAGAGCCACACTTTCCCATTTTCCAGATAAGAATATCCATAAGGATCGCTGCCATCCTCCACATAGTCGTAGCCCTCCAGCGACCGCGCAAGACTGTCGGGACTCTCGTAAATACTCTGGATCCGTTCCAGGAAATACGGCGCAAGCGCCTCGTCCACATAATAGCCCTTTCCCTCAAACATATTCTCCGCGAGGAGTTCCACGTCCACATGATCCGCGAGCCGGATGCTTCCGCCGGTATTCAGGTCTATATTGTAAGTATACTTAAAAGTCTGCTCGTCGTAAGAGCCGTCGGAAAACACCCCGTCCATCAGGATCGAGAGCGTATCCGTGGTCATGGTCTTCAGTGTATAAGTGACGGTATAGGTCCCGCCGCCTCCCCAGCCTTCTACGGCCATCTGCTCATTCGCCAGCATGATCTCATTCCATTTTTCCTGAATCCGCTCGTCCCCCAGGCCCTCGATCTGCGGACAGGTGATCGACACACCGTCCTCCGTCTCCAGAAGCTCTGTCACGACACGGTAAGCCGACTCCACATAAGGATAATACTCCAGGTATTCCTCGTAGACATTATAGTTCGTCTCCAGCACCTTTCCCTCGACAGTCACCAGCAGAAGCTCGCACTGATAGCAGTCCAGAAACGTGTTGGTCACACTTCCCATCACAATATTTTCGCCGGCAGAGCTCAGCTTCTTCACATAATCGGCAAAGGCCTGATTGAAATCCAGCATGATCACCCGGTCCCCGCCCTGATTCGTGCCGAAGGAAATGCTGTCAAGCTCTACCTCCTCGCCGATCTCCAGCGCTGCGAGAAGCTCTTCCATGACCGTCTCCTCATCCGCCGACTCCACATAGACGGTCGTCTGCACAATATTTTCCGCCAGCTCGTCCCCGCAGTAGATGTGCAGGGCAATCCCTTCCGAAGTCTCCGTAACAACCGGCTCCAGCGGCTCCTCGGCCAGCTCTACCGTCTCCTGCGTCTCAGTCAGAAGCTCAGAGCCGGTCTCCTGCTTTCCACAGCCTGCAAGCAAAACAAGACTGACAAGCACCACAATATATACTGTCCATTTTTTCACATTATCACTTCCCTGCTCTATACAGTATATGAATCTGATAATTGATTATAGCAGTCAAATATTGAATATGTGTTACGAACTCATTACATTATCACAGGTTTCGTCCTCACCCGCCGAAAAGGTCGTTCCAGCAGCCTCTTCACGACGATCTGCGGCTCGTCCGTCGAAGGATCAATCGGATCAGTCAGGACTGTGAACACGCCCGCGCGGCGCGCTCCCCAGATATCCGTAAAAATCTGGTCGCCGACAAACAGCGTATTCTCCGGAACCGTTCCCATATGCTCCATAGCCTCCAGATATCCGCGCGTCTTTGGCTTTCCGGCCTTGCACACATAATCACTGTCCACCTGTTCCGCAAATGGGCGCACCCGCTCCTCGTCATTGTTCGAGATAAGTATCGTCCCCATACCGAGCGCATGGAGCCTTGCAAACAGGCGCTCCGCACACGCATCGGCAGGCGCTCCATGCGGCACGAGCGTATTGTCAATATCAAACAGAACGCCCCGATATGTCCCGGAAAGAGCCTCCCAGTCCAGGTCATAGACGGAGCGCACCATCCGGTCTGGATATAAGTTATCGAAAAACATGGATTCCCTCCTGCCGATTATTTTACAGGGATATCGTTCTATAGTCAATTCAGTGTAGGATTTTTCCGTCAAAAGTGTTATACTGAATGCAAATAACAGGAGGAGGTTCTGCCATGATAAATTTTGAATACCATTCCCCGACCAAGGTTATCTTCGGGAAAGACACGGAGACCAAAGTCGGCGAGGAAGTGAAGGCCTGGGGCGGCCACAAGGTCATGGTCGTCTACGGCAGCGGGCATGTGAAGAAGACCGGGCTGCTCGACCGGGTACATAAGAGCCTGACCGACGCCGGTCTTGACTATGTCGACCTGGGCGGCGTCGTCCCGAATCCGCTGCTGGGCCTGGTGAAGGAGGGCACACGCATCGCAAAGGCGGAGGGCGTCGACTTCCTGCTCGCGGTCGGCGGCGGCAGTGTCATCGACACCGCAAAGGGGATCGGTTATTCTCTGGCCAATGATTTCGAACTAGAAGAGCTGCTGATGAAGAGAAAGACCACGGATAAGATCGCCCCGATCGGCAGCGTGCTGACGATCGCCGCGGCGGGCTCGGAGACCAGCAATTCCATGGTCATCACGATCGAGGACGGCGGCCTGAAGCGTTCCTACAATCACGACTGCGCACGCCCGAAATTCGCGATCATGAATCCCGAACTGACTTATACACTGCCTGATTATCAGACAGCAAGCGGCGCTTCGGACATCATGATGCACACAATGGAGCGCTATTTCACCAACACGCCGAACGTCGAGCTGACCGACCGGATTGCCGAAGGACTCCTCGTCTCGGTACGGGAAGCCGCGAAGGCTGCGATCAAAAATCCCCGGGACTACGAGGCGCGCGCTACGCTCATGTGGGCAGGCAGCCTCTCCCACAACGGACTGACCGGCACGGGACGCGTCACCGACTTCGCGACGCACAAGCTCGAGCATGAGCTGGGCGGCATGTTCAATGTCGCGCACGGCGCCGGACTCTGCGCAGTCTGGGGAAGCTGGGCCAGATACGTCTATAAGACGAACCCGGCACGTTTCGCACAGTTCGCAGTGAAAGTCTTCGATGTCCCGGAGAATTTCCACGACCTCGAGGCCACGGCGCTCGCCGGTATCGAAGCCTGGGAAGCCTGGTGCCATCAGATCGGCATGCCGATCAACATGACAGAGCTCGGCATCAGCCCGACCGACGCGCAGATCGAAGATATGGCTGAGAAGTGCATGCAGGTCGGCGGCGGCTCGATCGGCGGCTTCCAGCTCCTTTATAAGGATGATGTAATCAAGATCTATCAGAACGCGAGATAGTTACAGACACGCAAGAATCCCCGGCTGTACTGGCTGGGGATTCTTAGATTACGCCAACATTACTTTGCACCGCTTTTTATAGCAGGCGATTCCATATTTCAGAATATGATCAATCCCATCATCCTGCAGTTTTTCATCATAGTGCTGTTTTTTAATCTGAGTCAACGCTTTCCGGCACGCCTCCTCCAGATCGCCGTTATCAGCATACTTTACCTCTATAATAATCCCTGTCTCTTCCTCTATAATCTCAATCAGGATATCACTGTAACCGTCGCCGGATTCACAGTTTGACGAGACAGCCCATGATTCCTTTGCTCCCAGAATGCCCAACAGAATACCATGGTAGAAATTTTCTTTTTTCTCTTTTCTCACAAATGTGTCCCGCAGGCTGATTGTTTTCCTCAGATAAGCGCCAAACTGGCTTTCAACTCCTGGCGCATCACCTCTCTTCAATGCCTCGCAAAAACATTTTACACCTTCACCGTCTTTTTTCACGTTTTCTTTAAAGAGATCCATTATCTGCGTCGCAAAGATGGAGTGAATTTCCCGGTTTGGGATGACCAGTTCAAAGCGATGATCTTCCTGCCTTGCTCTCCGTGTAAGGTATCCGGTCATAAACAGAACGCTCCATATATTCTCCAAGGAAGAATACATGTCACGGTAGGTAAGCTCCTGATGAATTTCCTTCACAACTGCCTCTCCTGCAAGCAACCTTTCAATTTCACGCTTTGTGCTGCCGCTATTATCCGATTCCCTGATAAACCGCCGCACTGCATCGTTCCCACTCGTATTAACCCAGTAATTCTCCGGCAACGCATCCGGATCTGCCCTCAGTTTTCTCACATGGCAAATAACATCCCACGGACAATATACAGATGTTTTCCCGAATAAATAACCATCGTACCATTCTTTCATTACTGTATAGTATTCTGTAAGACCGTATGATTTCAGCAATTCTTTTACTTCGTCATCGGTAAAGCCAAAGTGCTCTGTAAATATGCTTTCTCTGGATATCCGCATGCATCCGGTCAGTACGGCAAACTGCAGGCTTTCATTTGTCTTCAGAACCTGTTCGAACAGATTGCGGATCAGGAATACCATCTCATCATAGTAACCATTCTCATATGCTTTTGCGAGTGGCACATCATACTCATCAATCAGAATAACGACCTTACTTCCATGATGTTTCATGAGTAATTCAGACAGGATTTTCAGGCTGCTGTACAATAGGGACTCGTCCATATCTCTCTCCAGCAGTACCTGAAAGGCATTTTTCTCAACTTCTGAAAGACGATCGCTGTCCAGAAGATACTGAAAACGCCGCGCTGCTGTATTAACAGTCTCTACCGCCATATGAAACGCTGTCTGAAATGAGGGTGCATTAATACCCTTTAAAGAAACCGAGATTACAGGAAATTTACCCATATATTCATCACAGAGCTGCTTCTCTTTTTCGATTTCCAGTCCCTGAAACAACTCCCTGTTATCTCCCGGCTCGAAGAAATATCTCAGCATGCTCATGTTGAGACTCTTCCCAAAACGACGGGGACGCGTGAACAGATTCACCTTCCCCCAGTCATTCAGAAGGTCCCTGATCAGACCCGTTTTATCGACATAATAAAATCCTGCCGTCCGGATTTCTTTAAAATCTTCAATTCCAACTGGCAGCTTCCTTTTATTGATCGGCATCCCCGCAGCGCTCCTTCCTTGGCTCCGCCATATGAAGATAGCGGTCAAGCTGCCTGTCTTCCAGACCTGCCACCATATCTGCAAATGGCACGAGGCTTCCTTCCATAGCATACGCTTCCAGACAGTTGAAATATTCCAGCCTATCCTCCTTTGCGATGGAGATCGCCGGAAAGCCATTCGCCAATAGCTGGTAATTCATGATTAACCGCGAGGTCCTGCCATTACCGTCCGGGAACGGATGGATGCGGACAAATTCCGCATGGGTCCAGGCGGCCAGCTCGACCGGATTCAGTTCCTTCCCCTTCCATGTCAGATCGATATAGAAATTTTTCACCTGTCGGTACATCTCATTCGGGGAAGGCGGTGTGTGCTGTGCCCCGGAAATATAGACGTCCATATCCCGGTAAATACCGCCGATAAAGATGTGATCCATAAGCATCGCGTGAATGTCCTTTACAATCTTTTCATCCAGTGGCAGCTTCTTTTCGATGCACTCCTTCACATAGCGATACGCATTCCGATGGTTTACCGCCTCATACAGCTCACGAAGCTTTTTGCCGCCGACCGAAATCCCGTCCTCCAAAAGCACCTTCGTCTCGACGAGCGTCAGAGTGTTTCCCTCGATTGCGGTGGAATTATGCGTATACTCGACCTCAAACGCCTGCTCATATGTCTGCAGAGTGTACTCCGGTATTGATGACAGGCTTTTCTGATATTGAACCTTCTTTTTTAATAATGCCGCATAATCCATACGCTCACCCCTATCTGTCCTGCTAAGTCATGCTTCATCATCGCCAGATCGTACCATTGCTGCTCGCCTTCGCGCTATATGTGCCTCAAATCTACCCTTTCAGAAATCCCCGCAGTATTTAAATGCTCAAATATTTGCGGCTAAGTGCGCAATCATACTGATTTTCAGGATACACCTTAAGGCAATCGCCATTGTTCACTTTATAATAATAACTTGGTGGAGTTGTTTTCTTTCCAAACCTCTCCGGCCTCAGCTTAATATCCATTGGCTCCCCCTTCCTCTCATAATCGTGAATAATAACTGTTCTGTTCATTTTAAATACCTTCCTGCCTCCCGACTCAAACTATCTTTTTCCAGCTATCACTGTCTGTAATTTTTTCTTTTAGCCCAGCCAAAGTTTTCGACCTTCCATCATCCATGTGTTTCAACGAAAAATCCAATGCTTCTTTGCACTTGTACAAATAGTCCAAAAGACAAATTACTATAGTCTGGTTAACAATAACATAATTCCCGGTTATTTGTCTACTCTTTTCTGCATTACCATCCCCATACGGTTCATTGTTGGTCGGAATATTCCCGATAAACCTGTCATATGTTTCTTTGCCATGATCTATCAGTTTATTAGCCTGCATAATTTTTTGTTTTTCGTTTTTCATCACAAGCTGAACCAGCATCATCCGCAGCTGCCTGTAGTCGTCTGATGCACAAGCCAACGAACCTGCACGAAACTGGAGTGCATGTTCAAATGACTCCTCATACTGCTGCAAGGAGTAGCCACACAACATTAACATAGCCAGGTCTGCATAGGTCTCGCGGAATAAATACATCAGTCTTTCAGTAATATAATTTAGTTCGTTATTATAAAGTAATGACTGAACATTTCTTTTAATCCGTTGAAACTGCGTCATGAGCTTCTTAAAAACCTCATCAAACATATGATGATTTGGGCGACAAAAGGTGGTTTTCATCCGCTCGCACAACCTGTACTGTGAA
>JAJPXQ010000075.1 GCA_021205385.1 Lachnospiraceae bacterium | reverse complement strand
ACCTCGTCCGCAATACACACTGGCTCCCGATTGCCGACTTTCTCATAAGGCAAATTATCGGCACCGCGGAAGATCACTGACGGGTTCTTTTCCTTCTTGATCTTCCCCTCCTTGATCATGGCTTCCTTCTCTGCCTGAATACGCTCCAGCAACACCGATGCCGGTTCATCGTTCGGGTCCTGCGGTACGAGCTTTCCCTGAACAGCCATCTGCAAAATTGAATTTTTTAACTGCTGCGCGGTCATGATCATTCCTCCGTCATGTCAATACCAAGAATCTCCGTGATCTGCGCCAGAATCCGGTCAATGTCGGCATTCAGGCTGGCTCTCTTCTCCTGATACTGCTGAATCAGCTCCTTCGGCGGCAATATTTCCTCTTCCTCATGCGGATACCCGCAGAGATCAATATTATAAGTCCTGTCCGCGATTTCTTCTGCGGAATATTTCTTTGCTTTATCAAAACCGTCGACGGTGATTTCGCGTCGGTCGTCCCACCACTCCATAGCAGGGGCGAAATGCTCCAGCTTCATGGGTCTTGTCTTGGAAAAGTTCTTATATCCCTCCGGCATGTCCAGACGATAGAACCATGTCTCCTCCGTCGGTCCGGTGTGCTCAAAGAACAGAATGTTGGTCGTGATCGAGGTATAGGGAGCAAACACGCTGTGCGGCATCCGGATAATGGTATGCACGTTAAACTCCGAAAACAGCTTCTTCTTAATCGCGACTTTCGCGTTATCTGTACCGAACAGGAATCCATCCGGTAAAATGACCGCGGCACGCCCGCCAACTTTTAGGCGATACATAATGACCGACATGAAAAGATCTGCGGTCTCACTGCTTGCCAGATCAGCCGGAAAATGATTTTTGACCTCCGCCTTTTCACTGCCGCCATAGGGCGGATTCATCAGAATAACGCTGAACTGATCCTCCTCTGTATAATCCAGGACATCCTTCAACAGAGAATTATCATGATAAATACGCGGAACATCTATACCGTGCAGCAGCATATTGGTGACACAAAGCATATAAGGGAACTGCTTCTTCTCAATACCATAAATGGAATCGTCAAAAGCTCTTCGATCATCCGTGCCCTTGATCTTCGTCTCCAGCTCTTTCAGCCAGCTCGTCAAAAATCCGCCTGTCCCACACGCAAAATCCGCGACCCGTTCCCCGATCTGCGGCCGAATCATTTTCGCCATAAAATCGGTAACGGCGCGGGGCGTATAAAACTCACCGGAAGAACCAGCGCTCTGTAATTCTCTCAGGATGGATTCGTAGATTTCGCCAAAAGCGTGGCTTTCCTCGTAATCCCCCAGATCAAGGTCGTCGATCACATTCAGAACCTGCCGGAGCAATACGCCGTCCTTCATATAGTTATTGGCGTCCTCGAAAGCGGTTTTTACAATCGACTTCCGGATGGGCGTCTCCGGTGTTACCTCCAGCCTTTTCAGCGTCGGAAACAAAGTATTATTCACAAAATCCAGAAGCCTGTCTCCGGTCATTGCGCTGCCGGAGCGGTCATCATGTGCCCAGTTCTGCCAGCGGCAGTTCTCTGGGATAATTGAGTTGTAGTCGTCATCCTCAAAAGCCCAGTCCTCTTCCTTGGAATCATAGACCTTCAAAAACAACATCCATGCGATCTGCTCAATACGCTGAGCGTCGCCGTTGATACCGGCATCATTCCGCATAATATCACGGAGACGTTTTACAAAGTTCGATAAACTGCTCATATTTTAACCCACCTTATACAATTCTTCTTCTAGTTCATGTACCGCCTTCAGATAGCCATCCTTGCCGCCAAACTGTTTTACGATGCGGGATGGCTTCCCCAATCGGGCGAATGGGTCGAGCTTCAAAATATCTGTTTTCTCGATCTCGTATACACCGATATTCATATATTTATCCAGCAAAGCCTCCAGAACCTCTCTGGCAACTCCGCTGTATTTACTCAGGAAATCGCGCTTTTTCACATTGTTGGCCCGTTCCCTGCGTGTCAGCGGCTTCGCATCATAGGCGACATGACACAGGAAATCAAAATCATCAACATCCGTCATGCCCTGATCTGCTTTCATCATTTCCAGATCAATCCCTTTTGCCTTCAGCTCATCTGAAATTGCTTCCTTTTTCTCCGCAGCGGACCATTTGCGAATGAAACTGTCCAGAGACGCATACTCCCCGCGTATATTGGTGCGGGTATAGTCAACGATGCTCTCCTGACGGAGCAATTTCCCATCGGTATCATAGACAGAAACCGTCTTGTTAATGATTCTCACTTCACAACCGTCAGCATCAATGATCGGCTTCTCTGAGGTCGGTGGATCTGCGATATAAACAGGATGCATGGGAGGATCAGTATAATCAACCGTTTCCTTTGGTTCAAAGCCATCATCCATCTCGATCGGGCCGTCCCACTCCGGATCAGCAAAAAGATGGGAAACACCGCGGAAGTCCATGACTACGAAACTCGTCTTTCCCTTATCTTCCAGAAGGCGGGTCCCGCGACCGATAATCTGCTTAAATTCTGTCATGGAGCCAATCATCTCATCCAGAACGATCAGCTTCGTCATCTTACAGTCCGCACCCGTTGAGAGCAGCTTGGAGGTCGTTGCAATCACAGGATATTTGGAGCCAACGGAAATAAAATAGCCGAGCTTTCCCTTTCCATAAGTATCGCTGCCAGTGATACGGACAACATAATCCGGATTCTTTTGCACCATATCGCTGTTGAGATTCGTCAACGCTATCCGCATGCGTTCCGCTGCATCTTCTGTCGCGCAGAAGACGATCGTCTTTGCCATCCGATCTGTGCTTTTCAGATAAGCCGTGATTTCGCGAGCCACCGCGTTAATCCGGTCCTCTATAATAATATGATAATCGTAGTCGCTGTTCGTATAAATCCGATCTTCTATTATATTTCCATGAAAATCGCGTTGCCCCTTAAAGGGCCTCCAGCCATCCCCTATGTCCGTCGTAATGTTTATCACTTTGAACGGCGCCAGAAAGCCATCTTCTATCCCTTCTTTGAGGCTGTAACTATAGACCGGTTCGCCGAAATAATTGATATTGGAGACATACTTCGTCTCCTTCGGTGTCGCCGTCATGCCGATCTGCGTTGCGCCCGAAAAATACTCCAAAATCCGGCGCCATCTGCTCTCTTCCTTTGCGCTTCCTCGATGGCACTCATCCACAATAACGAGATCAAAGAAATCCGGTGTGAAAAGCTCACTGAAATGCTCCTGGTCATCATCGCCAACCAACTGCTGATACAAGGAGAAATAAACCTCATGAGACGTAATCGTGCTCCTGTCATCCTTCGCAACATTGATCTTGTGAATTGTCTTTTCCAATGGGGCAAAATCCTGCTGAATGGACTGATCGACCAGAATATTCCGATCTGCGAGATAAAGTATCTTGCGCTTCATGCCGCTCTGCAACATACGCCAGACAATCTGAAATGCCGTATAGGTCTTCCCTGTTCCCGTCGCCATAACCAGAAGAATCCGGTTCTGGCCTCTCGCAATCGCGTCCACAGTCCGGTTGATCGCATTCCGCTGGTAGTAACGCGGCGGCCAGGTACTCAGACTGGTATAATAGGGCTGCTGTATTATCGTCTTTTCCGCTTCGTTCAGCCCAGCACCCTCATTTGCGCCGCGCTGATAACGGTCAAACAGTTCATCCGGCGAAGGGAACTCTTCCATACCAAATTCACGTTCTTTTCCTGTCAGAAAATCGTGTTCGCAAAAACCGTCGCCATTGGAGCTGTAGGCAAACGGCACGTCCAGCATTCTCGCATAAGTCATCGCCTGCTGCAAGCCGTGAGAAATACTGTGTTTATTATCCTTTGCCTCAACAATCGCGATTGGATTATTGGCATTGATATACAGTACATAATCCGCCTTCTTCGGCGTATCGCGCACCGCGATATTGCCCCGAAGATTGATTTTTCCATCAGTGATTTTAGTCTCCATCGTGATGCGGCTTAGACCCCATTTAGCCTGAATGGCTGGTGTGATGAACTGAAGCTTGATGTCTTCTTCTGTCATCTCTTTTTTCGGCAGTACACTCATTCCCATCGCCTCCTCCCTTGTCCCCATGCTTCTGATAATGCCAGATTATCGGAAGTTCAATTAATCTGATTATAGCATCATTCAAAAAGCAAGACAATAATTCGACATCCAGCATCTGGAAAAAATGTATAGATTTGCTCCTATTGGGAGGACACGCAAAAATCCCAGACCGGACAATCTGGGATTTTCGCGTGAAATGTATAACTACCAGGGGATGTGCAAGCCGTTTGTTTTTACATCCCCTGTACTTGTAAAAAGCCTTATTTTCCTGGCTTTTTCTGTTGGCTGATCGTGTTTGACATTTGAAGATTTTACGCAGAGTTGTGTCAAAAGTTGTGTCAGGAAGAGCACAGATTTACTCCCCGTCAAGCTTCAGTTCCGGATTGATGCGCTTTAAATATTCATCGAACAGCGGCACCGTGAAATCTATTTCTCCGCGCCCGGTCGAATAAATCAAGCCTTTACTGATCAGCTGCGCTCTGAGCGGCGAAATGGAATTCACCTTCTTTTTCATAAAATGAGCAACATTTGAAATATTGCATGGCAGCTCCCCGCACTTCACCATGGCAAACAGGAAACTATGCTCCATCTTTGAACAGTGATCATATCTGACCTTGAAGAAACTCTCGTCCAGATAGTTCAGGAAAGCCGGAATCGTATTTTCAATATCACGTTCCTCTATTACATCGTTTTCCGCGCCGTCCCATACCATATCGCACAGCTCCTGAATAAAGTACGGATAACCCTTTGATAACTCGATGATTTTTTTCACGGCGCTTTCCGTATACTGGACGCCTAACTCTTCCGCAGGCTTTTCTATTGCCGCGCGGGCTTCTTCTTCCTTCAACTCCGCAACCGGAATGAAGCGAAACAGTCTCTCTGAATAAGACTTGACCTCGCCAAAAATCCGCAGCACTTTAGGAAGCCCTGCTCCATAAAGCACAATCGGCAACCTCAGCTGGTTGACCCGATGAAGCGCGTTGATCAGCGCCTCCATCTCATCATCCTTCATGTACTGAATCTCATCAACAAAGAAGCAGATCGACTCCTCCGCTTTGGCCGCCGCCCGTCCCATCGTGACGAACATGTCTGTCAGATCGTCGGAGAGTACGCCTGTTGTGATATAAGGCGCCGGATCAGAAAGGCCAGCACTGAAGGTCCGGTCCTCCGGATTGTAGGTAATATTGAAAGCCTGCAAGATTCCCATTGCCTTCTTCGCGAAATCCTTCGCTTTTTCCGACATACTCAGCCTGTGAATCATTTTCTTTGAGTAGTTGGCAATCTGCTTTATAAAACTGCGTTTTTCTGCGATCTCGATATGCGCATACAGGATATCAAGCTCATCCGCGCGCTCCTCGATCGTGTTCAATAACACGGTTTTCCCTACTCCGCGTAATCCATAATAAATAACGGACTGCTGCGGATACCCTTTTGCCAGCGCCTGTAAGCATTTATCCGCATGATCGACCAATTCATTTCTTCCAGCCAGATACGGCGGCATCGTCCCCGCGCCCGGCGTATACGGTGAACCATATTTCATCCAGCAGTCCTCTCTTTCTGAATTTTTTTCCTTTTGCATGTAGTATACCCTATCTTTCCATGTTTTTCAATTATAACGAAAATAACAGGCACCTAAAAAGCGCCCGCTATCTTCTCCATCTCTTCTCTCTTGGTATCCGGAAGCACATGTGCATACAAATCCATCGTCATGGACAGGCTGCTGTGTCCCAGAATACTCTGTAATACTTTCGGGGGCATCCCGTTTTCGATCGCGCGGGTAGCAAATGTGTGACGCAGCGTGTGCGGCGTGATATGTTCAAATTCATGACCATCCTTGTGAATGGCTTCTTCGACAAGATTAACTTCCCGCAACAGAATTGCCTTGTCAACCGGTCCGCCAACAGCTGACGTAAATACCAGATCTTCCAATCCTTCTCTGGGTTTCCACTTATCGCCAAGCAAAAGCCGCTGTTCATCCTGCCGGACTTTTACCCGCTCAAGCAGACTGCACACCTTATCGGTCATGGGAATATTCCGCTCACTGCTCAGCGTTTTCGGAGTATCCTTGAAATATACCCGATTGATGCATTTCAGCGTCCCTGACACATGAATCGTCTTCTTTTCAAACGACACATCCTTCCATTCCAGAGCGCGTCCTTCTCCAGATCTCATTCCCGTATACAACAGAAGCCTGATCAGATCGGCCTGACGGCTGACATGAACATAACGCATGAACAGTTCCTGCTCCGCGGTTGAAAGAACCCTGCGCTCTTCCTTCGCAGTCATCTTTGGGATGCTCGCAAGCGGAACCGGATTCCTCTGTACAATGCCATTCTTCACTGCCTGCTGATATGCTCCATTCAACACCTTTCCGGCCTGCTCAATCGTGCTCCTGGAATACTTTTTAGCCAGCTCATTATACCAATGCTGGATGTGTTCGGGGCGGAGTTCCCGTAGCTTTCTTTTTCCGAGATACGGTCGAATCCTAGTATCGAAAGCACCGCAATAAGAGACGATCGTCCCCTTTTTGGCAGTAGGCTGCTTATACTCGCGAATCCAGGTATCAAACCATGCAGCAACTGTCACGTTGGATTCCTTTGCATACAGGCCATGCTCGACTTCATACCGTTTTTCAGCCAGGGTCTTTTTTAACCGCCGCAGATTGGTGTCATAAAGCACATACTTCTCCCCTTCATATGTAAAACGCGCCATGTAACGACCATCTTTCCTTCGCGCAATGCCCTTGGGGAGTATCTCATTCCCTTCTTTTTCCATGTAAACCTTCACCTCCAGTAAATGTGTGAATGGGTACCGCTCCCGCAGCACCCATTCTATGATTCTTAAATCTCCAGCTGGCGTTCACACCATTTATCAAACGCTTCGATGTGAATATACACGCGCCTGCCAATCCTGACTGCGCATCCGCTGGTGTGAGCGAACTCATACGCTTTGGATGTGCCAATTCCCACATGCTCGCAGAACTCAGGGATTGTCCATAATGTTTTTGCCACAGAATCACCTCCCTTCTCTCATAAATTGAACCATTCACACGGTTTCGGTTCGTAATCCGATACCGCATAACCGATGAACATAGTTTTTCTTGCTCTTATCTGCGGGTTTAACCCTACGATCAAACACCTTGCCCTGAGATGCTTCTTTGAGTTTGTCAAAGAACTCCCTCTTCTTCAGAATTTCCACATCTCCGGACTCGACTTCACCGCAGTGAATCGCATAATAGTCGGCGTAATACTGGTATATCGTGGTTCTGTCGAGAATGTCACTTCTGTCGCCAGTAATTACAATTTTATTCTCCAGGAACTCGTCAAAAAGGTCGCATGGATATAACCATTCCTGCTTCATTTTCGCAGACAGCTCCGATTCCGGTATTCTCATCTGACCGTTCATGACATTCTCATGAAGACGCTGCGCGCATTCTGTCATGATTTCATCCCGATCTTCCAAAAGCTTGATGAGCAACTGCTCATCCCTTTTTTCTTTCGGAACAGACCTGATAAATGGCAGCACCCGCAAGCGCTCCGCGAATCCCGGGTCACGAACCTTCGTTCTCAGCCGTCCGTTCGTTCCGAGCAGCACATTCCCCATAATCCGCGTTTCCTTGGCATTCTGATACTTCGCCTCCGTCCGGATAAATGTATCCCCGGTAATCATCTTTAAAGACGATGCCGCTTTTCTGGAGACATAATCCATCTCGATATCCGCACAGCAGAATAACACGACGGCATCTGACCCACCCAGCGCAAATCTTCCATCCAGCCTGGACGGCTCCAATCTGGATATCCGCTTCTCTGGCAACAGGTGTTCGATGAATTCAAAATATTTGCTCTTTCCGGAATTACTCGCGCTGCCAGCCGCAAAAATATTTTTATGTTTCGTATTCAGGAACAATGCCGCCGTTACACAGTCAATCATATCCATAGACTCCTTATCGCCCTCGGTAGCATTACTTTTAAGCATCGAGTAAGCAATGGATTCTTCGTAGTTATCTTCCAGAAAACATGCGTCGACTCCCACATAATAAGGATACTGATCTGTATGCGGCCCAAATTCTCCTGTCACGACATCGTAGACTCCGTTTTTAAAAACAATGTGATTTCTCACCATCTCCAAGTCGCCCTGAGTAAAGCATTCAGCCTTCGCATCCTTCCGTGAAGATTCCAGAAGCATATAATCTACAATGCCATTAAGCAGCGGTCGCACCTTGTCCTTCTTCATTTTGATCTTCTCCGGCAGATTCTCATAAGCCATACTCTCAAGCTCCGGACGACATAACGGATTGTAATATCCATTGACATATTGCCAGAGGGTATCCGTGTTGTCATCTGAGAACAGGCGGCGGAGGTTTTCCTGATCAAGAATCTTTTTTGCCTCAGTATAGACATTGAAGGTATCCTCATTGACCGCTTTGAGCTGCTCTTCAGCCATCTTCTTCGTTTTCTCTGCGGCAGCTTTAGCATCATTTCCGAGTGCCTGCGCTTCAGTTTGTGGATTGTGATGCATTTTCTCTTTGCTCTCGTTTTGCATCGAGCGGATTATTTCTTCTGTAGCCAGTGGCATAGAAATGTGAACACTACCTTCTGTATCCACCTCATCCCCCAGCTCGTCAGGCTCCATCCTCGGCAGATTCTCAAAGCCCTTGGCGCTCATCTGCTCATAGACCTCCTGCATTTCCTGCTCTTCGGCTTTTCGGGTGTGCTCTCGGCAGGCGCGTATCACGTCCTCCTCATCTACCTCATCATCCGAATCGTCGGGCTCCATCCTCGGCAGATTCTCAAAGCCCTTGGCGCTCATCTGCTCATAGGCTTCCTGCATTTCCTGTTCTTCGGCTTCCCGGGCACGATCGCGCTCTCGTTTCCTCTTTTTAGACATCCTTTACCTCCCTTATCGGCTTCCCATTTCAGGGAAGCCGAATAACCTATCTTTCAGTCGCTAGGGGGTTCAAGCAGAACCAGATGATTATTCTCATCAATGCCAGCCTGCGCTCCAATTTCCGGTGCCATGTTCTCCAAAAAGAACCTGAGAATAACCGCTCGTGCGTTTAGTTCACAAACATCTATATTTGTGTAAACGCTCTCCACTCCACTTTCACTGGCTCTGACCACTACCATCTCCTGATTCCAGGATTCCTCCTCTCGCCATGTGAGAAACAGCATTCCATAGTAGGGCTGATCTACCAGCTTGCCCTCCACTTCCATCCGGCGGCGCACTCCCACAACTCGGTTTTTGTTAAACCAAATTGCTACATGTGCATCCTGATATCTTTCCGAAATGGACAGAACCTGTCTGCCTTCGCTAAGGCACCCGTATACTTCTTCTAACGGGATATGCTGTTCATCAACAACAGCAATTTTCATATTCGTGTGGACGATCACCATCCACTGCCTATTTTTCTTTTTCATATTTTTCCTCCTTTGGGAAGGCGTTTTCACACGCCTCTTTTCCATCGTTCAGAAACTTATGTCCCGATTTACTAATGTCAGTCCGTTGCCTCGATGTCGACAGGCAGGTATTCCGGCCTGTCTAATATCTCCTCTTGGTCCGTCCCTGATATAGTGTGCGGTTATCCTTCCTTTACACATTCTGGCTTCTCCTTATACATGCACGCCAACTTCCTACACGAAAATGATATAACAGAGAAAACCAGAAAGCTATAAAATAGCGTTGCTGACTTGTTGCGCAACCGTCGCGCAACCGTCGCGCAACCACCGCCTCACACTTGCTGGAGACAATACAACATCCGCCTATTTTGATTTTGTCAGCCATAAACAAAAGTAACGCTCCAAAAACCAGTCATGCAAAGAACACCTCGCATAATATAAAGTGGGAGACAGCTGACTTACGATAACGTAACTGTCTCCCACTTTGTATTGTGCATCTATCCTATTGATAAAGTTAAAAAAATCTGCTTTTCAGTTTATCATCTCCACAGTTCATAGTTTTCACACAACCTGTATTATTGAATTGAACAATTCCTTGAATTGCATCTCAGAAGGATTACTTATAATTTCAGCCTTGCACTCCTCCATTGAAACAAGAACTACGTTTTTCCGATTGATTTCTGATAATTCTTCCAGTGACTGTCTTATATTCATACCCTCAATAGCTTGCCGATTTCTTTGCAATACTAATATCACATGCTCCCCAGCTTCATCTGCCTCCAAATCTTCGTTTACCAGTCGACGCACATTTTCTAGTGCTTCAACCGAATGCGATTTCATAACGTAAACCACATGCATTGTGCAAAGCAGCTGCCCCGACTCATCAATAGTGGTGCCGCTCTCATCTTTCTGAACTACATGCCATGTCTCCCATTTTGTTTCGTTATCTTCATAATAATCCATGCCCTCACTTAAACGCTGAATTTTTTCACTCCATATAGAGTTTATGAAATAGTCAGGTTCGGACATGTCACCACTCAACTCTCGTACGAACTTAGCCTCCATGAATTCTGTAATTCTTTCAAACTGTCTATATTCTTCATCCTCTTCGTTCTGCTCTTCCCCCGTTCCCAGATATACTTGGGATTCCTTATCTCTTATTGCGTTTATCCGCTCAGCTACTTCATATAGTGTTAAGAAATCCTCTTGATGACTTTCCAATATAAGCTTTACTATATCACCATCTTTAAATATCTCGCAGAATTGATCAATCGTACTTTGAGGGTATAGACTATAGATCTGATATATCTTAATCAAATTAGCTTCTTCGATTGAACTTCTATTTTTATAATTTAAAAATGTACGGAAAGAACTCTCTGGTATACCTATAATTTTTTCAAGGAAAGTTGTCCGTGATATAAGGCCTTTGCCTATCGTCTTGGCGCATTTGTCAACCTTCCCTACTAACACGGCCCGCTTTTCTCTGTTAATTTTTAGTTCTGTGTTGTCCAACATCGTATCATCATTGTACTCAAATTTCATTTT
>JAJPXQ010000117.1 GCA_021205385.1 Lachnospiraceae bacterium | reverse complement strand
CACGCCCTCCTTTGGCTACCGGCTTTCCGCTACAAACTTTTCACTCTCAAGTAATTTAGAAAAGTTGATTGTTTCGTGATTTTTTTAGTATACTATACGCCCTGAAAAAATGCAAATGAACTTCAAGCGGCTTAATACAGGACATGTTTTAAGGGAAAGATAAAGAGAAAGGGGAAATAATGCTTGATTTTCCCTTAAAATTAGTTATAATTTAAGGGAAAATGGAGGGAAAAGATGAGAGAGTTCAATTATGAAAGTATTAAAGAGCGAAAGTGGGACTCAGAGATTCTGGGACTGATCGCAGCGATTTATAAAGAAGTCGGAAAGCAGGAATTATATCTGAAACAGCGTCCGGAAGAGCTGGGGAAACTGATCGAGATTGCGAAAATACAAAGCACGGAGGCATCGAATGCGATAGAAGGGATCGTTACAACAAGTACCAGAGTGAGGCAGCTTGTCGAAGAAAAAACCACGCCGAAAAACAGAGACGAGCAGGAGATAGCAGGTTATCGTGATGTGCTGAATCTGATCCATGAAAGTTTTGATGTGATACCAATTACGAGAAATTACATTTTGCAGATGCATAAAATCATGTACAGTCATATGAATAATCCTATGGCTGGAAAGACGAAAAATGTTCAGAACTATATCAGTGCCACCTGGCCGGATGGACATGTAGAAACTTTGTTCACGCCGATGGCACCCTATGAGACTCCGGAAGCGCTTGACAGGATTTGTGAGGAGTATAATCGGGTGATTGGGAACGCGGCGATAGAGCCGCTTCTTGTGATCCCTGTCTTTATTCATGATTTTCTGTGTATTCATCCGTTTAATGATGGAAATGGGAGAATGAGCCGGCTGCTGACAACCCTTCTGCTGTATCGAAACCAGTTTTATATAGGGAAATATATTTCCTTGGAAGCTAAAATTGCGAAGGATAAAGATTTATATTACGACGCTTTGCAGAGATCGCAGCATGGCTGGCATGAGGGACAGGAGGACGCAGAAGCTTTTATCAAGTATATTCTGGGTATTATATTATCTGCCTATCGGGATTTTGAAGACCGCTTTTCTCTTGTAGAGACAAAACTCCCCGCTATTGAAATGGTGCGAAGGGCGAGTACGTATAAGATCGGCAGATTCACAAAACAGGACATTCGGGAGCTCTGTCCCTCGCTTAGTGTCAGTTCGATTGAAGGTTCATTGCGCAAGCTGGTAGAATCCGGTGAACTGGCCCGTGAGGGGGGTGGAAAAGCGACTTTTTATTATCATTTGAAGTAAAATACCCTTATTTTGAAATGATACCCTTAAAATAAGAGCGATTTTAAGGGAAAAGACAAAAAGAAAGGGAAAACCATGGACAGCGATCACATCACCACTCTGGCCTCAGAAGCGCTGCGGCTGTCACAGCTCGCGCTGCGGGAGCAGCTGCCGCACTTTGGCGCGGCGCTGGCTGTTCCGAAGAACTGCTGGACGGATGACGCCTCCGGCACGGACGGCGTGGATTTCTGGTGGAATCCGGGGGAGGTCTGCCGCCTTTTTGCGGAGGATTCGCGGCGACTGATGCGCGTGCAGCTGCATTTCGTTCTGCACGGACTCTATCTGCATGCGTTCCGGGAGCCTGTGGGCGAAAGGCGGCTCTGGGCGCTGGCCTGCGATATTGCAACGGAGTACCGGATCGACCGTATGGCAGTGCCCGGCTTCACAAGACCCATTCCGGCGGTGCGAAGTCGTTGCTACCGGGAGCTTCGGGAGGCGCAGCTTCCCATCCGGGAGCAGGAGGTGGCCGGATGGCTGGCGACACAGAAAGAAGAACGGCTTCCGGAGCTGGAGCAGGCCTTTCGCCGGGATGATCACACACGCTGGGTGAGCCGGGAAGCGGACGATGAGGAGAATCCTGTGCACCGGGAGATCGGAGCGCCGGAGGAGTTTCAGAGAAAGATGACGGCGGTGCACCGCTGGCGGACAGTTTTTGAAAGTCTTCCGCAAAGCGAGCGGGAACATCGGCGGCAGGCGGGCGGAAGCGGCGGCGGACAGACGCAGGCGATCGTGCTCGAGGAAAGGAAGAGTTATGATTACCGGCGTTTCCTGAAGCGTTTTGCACAGGATGGCGAGGAGCGGAGTCTTGATCTTGACAGCTTCGACTATATTCCCTATGATTACAGTCGGAGTATGTATGAAAGGCTGGTATTTCTCGAGCCTCTGGAGTATCGGGAAGTCCGCAGGCTGCGGGAATTCGTCATCGCGATTGACACCTCCGGCTCCTGCTCGGGAGAGACAGTCAGGCGCTTCCTTGAGGAGACCTGGGAGATTCTGCGGGAGAAGGAAAACTTCTTTGAGGAGATGAACGTCCACATCATCCAGTGCGACTGCCTGGTACAGGATCATGCGCGGATCACTTCGGAAAAGGAGTGGCGGGATTATCTGCGGAAGATTGAGGTCAAAGGGCACGGCGATACGGATTTTACGCCGGTCTTCCGACTGGTGGATTCTCTTGTGGAGTCGGGGGAGCTGAAGGACCTGCGGGGGCTTCTTTATTTTACAGACGGGGACGGCGTTTATCCATCGGAGGCGCCGGCCTATGAGACCGCATTTGTCTTCCTGAATCAGGAACTGAAAAAAGGAAAAACGCCGGACTGGGCCTATGATCTGTGTCTGGAGTGAGGTATTTTATGAACATACAGGAAGCACGGGAAGAGATCATAAGGAGTGTGAAAGCCTACACGGCCAAGGATGAGGAGGGAAGCCTTCGCATCCCTTCTGAGCGGCAGCGCCCGCTTCTCATCATGGGACCGCCGGGCATTGGCAAGACGGCGATCGCCTGGCAGGCAGCCAGGCTCTGCGGTGTAGGAATTGTATCCTACGCGATGACACACCACACCAGGCAGAGCGCGGTGGGGCTGCCGGAGCTTGTGAAACGGGAATTTGACGGAAAAGAGTACACAGCGACGGAGTATACGCTGAGTGAAATCATTGCTTCGCTCTATGCTTATATGAAAGAGACGGGCTACCGCGAGGGAATCCTCTTTCTGGACGAGATCAACTGCGTCTCGGAGACACTGATTCCGACAGTGCTGCAGCTTCTGCAGTTCAAGACCTTTGGCACACATCCGGTTCCGGAGGGCTGGGTCATCGTCGCGGCCGGCAATCCGCCGGAATTCAACCGCTCTGCGCGCGAGCTTGATATGGCGGCGCTTGACCGCGTGCGAACGCTGGAGGTGGAGGCGGATTTTGGCGTCTGGAAGGACTATGCGCTGCCCGGCGGCGTGCATCCGGCGATTCTCTCCTATCTGGAGATGAAGCCGGAGCAGTTCTACCGCGTGATGCTGACGCGGGAAAAATCAGAGTTCGTCACGGCCAGGGGCTGGGAGGACTTGTCGAGCGTGCTGAAGGAATATGAGCGGCAGGGGCTTGCCGTCACGCATATATTTATGGAAGAGTTTCTGCGGAGCAGGGAGACGGCGGCGGATTTCGACGCCTACTACCGGCTGTACCTTCGTTGTCTGGGCACTTATCGGATCCCGGAGCTGCTGGACGGACGGCTGACGCCGGAGGAGCTCTCTGTTCTGAAAGAAGAGCTGAAAAAGGCCGGGGCGGACGTACGCTGCATGTTTATTCAGCACCTGCTGGCGGCGGCCTCGCAGCGTCTGACGGCGTTCGGAGAAAAGCAGCGAAAGCGGAAACGCCTGAAAGAGGTGTGGGAGCGCTGTGAATCCGGCAACCTGTCGCTGGAGGAATTCCTGCGGCAGCGCGCTCATGAGCGGAAGGTCAGGAAAGAGTACGGGCTTCTGAAGGAGCAGGAGGAGCGCATTGAGCAGTGGGTCGATGGAAAGCTCAGTGAACTGTCGGAAAACACGGATGAAATCCTGTCGGAGGAAGAAGAGCTGGAACGGGAGCGCGGGGCTCTCTGCGGTTTCCTGAACCGGATGACAGACTTTGTGGCAGAGATGTTCGGTGAGGGAGAGGAGCTGGCCGACTGGCTGCTCGGTCTGCGGCGGCACGGCGATTTTGCGGGTCTTGGTTTTGACAGATCAGAATTTGCAGAACTGCAGGATATAAAAAGTATGGAGCAGAGGCTTAGAAAACAGATAAAGGAAGTGGAGGGATTGTATGAAGCTGCTGATCGCGTCTGACATTCACGGTTCCGCATATTACTGTGGAAAATTACTGGAGGCTTATGAGAGGGAGCAGGCCGATCGCCTGATTCTGCTCGGTGACATCCTCTATCACGGGCCGCGGAATGAGCTGCCGGAGGGCTATGCGCCGAAGGAGGTTATCGCGATGCTGAATCCGCTGAAGCGAGATATCCTCTGCGTGCGCGGCAACTGCGACGCCGAGGTCGATCAGATGGTGCTGGAATTTCCGATCCTGGCGGATTATGGCTTTCTCTACGAGCGCGGGCGGATGATCTTCCTGACGCACGGGCATGTGTTTCACGAGGGAAACCTTCCGATGCTGGGGAAGGGCGATATCCTGCTGCATGGCCACACGCATGTGCCGGTCTGCCGCGAGCATGAGGATTATATCTATATGAATTCCGGCTCGGTGGCGATCCCGAAGGAAGGCAGCGAGCACAGCTACATGAGCTATGAGGACGGTGTATTTCTCTGGAAGAATCTGGAGGGAAAAATTTATAAAACATATAAATTAGACTGAATATATATGCAAAAGCGCTTGCATTTCGCAGAGTTTTCATTATAATAAGTGCAGCGGGTTTCGGAAAACACAGCCCGCAAAGATCAATTTACAGGAGGAGACATTATGAAGAAGAAAATCGTAAGTGCGGTTCTCTGCCTGAGCATGGCGGCGCTTCTGGCCGGATGCGGAAGCAGCAGTTCGACGTCAGCTGACACGACAGAGGAGACGACGGAAGAGGAGACTGAAGAAGAGGTAGCCGAGGAAGGGACCGAGGCCGCAGAGGAGACCGAAGAAGCGGCGGAGGAGTCTGAGGAAGCAGCCGAGGTGACGACCGTTACCGAGGGCGTGCTGACGATGGGCACGAACGCGGCGTTCCCGCCCTATGAGTACTATGACGGGGATGTAGTCGTCGGTATCGACGCGGAGATCGCGGAAGCGCTGGCTGAAAAGCTTGGCCTCACGCTTGAGATCGTGGATATGGACTTCTCGTCCATCATTACTTCTGTGCAGTCCGGCAAGATTGATGTCGGTATCGCGGGCATGACCGTGACGGAGGACAGACTGGAGAATGTGAACTTCACCGATTCCTACGCGACCGGCGTACAGGTGATCATCGTGCCGGAGGGCTCCGACATTACCTCTGTGGACGACCTGTCCAATGAGGATTTGCTGATCGGCGTACAGGAAGGCACGACCGGACATATCTACTGCTCCGATGATTACGGCGAGGACAGAGTGATCGCTTACACGAACGGCGCGACCGCAGTGCAGGCGCTTCTGCAGGGCAAGGTGGACTGCGTTGTTATCGACCAGCAGCCGGCGCTCGCTTTCGTGGAGGCCAATGAAGGACTTGCGATCCTTGACACGGAGTACGTCATCGAGGAGTACGCGATCGCGGTTTCCAAGGACAATGAGGCGCTGCTCGACGCGCTGAACGCGGCTCTCGCGGAGCTCACGGCGGACGGCACGGTGCAGAGCATTCTTGACACCTATATTACGGCAGAGTAAGTGTAAACAGGGCATCAATGGGGGTGTTCAGCGGCTAAGGGACTGAACGCCCTCATTTTACGAAAGGGGGAGACGGCTTGGAAAAATTAATCAGCGGCCTGAAGTTGGGGCTTTACCAGACCTTTATACTGGACAATAACTATCAATATTTTGTCCGCGGAATCGGGATCACGCTGCTCGTGACAGCCTGCGCGCTGGTTCTTGGCCTGGTGATCGGGGTCATGATCGCGATCGTCCGCTCGGCGCATGATCAGCAGCCGGCAAATAAGAGAGGACCGGTTCTGAAATTCCTGAACGGGGTCTGCAAGGTCTACCTGACGGTGATCCGCGGGACGCCGACGATGGTACAGCTTCTGATCATGTGGTTCGTCATCTGGGCGAGCGCCCGCGCGACGGACAGCAATATGATCCGCTGTGCGATTGTCACCTTCGGCATCAACTCCGGTGCGTACATTGCGGAGATTGTCCGGTCCGGCATCATGTCGATCGAGGCGGGACAGATGGAGGCGGGTCGCTCCCTCGGTATGAGCTATGCGGATACGATGCGTTTCATCATCATTCCCCAGGCCTTCAAGAATGTACTTCCGGCGCTGGGCAATGAGCTGATCACGCTGCTCAAGGAGACTTCCATCGTGACGGTCATCGGCCTGAAGGACCTGACCAAGGGCGCGATGATCATCCAGTCGAAGACCTACCAGGCCTTCGTGCCGTTCTTTGCGATCGCAGCCATCTACCTTGTCATGGTGCTGTTCCTGACATGGCTGCTTGGAAAACTGGAAGGGAGGTTAAGACAGAGTGATATACGTTAAAGGTTTATCGAAATCATTCGGCGATCATCAGGTGCTCAAGGAGATCAACACTCACATTGCCCCCGGTGAGAAGGTTGTCATCGTCGGACCGTCCGGATCCGGCAAATCCACTTTTCTGCGCTGTCTGAACCTGCTGGAGCAGCCGACCGCGGGCTCGATCGTCTTCGACGGACAGGAGATTACCGACCCGAAGACGGATATCAATAAGGTGCGGCAGCACATGGGAATGGTGTTTCAGCATTTTAATCTGTTCGCGAATCTGACGGTGAAGGACAATATCACGCTTGCCCCGCAGCGTGCGAAGATTATGAGCAAAGCCGAGGCGGAGCAGGAGGCGATGCGGCTCTTAAAGCTCGTGAATCTGGAGGACAAGGCAGAAGCCTATCCGAACCAGCTCTCCGGCGGACAGAAGCAGCGGATCGCGATCGTGCGCTCCCTGGCGATGAAGCCGAAGGTCATGCTCTTTGACGAGCCGACCTCCGCGCTCGACCCGGAGATGGTCGGCGAAGTGCTGGAGCTCATGAAGAAGCTTGCGGACGAGGGTATGACGATGGTAGTCGTGACGCACGAGATGGGTTTTGCGCGGGAGGTGGCCACCCGCGTCATGTTCATCGACGAGGGCATTGTCATGGAGGAGAATGAGCCAGGGGAATTTTTCGGAAATCCGCAGAACGAGCGGCTGAAAAGTTTCCTCGCAAAGGTGTTGTAATTTTTGGAAAGCTGTGCTACAATGCTTTTGTTTGACATATAGGAGGTATGGAAATGCAGATTCTGAGATACGTTCTCATGGCAATATTTGTGCTGCTGTGCATCGTGGCGACCGTGCTGGTGCTCATGCAGGAGGGCAAGTCCGACGGCCTTGGCGCACTCGCGGGCGCGGCGGAGACCTACTGGGGAAAGAATAAAGCCCGTTCGATGGAGGGGGCGATCGCGAAGTGGACGAAGATCCTGCTGGTGCTCTTCTTTGTCCTGGCGATTATCCTGAATCTGAGCGTTTTCTAGCAGAGTGCGGGACGATCTGCCTGATAGATGCCGGCAGTCAGATCACAGATAGGGAAATGATTCGGGCACTCCTGTGCAAAAGCAGGGGTGCCTTTCTGGTACGGAGGAATTATGGGAAAAGACAGTGTGAAACTGATCGCAAATAATAAAAAGGCCTACCATGATTATTTTATTGAGGATACCTTTGAAGCGGGGATCTCGCTGCACGGCACGGAGGTGAAATCTCTTCGCACGGGAAAATGCAGCATCAAAGAGTCCTTCGTGAAGATTGAAAAGGGAGAAGTCTTCATCTATCACATGCATATCAGTCCCTATGAAAAGGGGAATATATTCAATCGCGATCCGCTGCGCGTGCGCAAGCTGCTGCTGCACAGAGGAGAGATCAATAAACTGCTCGGGAAGACGACCGAGAAGGGATATACGATCGTGCCCTTACGCGTCTATTTCCGGGGAAATCTTGCAAAGGTAGAGATCGGGCTCGCCCGCGGCAAGAAGCTCTACGACAAACGCGCGGATATCGCAAAGAAAGACCTGCGCCGCGAGACGGAGCGCGATTTCAAGATCAGACACCTTTAGTTAATCAGTTAATTTGCCGCTTCCTCTTCCGGCACGAGCTCGTCGTACTCCATGGAGTCCAGCATCTCATCGAAGCCCTCGGAAGCTGCCTCATACTCCTCGTCGCTCTCGATGTTGCCGAGTACGGGTGCGCCGGACGGGCTTGTCTCATAGCGATAGAGATAGACTTCGCCGTCCTGGTTTTCTCCGTTTTTGTCGAGCGGGAGCAGGGCGATATACTGTTGTTTTCCGACTTCATAGATACCGACGATTGCGCATTCGACCTGCGTGTCGTCGTCCAGCGTCAGGGTCACCGTCAAGTCTTCGGCGCTGCAGGTAGAGCAGTCTCCGGTACATTTTGCTTCATCGCATGTATTGGCCATCTGTAAAACCTCTCAATAAATTTTTTCTTTAACATAACAGAAGCGGGCGGGATTTGCAAGCCCCATCTGAATACGAAGGGAGAAATATCATGGAACTTACCTTTTCCAGACGCTCTGATATGCCGGAGGGCATTTTTTCAGTGCTGAATGCGAAGAAAAATGAGCTGATCGCGGAAGGACGAACAGTCTACAATTTTTCCGTGGGTACGCCGGATTTTGCGCCGCCTGCGCACATCATGGAGGCGATGGTGGAGGGCTGCCGCGACCCGGAGAATTATAAGTACGCGCTGGCGGATCGCCCGGAGCTTCTGCAGGCGGTCAGCGATTTTTACAGAAGCCGTTTCGGCGTGGAACTCGCGACGGATCAGATTATGAGCATGTACGGCTCGCAGGAGGGGATGGCGCACATCGCGCTGGCGCTCTGTGATCCGGGCGATACGGTGCTGGTGCCGAACCCGGGCTATCCGGTTTTTGGGGCCGGTCCGGAGCTGATGGGCGCGAAGCTTGAGACCTATCCGCTCTATCGGGAGAACAATTTTCTGCCGGATTTCCGGGATATTCCGGGGGAGAGTGCGCGCAGGGCAAAATTTATGATCCTGTCCTATCCGGCGAATCCGGTCTGCTCCGTCGCGGACGATGATTTTTATCAAAGGGCGATCGCTTTCGCGAAAGAATATAATGTGATACTGCTCCACGACAATGCCTACGCGGATATTGTGTTCGGCGGCAGGGAGGGAAAGTCTTTTCTGTCCTACGAAGGGGCGATGGACGTTGGTATCGAGTTTTACTCGCTGTCGAAATCCTATAACATGACCGGCATGCGGATCTCCTTTGCTCTGGGAAACCGGGAAATCATTACGCGTTTCAAAAATGTCCGCTCTCAGATTGATTACGGTATTTTCCTGCCGATCCAGAAGGCGGCGATCGCTGCGCTTACCGGACCTCAGGACAGCGTAAAGGAGCAGTGCAGGGCCTATGAGGAGCGCTGCCATGCGCTCTGCCGCGGCCTGACCGACATCGGCTGGGATGTGCCGGACGGGCAGGGGACGATGTTTGTGTGGGCTCCGATCCCGAAAAATTTCAGCAGCAGCGAGAAATTTGTGCTGGAGCTGATGGAGCGGACCGGCGTCATCGTCACGCCGGGCACGGCCTTCGGCAGTCTGGGAGAGGGTTATGTGCGCATGGCGCTTGTCTATCCGGTGGAGACGATCGGGCAGGCAGTCCGGCTGATCGATGAGAGCGGTATCTTAAGATCATGAGCTTTGTAGATGTCTACACGGATTTCATTTTTACAGAGGACGAGCCGGAAAAGGCAGATATCATTTTTATTCCGGGTTCGGACGAGGGCGCGCTCGCGCAGCGCGGCGCCGCGCTCTGGAGGGATGGCTTTGCGCCGCTGATTCTTCCTTCCGGAAAATACGGGAAGCTTGTCGGACATTTTACGGGAGGGCCGTGTTATACGACGGAATGCGCGTTCCTGTGCGATATTCTTGCGAAGGAAGGCGTACCGCCGGAGGCGATTCTGCGGGAAGAGGAATCCACCTACACCTATGAGAACGCGATGTTTTCCCGCCGCGTGACTGATGAGGCGGGGCTTGCGATCCAGACGGCGCTTCTCTGCTGCCAGGCCTATCATGCGCGCCGCGCGAGCCTCTACTATCAGGTCTGTTTTCCGGAAGCGCGCATTCTTGTCTGTCCTGTTGTGACAAAGGGCATCAGCCGGGAGAGCTGGTACAGGTCTGAGGCGTCCACAGAGCTTGTCCTGCGGGAAGTAGAGCACTGCGGCACACAGTTTGGAAAAATTTTTCAGGATTATCGAAAGAAACAGTTGAAATTACCGGAAAATACAGTATAATAAAACTTAACAGTGAAAATTTATTTCACAAAGCGCAGTGTGTGCAGAAAAGGAGAAGCGTATGAAAATTGTAGTGTTGGACGGTTACACGGAAAATCCGGGCGATATCAGCTGGGCGCCCCTGGAAGCGCTGGGGGAACTGACGGTGTATGACAGGACTGCCTATGAGGAGTCCCCGCTGATCGCGGAGCGCATCGGCGATGCGGAGATTGTCGTCATGAACAAGACGCCGATCAGCCGTGAGACGATCGACAAGTGCCCGAATCTGAAAGCAATCGCAGTACTGGCTACCGGTTACAATGTAATCGACTATGAGTATGCGAAGAGCAAGAATATTCCGGTGATGAATGTACCGGTTTACGGGACGGACAATGTGAGCCAGTATGCGGTAGGTCTGCTTCTGGAGGTCTGTTCGCATTTCGGTCATCACAGTGATTCCGTACATGCCGGCGAGTGGGCGGCGAACCCGGACTGGTGTTACTGGCATTATCCGATGATCGAGGTCTCCGGAAAGACCGCCGGCATCATCGGCCTTGGCCGTATCGGACAGAATACCGCGAAGATTCTGAACGCGATGAATGTGAAGGTGCTCGCCTACGATTCCTTCCAGAGCGACGCAGGCCGTGCGGTGGCCGAGTATGTGGAGCTGGATGAGCTGCTGGCAAAGTGCGACTTCATTTTCCTGCACTGCCCGCTGTTCCCGTCGACGGAAGGCATTATCAATAAGGAGAACATCGCGAAGATGAAGGACGGCGTTGTGATCATCAACAACAGCCGCGGCCAGCTCGTTGTCGAGCAGGATCTCTATGAAGCGCTGGAGAGCGGAAAGGTCGCGGCGGCGGCACTGGACGTTGTCTCTACGGAGCCGATCAGGGAGGACAATGTTCTTCTGAAGGCGAAGAACTGCCTCATCACGCCGCACATCTCCTGGGCGACGAAGGAAGCCCGCGAGCGCATCATGAATACGACCGCGGAGAATATCAAGTCCGTGATCGACGGTGCGCCGGCCAATGTGGTGAATAAATAATCAATACCAAAATAAAAACGCCTCGTGAATGCAGGATTCGCGAGGCGTTTTTTTGGGTGCGCCCGGCGGGCGCACGTTCTAACGGGTGAAAGTCCCGAATCCGCCCGGCAG
>JAJPXQ010000113.1 GCA_021205385.1 Lachnospiraceae bacterium | reverse complement strand
CTCCCGAAAATCAAGGTTTAGGCAACAAAAAACGAGGTAGCTTTTGACACTACCACTGTTCAGAGGAGGGACAATGTATGCAATATGAAAGTGAGCGTATTGAATATAAATCTCAGATGACTGACGACATCTACAAGGAAGTCATCGCATTTGCGAATACTGATGGCGGTGTTATTTACATCGGCATTGACGATAAAGGCAATCTGACAGGCATTGATAATGTGGATGAAACTTATACCCGCCTGACCAATGGCATCCGTGACGCGATTGCACCGGATGTCACCATGTTCGTGCGATACGTTCTCCAGGATAATGAAGTAATTCAGATTGAAGTTGGAGAGGGCAGCTATAAGCCTTATTATTTGAAATCCAAGGGAATGAAGCCCAATGGCGTTTATATTCGCCAGGGTGCATCAAGCGTACAGGCATCTTCGGATCAAATTCGCAGAATGATCAAAGATTCTGATGGCGATGTGTTCGAGGAAATGCGTGCAGCTACGCAGGAGTTGTCCTTTGAGGAAGCAGAGCGCACCTTCGAGCGGTATAAGGTTGATTTTCCCGAAGAAAAATACATTGCGCTCGGCCTGCGTAACATACACGACGATCAGTATACCAATCTGGCTATGATCCTGTCAGATCAGTGCCAGCATACAACCAAGATCGCTGTATTTGGTGATGAAGCGAATATCACCTTTAAGGATGCAAAGGAGTTTGGAGGCTCCATCTTCAAGCAGTTGGACGATAGCTATGCGTATCTGACGCTTTGCAATCGCACCGCCGCTACCTTTAAAGGTTTGGAGAGAGTAGAACTGTCTGATTACCCTGAAGATGCTTTGCGTGAAGCATTGCTCAACGCCCTTGTCCACCGTGACTACAGCTACAGTGGCAGCATCATTATCAACGTCAACGATTCTTGTATCGAGTTTATTTCGATTGGCGGTCTGTTGCCTGGCCTTTCTGCGGACGATATTCGCAACGGCATTTCTCAACCCCGCAATCGCAAGCTGGCTGAAATCTTCCATCGTTTAAGGCTGATCGAATCTTACGGCACTGGCATCCGAAAAATCTATGCGCTCTATAAGGAGTGTGCCGTGCAGCCCCGCATCGAAGTGACCACCAATACATTCAAACTGGTGCTGCCTAACATGAATGCCAGCGATTCTATTGCCAAAAATGTGCCGGAAACAATTGAAAAAGTACCCGTGGCAGTTACTCCACAAATGAAAACAGTAATGGATTATTTAGCTGAGTACGGCGAAATGACCGACGAGGATCTGCAAGAGCTGCTGAACATCAAAAAGACAAGAGCCTATCTGCTCGCTCGCCAGATGAGCGAAAATGGGTTGATCGAGATTGTCGGCAGAGGTGCGACCAAGAAATATAAACTGAAGTGACTCTATCATCAAAGTAGAAGGGAGGGAAGGAGGCTACACCCTATCCGTTCCATAATCCATGATTGAATTCAAAAAGAACGATTGCTATAATAAATTACAGTAATCTTAAACACTGTTTATGAAGGAGCGGGTTTATGAAAGGATCAGAGGCAAAAATGCTGGGATTTATGGAAGGGGCGGATAAGAGATACGTTATTCCTGTCTACCAGCGGAAATATGACTGGAAGAATGAAAATTGCCGTCAACTTTATGATGATTTAAAAAAAATTATTCTTGATAAAAGGGACAGTCATTTTTTTGGAAGCATTGTTTCATCAGTGGTGCCAAATGGCGGGAAAATAGAATATCACATCATAGATGGACAGCAGCGTCTTACGACAGTTTCCTTGCTGCTTCTGGCCATCTGCAATCTTGTGTCTGAGGGAAAGATTACACCGACGGAGGAAAAACTGGACGAACAGATCAGGCAGAGATTTTTGATTTCCCCCTGGGCTAAGGATGATGATAAAGTCAAGCTCCGCCCGGTAAAGAGTGACAGGGATGCACTTACAAGGCTGTTTGGAGATCGAGAGGATTATGACAGGTCTTCAAACATTACATTCAACTATCAGTTTTTCTATGAAACGATTCTCAAGGAAGAAATTTCAGTTGATGAGTTATTTGCAGCAATCGGGAGACTTGAGATTATTAGTATTACTCTTGACCCGGGGGATAATGCTCAACTGATTTTTGAAAGTCTGAATTCAACCGGTCTGGCGTTGACTGAAGGAGATAAGATTCGAAATTATATTTTGATGGGACTGGCGCCGCAGGATCAGAATAAATATTATGACAGCTATTGGGCCAAAATAGAAAAATGCACAGCAAATGATGTCAGTGGATTTGTCAGAGATTATCTGAGTGTCAAACAGCAGATTACGCCGACTATCAGCACTGTTTACCGTGCCTTCAAGCGTTATGCTGAAGAAGTTAGTCTGCCGGTAGAGACTATATTGTCCGATCTTTTGAGATATGCAAGATTTTACGAAAAACTGCTTACCTGCCGGAGCGGGTTAAATTCAAAGAAGCTGGATGACTGTCTGTATCGGATGATGAGGTTGGAGATTGTTGTAACCCGTCCTTTTCTGATGGAAGTGTTGCGGCTTAATCAGGATGGAAAGATAACGGTCGATGACGTGTTAGAGGTTTTTCTTATTACTGAGAACTATTTGTTTCGCAGGAACATATGCGAAGTGCCGACAAATGCCCTGAACAAGATTTTTTTGAACCTCAATAAAGAAATCATTCGTTATGACAATACGACAAATGACTATGTAAATAAGTTTACCTATGCTCTTTTGTCCAAAAAAGAGAGTGGACGATTTCCGGATGATCATGAGTTTACAGAAGCCTTCTCAACCAAGCAGGTTTACCAGATGCGTGGAAAATATAAGGCATACCTTTTCGAGCGTTTTGAAAATTATGGAACGGTTGAGACGAAGGATGTTTACACACACCTTGATAATAATGTCTACACAATCGAGCATATCATGCCGCAGCATCTCACACCGGCATGGACGGAGGAACTGGGGCCGAACTATGCAGAAATTCATGCCATATGGCTACACAGGCTGGCGAATCTGACGTTGACGGGCTATAATCCAAACCTTAGTAACAATTCATTTATAGAGAAACGGGATGCGAAGGATGGAGGATACAGGGTGAGCGGTTTGAAAATGAATCAGAAAATTGCCACCAAAGATTCCTGGGGATTGCCGGAACTGGAAGAACGTAATGAAGAAATGATCGAGCTTGCGAAAACAATCTGGGCATTTCCGAAAACAGACTTTGTGCCGATAGAAAAGGAATTCGATTCCTGCTCACTTGACGACGAAAATGTTGATCTGACCGGAAGGGAGATTGTTCGTTACAGTTATCAGAATATAGAACGGCCTGCGTCGAGCTGGGCTGATATGTATGAGCATATGATAAAATATCTGTATCAGAAAGACAGGTCAGTTCTGACAGGACTGGCTTATAGTACCGACAGTACGCTGGATCTTGCAAAGTATGTGAGCAGCACAGCCGAAGAACGTAGGACTGCCATGAAGATTGATGAAAATATTTACATCGAGAAGAACACCAGCACGGCAGTGAAACTTTCGATTCTTCGCCGACTGTTCGCCCTTTATGATGCTGATCCGATGGACCTGGTTTTTTACTTAAAAGATGCAGAGAGTGAGAAGGCAGCCGAGGTTGACAGATATGAGATCAGAAAACGTTACTGGTCTTATGCTATACCGATTATCCAAAAGCAGCATTTAGCTCGGGGAACGTTCAGCAATGTTAATCCAACGATATCAAATACGCTTTCGGGTTTCTTTGGTCTCAGCGGATTCTCCGTAAGTTGTATTGCTAATTATGATAATGCGAGAGTGGATTTTTATTTGGGGAACAGTGATGCTGCAAAAAATAAGGAAGCCTTTGATATGCTGTTTGATCATAAAGAAGAGATTGAACAGAAGGTGGGAGAACAGCTTGACTGGGAGAGAGCTGATCAATATAAGGCTTCATGGATTTGCTATCATCTTCAGAACGTGAGCATTACAAAGGAAGCTGACTGGCCTCGTATGGCGCAGTTTCATGCTGAGTGGAGCGACAGGCTTTGCAGCGCTATTCTGCCTTATTTGCAAGATACAGATGACATGACGGCGAGATTGATGGAAATTGCCGGTATCTTAAAGGAATGGACGATTTATAACGATGGCGTGATTGAAAATATCTCTAAATGTAATCGTACCTACACGCGGTTTACAACATCAGGCATGACAGAAATTCTGCCGGATATTGTTGATGCACCGAGTGGCTGGGGAACAGATAATCATTATTTTTACGAAATAGTAAATCGCACGGGAAAAGCCGTTTATATCCAGTTTTCGATCAGCTCTAAGAATATTACACCAGAGTTTCGACAGATTTGCGACCGGATCAATGAATTCTATCCGGCCAAGTTTGGCAAAGAAGACTGGCAATGGCGCACTCCTTTTAAAACCAGTTCCATCAGTTTAGAAGGGGACGTCTCGAAAGAGTCTGTGTTTTCGCAACTGGATGAGTGCCTGAATGAAATTCTGGCTTTCGAGACGGATCTGAAACAAAAGCTGCAACTGAACTGAGAAATCGTATATTGACGGATTTTTAATGGGCTTATGAAGCACGAGATCACTATTACCGTATTGATTGAAAATACATCAGATGGCATCTTTGCCTGTGAACATGGTCTGAGTCTGTTCATCCAGTTCGCCGGGAAGCGGATATTGCTGGATGCGGGAAGCAGCGATGCCTTCTGCAAAAACGCAGATGCCATGGGGATTTCCCTGACGGACCTGGACGCATATATTCTCTCCCATGGACATTATGATCATTCCGGCGGGTTTGAGGAACTGTTTCGCCGCGCTCCGGCTGCAAAGGTATATGCGCGAAAAGAGGCGCTGGACGTCTATCTGTCCGCCGCCGGAGGAATGCATGAGATCAGCGTGCCGCAGAATGTGGCCTCTCAGAGCGACAGATTTCTTCTGGTGGATGACTGCAGAGAAATTCTTCCCGGAATCATTCTCGTATCACACAGCACCAAAGGACTTGCGCAGATCGGAGAAAAGAGCGGATTGTACAAGAAGCAGGGTGATCAGATCGTTCCTGATGATTTTATCCATGAACAGAGTCTGGTGATGGACACTTCCGATGGACTGGTCATTTTCAACAGCTGCTCCCATGCGGGTGCGGCCAACATCATCCGTGAAGTCAGAGACGCCTGCGGGCAAAAGCGGGTTTGTGCCTATGTCGGCGGTCTGCACATGAAGGGCAAAAAGGATGGCTTGGAAATCTGCGCTTTTTCGGATGCGGAGATCGATTCGCTCTGTGAGGTCTTCCGGCAGGAGGGGATTGCGCAGATTTATACCGGACACTGCACCGGAACGCCGGGTTTTGAAAAACTTCGCAGCAGACTTGGAGACCGGATACACAGGCTGACAACTGGCCTGCGCTTTGAACTATAAACCTGGAGCCTTGTGATTGACCACCAGGATCCCGGCGCATACCAGCGCCAGCGCGGCCAGCACCTCCGGACGCCAGAAGCTCTCGCCCAGTATCAGTGCGGAGAACAGGCATCCATAGACCGGGGTCATAAAATTGAACATGGATATCCGGCTCACCTGATTATATTTCAGGAGCAGCGTCCAGATCGTAAATGCTCCGGCGGAAATGACGCCCATATAGAAGAGGAGCAGCAGACTGCCGGCCGTAAAGTGCGGGATCGTTCCGCCCATCAGAAAGCCGACCGCCAGCAGCGAAACGCCGCCGAACAGAAAATTATAGCAGATGATGGCGACGGGATTTTCATCGCGCACCAGTTTCTTGGAGAGAAGCTGTGCGACACCGTAAGAGAAGCCTGCAATCAGCAGAAAGCCTTCCCCGGTCAGGGACATTCCGCCGGAGAAATCTCCGCCCCAGTTTACGGCAATGACGCCGGCCAGTCCCAGAAGACAGCCGACGGCTTTTTTTAGATTCAGCTGCTCACCCCGGATAAAGAAATGAGCCAGGACAATCACGAAAAAGGAATTTGCCGCGGTGATGATGGAGCCTTTTACCCCCGTGACATTGGCCATGCCGATATAAAAGAAGAAATACTGGAGAAAGGTCTGCGCCATGCCCAGACCAAAAGCTTTGGAGTACATCCCTTTTTTCAGGCGGCAGACCCTGTGGTAGAGCAGCGGATACAGGGCAAACAGCTGTATCCCGGCGAGCGTAAAGCGAAGCCCCGCGAAAACGATCTGATCGCTGGTGCGACTGATGTCAAGCCAGGCGTAGCCTGTTTTGATGCAGGGAATCGCGCTGCCCCATAAGGCACAGCAGATATTGGCAAGGAGCGTTACGATCCAGATATTCTGCAGACGGCTGTCGTTTATCTCTGTCTTTTCTTTTCCGGGTTTCGGAGCACTTTTGTTCATTCGGAATCTACCTCCAGCCAGATTGTATACTTCAAAGCAAAGGAATGTCAAGAGCTCTGGTTATAACCAAGTTCATCTTGACAAAGAGTAGATGCTGTGGCACTCTGATAATATCAATGATATATTATTAAGATATTTGCAAAAGATCAGGGAGGATACTATAATGGCAGAAGTGTATCTCGACGAACAGGTCTATATCGACATCCTGAAGAGCGAGCTCGTCCCCGCGCTGGGATGTACGGAGCCGATTGCGCTGGCTTACGCGGCGGCGAAGGCGCGGCAGGTGCTCGGCTCTTTTCCGGATCGTATTGAGATCCGCTGCAGCGGCAATATCATTAAGAATGTAAAGGGTGTCGTCGTGCCGAATTCGGGCGGACTTAAAGGCGTGGATGTCGCGGCGGTGCTGGGCGTCGTCGGCGGAAATGCGGACCGTGAGCTGGAGGTCCTGGAGGAGATCACGCCGGAGCATATTGAGAAGGCGAAAGAGCTGATCAGTCAGGGTTATTTCACCTGCAAGCTGCAGGAGCACGTGGCGAATCTCTATATCGTGGCGAATGTCTTCCACGGTGAGGAAAGCGCGAGCGTTACGATCGTCAATCGCCATACGCTGATCACGGAGATCCGTAAGAACGGCCAGGTGATTTATGAGGCGAAGCTAGGGACGGAGCAGCAGACGGAAGCGGCTTCTGACGGCTGGAATCTCAGTGTCAGAGATATTCTGCACTTTGCAGAGACCGTTGATACCGCGAAGATCAAGGACGTTCTGGACTCACAGATCGAGTTGAATACGAGAATCGCGGACGAGGGCCTGACGGGCAGATATGGTTCCCAGGTGGGACGCGTGCTGCTCGACAGCCGCGGGTACAGTGTAGCGGTACGCGCGCGGGCGCGGGCTGCGGCCGGTTCGGACGCCCGCATGGGCGGCTGCAGTCTGCCGGTGGTGATCAATTCCGGCAGCGGAAATCAGGGCATGACGGTGTCTCTGCCGGTGATTGAATACGCGAAGGAGTGGAATGCTTCCGACGAGACGCTGTACCGCGCGCTCGCGATCAGCAACCTGGTCTCTGTACATATCAAGCATCACATCGGCAGTCTGTCCGCCTTCTGCGCCGCCAAGATCGCCTCCGCGGTGGACGCCGCGATTCTGGCACACAATATGAGCATGGCGGGACAGTATTTCCATTCCGGGGAGGGCTTCGTGCAGGAGGATCTGGAGAAGACGATCCGCAGCCTCGGCTATATCGGGAGAGTGGGAATGAAGGAGACCGATACGGAGATCCTGAACATCATGCTCGACCAGGTGCCGCTGGAATAAACGGACAAATTCCACCGTAAAAAGCATGGAAAAACGGACAAATTTAAATAAAAATATGTTGTAAAAACGGACACCTGAGGATATACTGTAATCAGAAATATAATTCTCAGGAGGTGCTTTATGATTTTCAGGAAAATAGAGAGAGAGCTTCAGCATTTTTTTTCTTCAGAAAAAAGGAAGGCGCTTCTTGTGACTGGCGCAAGGCAGGTGGGAAAAACCTATATCATCGAGAAAGCAGGGAAAGCGGCTTTTGAATCCTTTGTGGAGATCAATTTTATTGAAAATGCGCAGGCACGCGAGCTTTTTGAGAACGCTGCAGATACGGAGACATTGTTGTTGCGCATTTCGGCAGTTGCGAACGCGCCGCTGATACCCGGAAAGACGTTGATTTTCCTGGATGAGGTGCAGGAGTGTCGGGAGATTGTCACTGCCATCAAATTTCTGGTAGAAGAAGGAAGCTACCGCTATATCCTCAGTGGCTCTCTGCTGGGCGTGGATCTGAAGGACATCCGTTCCGTACCGGTTGGCTACATGGATATTCTGGAAATGTATCCGCTGGATCTGGAAGAGTTCGCTCTGGCGAACGGAGTGTCTGATCGTGTGTTGGGGGCGCTTCGCACCGCTTTTGATGAACGGAGGCCGGTTGATTCGCTGATCCATGAAAAGATGATGGAGCTTTTCCGGCTTTACCTGATCGTTGGCGGGATGCCGGCGGCAGTTCAGACCTATCGGGAGACAAAAAATTTACAGGAGGTCGTGCGTGTACAACAGTCGATTGTCACGCTTTACAAAAAAGATATCGCAAAATATGATCCGGAGAATAAACTTTATCTGGAAGAAATATTCGATTTGATTCCAAGTGAACTGAATGCGAAAAACAAACGATTCATCTTAAAAAGACTGAATGAGAATTTTAAATTTTCCCGTTATCATCACAGTTTTCTGTGGCTTGCGGATGCCGGAGTGGCGCTGCCCGTGTTTTGCGTAGAGGAGCCGACGGCTCCACTTTTGCTTTCGCGTTCTACGAACCTCTTTAAACTGTTTCTGGCAGATGTGGGTCTTCTGGCCTCCATGTATATGGATGGTATTCAGGTCAGAATACTGAACAGGGAGACGGAGGTCAATTTTGGGTCTGTCTATGAAAATGTGGTTGCACAGGAGTTGAAAGCGCATGGATTTGATCTTTACTATTTCAACAGCAAGAAGCAGGGAGAGCTTGATTTCGTTCTGGAACAGGGCGGGGAAGTCCTTCCGATTGAAGTGAAATCAGGCAAAGACTATGAGCGACATGCGGCGCTTTGCAATGTCATGAAAAATGAACGCTACCATATTCCTGTCGCATATGTATTTCACAATGGAAATGTGAGTGTGTCTGACAGAGTGGTTTATTATCCGGTTTATATGCTGATGTTCCTGGAGAAAAAAAAGCTGCCGGAAGAGCTGATCTATGATCCGGATTTTTCGGCACTGGTTTAGAAGAGAGGGAGAATTTTATTTATGGAATACGTAGGCACAGCCATCCTTGTGATGGAGATCATGGGAACGATTGCGTTCGCTGCTTCCGGCGCGATGGTGGCGATCCACAGAGGGATGGATCTGTTTGGCATCTGCGTCCTCGGTGTGATGACCGCTGTCGGCGGCGGTATGACCCGCGATGTGATTCTGTGCACAGTTCCCAAGGCGCTGACCAACCCGCTCTATACTGCGCTGGCTGCTCTGGTCTCCATTGCACTTTTTATGCTTATTTATATCCGGAGGGAGCACTGGCTGGAGCGGCAGCATATCTGGTATGACCGGGCCATGTTTGTCATGGATTCGATCGGGCTGGGCGCGTTCACGGCGGTGGGCGTCACGACCGGGATCGAGTGCGGATATACGGATAAGACTTTTCTATTGGTATTTCTGGGAACGCTGACCGGCGTCGGGGGCGGTCTGCTGCGCGACATCATGGCGCAGCAGGAGCCCTATATCCTGGTGCGTCATGTGTACGCCTGCGCCTCCATTGTCGGGGCGCTGAGCTGTGTCATCCTGTATCGCTGCGTCGGGGAGATGACCGCACTCATCGTGTCCGCGCTGGTCGTGGTGGTCATCCGTGTGCTGGCTGCGCATTATCATTGGAATCTGCCGCGGCTGGAGTTGTGAGTTCCCCCAAGCCTTTTCCAGTCTCCTCAGTCCTGCCGCCGCGGTTCCCTGTCCGGCAACAGGAAATGTTCCAGTCCTGCTTTCAGGAAGGCGTCCACCGTTTTCTGGATGGTCTGCCAGTCGCTGCATTTGTTGTAGAGCATCAGCCGGTTGATGGCCAGGCAGCCGCTGATCTGGAAGGTATAGATGGCCTCCGCCTCCTGAAAATTCAGATGGCTATGTGACATCAGATAAGAAATAAAATCTTCTTTCCCATAATTTCCCAGTGTGTGGAGGAGCTTTTCGGTAATGCCATCGTCCATGAACAGAACCCGGTAACGGTCGTCGCTGTGCATCCTCTGGCAGAACGGGTAGGTCTTGCATTCCTGCCCTCCGCACATCACGTGCTCGATCGTGCTGGTGGTATTTTCCAGTATTTCCTTTAAAAGCTGATCGAGGACGTCCTCCAGGTCAAGATAGTGGAGGTAGAAGGTGCCGCGGTTGATGTCCGCCATCCTACAAAGCTCGGTTACAGAGATTTTTTCAAACGGCTTTTTCTCCATCAATGACAGTAAGGTGTCGCAGATGGCGGTTTTGGTGTAGCGCGTTCGCCGGTCTTCCTTTTTGTTTTCCCCTTCGGATTTTTTCATAGAATGCCTCGTTTCTCATCAATTTCCGAAATCTGTTCAGGAAACGTACAGATTCAAAAAGCTGACGATTGTATTTTCTTCCTTTTCCATTATAATCAGATGCATCCAATAAATCAACAGACTGTTTATTATTTGCCTGCCTGTTGAGCATGGAAAGGATGGGTATCTGATTATGAAAATAGCGGTTTGTGGGAAAGGCGGAAGCGGAAAGAGCACGTTTACGGCGCTTCTCGCGAAAGAGTTTGCGGCCAGAGGGAAAAAGGTTCTGGTGATCGACAGCGACGAGAGCAACTATGGGCTTCATCTGCAGCTTGGACTGCCGCTTCCGGAGAGTCTTACAGACTATATGGGTGGTAAGGGACAGGTTATGGAATATCTGGCCGGAGGCCCTCAGAATATGCCCCTGCTGTTTGACAGGAATCTCAAAATGAGCGATATTCCAGCGGAGTATTATTCGGAGAAGGATGGCATCCGGCTGATGACGCCTGGTAAGATTCAGCAGGTGAACGAGGCCTGTGCCTGCGCTTTCGCCGCCATTCTTGGCCAGTTTCTGGAAGTACTTCATCTGGAAGAGGATGAGATCGTCATCATGGATATGGAAGCGGGAACGGAACATTTTGGCCGGGGAACGGACAATGCGGCAGACCTCATCGTCATGGTCGTTGACCCCTCCATGGAATCCCTGAAGCTGAGTGGCAGGGTAGCCGAAATGAGCCGAAGCATCGGTAAAAAGTCCTGTTTTGTCCTGAATAAGGTGACACCGGAGTTTGAGGAACTCATGAAAGAGACAGTTTCCCCTAATGGAGAGATTCTGGCGGTGCTTTCGGCGGACGGTGCAATTCAGAAAGCCGGAATTATGGGGCGGGAGCTCAGCATCAGCAGTCCGCAGATACGGGAAGCCGCAGGCCGGCTGCTCACCCTGTGAGATTTGTGATAGATAAGCCGTCTATTTTCTTAACGATTCGTAATTTGTGAAAGCATATCTTTCACAAAATAAAAATTTTTGCGTTTTGTGAAAATACTTGAGAGTGAAAAGTTCTCCCCTGTAACT
>JAJPXQ010000129.1 GCA_021205385.1 Lachnospiraceae bacterium | reverse complement strand
GGAAAAGGAGCCGTCTCAGGCTCCTTTTTCAGTCTCTATAAGTGGCAAACTCGGGCTATATCACAGAAAGGGGTTTTACAAAAGTATGATTTTCTCTTACACCTCACCATGCCGGTGACTTCCGGTCACGGAATACTCCACCCACTCGGCGATATTGACTACATGGTCGCCGATGCGCTCGAAATATTTAGCGATCATCAATATGTCAATGCACTGTTCTCCCTGTCCGGGATTCTCGGAAATCATCTGAATGAGCTCCGTCTTTACCTGATTGAACAGATCGTCCACATCATCGTCCGCCTTCATCACACTGGCAGCCAGCGGCAGATCCTTCTTCACAAAGGACTCGATGCTGTCAGTCAGCATCTTCATCGCCGCCTCCGCCATCTGCTGGACGTGCACATGCTGCGTGATGTCGCTGCCCTCCAGGTATTTCACGATATCCGCGATGTCAGAAGCCTGATCACCGATACGCTCCATATCAGAAATCATCTTCAGCGCCGCCGAGATCGTGCGCAGATCCCGCGCGACCGGCTGCTGCCTCAGGAGCAGCTTCATGCAGAGATCCTCGATGTCACGTTCTTTCTGGTCGATCTCGTACTCAAGCAGAAAAGTTCTCTGCCTTGCCTGCCGGTCAGAATGCAGAAGCGCCGTCATCGACTCCGACACCGCGGCCTTGCAGAGCGCGCCCATCGCGATCAGGTCCTCGTTCAGCTCCTCGAGCTGCCTTTCAAAATTCTCTCTCATAGGATCAACCAAACCTTCCTGTAATATATTCCTCTGTCCTCTTGTCCTTCGGCATGGAGAACAACTGTTCCGTCTTTCCGTACTCGACCATCTCTCCGAGCAGGAAGAATGCTGTATTGTCGGAAACACGAGCCGCCTGCTGCATATTGTGCGTCACCATGATGATCGTGTAGTCCTTCTTGAGCTCCATCACCAGATCCTCCACCTTGGAAGTGGAAATCGGGTCGAGTGCCGAGGTCGATTCATCCATCAGCAGCACCTCCGGCTCCACGGCCAGGGCACGCGCGATGCAGAGTCTCTGCTGCTGTCCGCCGGACATACCGAGGGCATTCTTCTTCAGCCGGTCTTTCACCTCGTCCCAGATCGCCGCCGCACGCAGAGATTTCTCCACGATCTCGTCGAGCTTCGCGCCGCCGCGCACACCATGAGTCCGCGGCCCGTAGGCGACATTATCATAAATACTCATCGGAAAGGGGTTCGCCTTCTGAAAGACCATGCCGACCCTCTTTCGCAGCACGTTCACATCCAGATCCTTAAAGATATCAGCGCCGTCGAGCGTCACCTCTCCTGTGATCCGGCAGCCCTCCACGAGATCATTCATCCGGTTCAGCGTCTTCATCAGCGTGGATTTGCCGCAGCCGGAGGGGCCGATAAACGCGGTGATTTCCTTCTCCGGAATATCAAGATTCACATCTTTCAGCGCGTGAAAATCCGAATAGTAGAGATCCAGATTTTTGATGTTAAATTTTCCCATTGTCTATTCACTCCTTGTAAAGCGTTTCGCGATAAAACTGGACAGCGCGTTGATAAGGAGCACCATCACAAGCAGCACCACCGCGGTCGCGTAGGATTCTTCCATATAAAGTCCCTCATTCAGCAGCGCGTACATATGGATCGCGAGCGTTCTGCCGGAGGAAAACAGGTTTTTCGGGATGCCGGCCACCGTACCTGCCGTGTAGATCAGTGCCGCTGTCTCGCCAGTGATACGGCCGATCGCGAGAATCACACCGGAGAGAATGCCCGGCATCGCGCTCGGCAGCAGCACGACGAACACCGTGCGCAGCTTCCCTGCGCCCAGGCCGTAACTGCCCTCGCGGTAGGAGTCCGGCACCGCTTTGAGCGCTTCCTCCGTCGTGCGCATGACGGACGGCAGCACCATGATCGCGAGCGTCAGCGCGCCGCTCATCATCGAATAGCCCCAGTGCAGCGCCACGCCGAACATCAGATAGCCGAAGAGGCCGTAGACGATCGACGGAATCCCTGAGAGGGTCTCGGTCGTCATGCGCACGATCCGCACCAGCTTATTGCCGCGGCGCGCGTATTCCACCAGATAGATGGCAGAGAACACGCCCAACGGCACCGCGATCAGCAGCGACAGGAAGGTCATGATAAGCGTATTGATAATGGCCGGCATCATCGACACATTGTCGGTCGTATATTTCCAGGCGAAGAGACTGGGCTTCAGATTCGGCACGCCTTTTATGAGGATGTAACCGATCAGGAGCAGCAGCACCGCCACCGTGATGAGGGCCGCCGCCCACACGAGAACTCTCAGCGCGCAGGCTGTGATTTTCTGTCTTTTATCAGCCATCCTTGTCACCTCTCTCAACTACGGAAAACAGAAGGTTGATCAGCAGGATGAAGACGAACAGAACGACGCCTGTCGCAATCAGTGCCTGCCGGTGCAGGCCGGAGGCATAGCCCATCTCCAGCACGATATTTGCCGTCATCGTGCGCACACCGTCGAGCAGGCTTCCGGGCATGACCGCCTGGTTACCCGCCACCATGATGACCGCCATCGTCTCTCCGATCGCACGCCCCACGCCGAGGATGACGCCCGCCAGAATACCGGACTTCGCAGCCGGGACGACTGTGCGGAACACGCTGCCCTCATGCGTATCACCCAGCGCCAGCGCTCCCTCATAATAGCTCTCCGGCACCGCGCGGATCGCGCTCTCCGAGACGCCGATGATCGTCGGCAGAATCATGATGCCCAGCAGGATCGACGCGGTCAGCATACTCTTGCCGCTGCCGCCGAAGATCTTCTGCATCGCCGGTACGATCACCACCAGTCCGAAGAAGCCGTAGACGATGGACGGGATACCGGCCAGAAGCTCAATCGCCGGTTTCAGGATCGGATAGATTTTCTTCGGGCAGAAGCGCGCCATAAAAATTGCGCAGAGGATACCGATCGGCACGCCCACGATGATCGCTCCCGCCGTCACATAGATGCTGCCCACGATCATGGGAAGGATGCCGAAAATGTCGTTCAGAGGCTTCCATCTGGTCCCGGTCAGGAATTTGATCGGCCCGATCTCCAGGATCGTCGGGATTCCGTTGGAGAACAGGAACCAGCAAATCAGCGCGACCGCCAGGATGGAAGCACACGCGGCGCCTAAAAAGACGCCGTGCATGATTGTTTCTTTTAACTTCTGTGTGTTCAAAGCGTTTTCCTCCGAAAAGGGGAAGGGTTACTGTGCAATCTCAGACCAGTCCGTGATCTCACCGGTGTAGATGCCAAGGACTTCTTCGGAAGTAATGCTGCTGATCGGGTTGTCGTTGTTCACGACGACCGCGATACCGTCCAGGGCGATGACCGTGCCGGTCAGCTCCGCCGCTTCCTCATCCTTCAGCTCACGGGAGGCCATACCGATGTCATAGGTGCCGTCGATCGTGGAGGTCATACCGGTCGTAGAGTCACTCTGCTGCACCTCGATCGTCGCATCCGCGTTCAGTTCCTGATAAGCCTCAACCAGCTTCTCCATCACCGGCGTTACGGAAGAAGATCCGCCAACCGTGATCGTACCTGCGGGAAGCTCGCCCTCGAAGGCGCCGGTGCTGCCCTCGCTCACATAGCCGTTCTCCTCGACGACCGCCTGCCCCTCATCGCTCAGGATGAAGTTGATGAAATCTGCTGCAAGACCTTCCGGCTCGCCCAGCGTCGCGATGTTAAACGGACGGGATACACCGTAGCTTCCGTTCTTTACGTTATCAGCCGTCGCTTCCGCGCCATCCACGAGAAGCGCCTTCACATCGCTGCTTAAGGAACCAAGAGATACATAACCGATCGCGTTCACATTGCCCGCCACGGTCGTCATCATGACCGAAGTGCTGTTCGTGATCTCCGCTGAATCAATCGTCATGTCAATTTTATTTCCGTCCGCATCCTTCTGCTCAATACCGAAGAGCTCGATGAACGCGCCTCTGGTGCCGGAACCATCCTCACGGGACAGCACGGTGATCGCGCCGCTCATGGTCTCCGCAGTCGCAGTCTCCTCTTCCTCAGCTTCCGCGCTCTCTTCCGCTTCCTCCGTCGCTTCCTCTGTCTCCTCAGCCGCAGTGCTCTCACTGCTGCTCGTCGAAGAGCTGCTGCTACCGCAGCCGACCGCCAGCGTCATCGTCATAGCTGCCATCAACATCACTGCTACAAGTTTCTTTTTCATAATGTTCACTCCTTACTGTTAGGTGTAATATGTAACTGCCTCTCGCAGTTCAAGGATGATGATAGCCGCGCCATGTAAAATCCAGAATCCTTTTTTTGTAAAATGAATGTAAAAAAACACTCTGAAATGACTTTTTCCTGAGAAATAATCACTTCAGAGTGACTTTTTAGGTTCCATCCGCTCTCTCCAGTGCCCCGTCCGGTAGCGCGCGTAGGAGATCGCCCAGTTTGCCGCCCAGCCGAGTGGCACCGTGCACCAGACCATGAAAATGCCGAAGCGCGGCGCGAGCGTCACCGACAAAATCACGCGCAGCGAGAGGTTGACAAGGTTTGCCACGGTGAACCAGCGCATGTCCCCGGAGCCGCGCAGCACGCCGTCCGAAGACATCTTAAAGCCGATCAGGCAGTAGAACCAGCTCATGAAGGACAGGCAGTCCGTGGCCGTTGAGAGCGCTACCTCCGTTCCGTCCGCACCGAGGAAGAGTCCCGCGATCTGCGTGTGAAAGATCTGCAGCACAACACAATTGATCACAGCGAAGATCACGACAAAGCCAAAACCCGCGCGAAGCCCCTCTTTCACACGTTCCGGTTTCCCCGCTCCGAGATTCTGCGCGGTGTAGGAGGAGAGCGCATTCCCGATGCCGGACATCGGCACGATGCAGATATTCTCCACCCGGGCCGCTGCGGAGTAGCCTGCCAGTGCCTGCGAGCCGAAGCTGTTCACGACCGACTGCACGAGCATCATGCCGATCGACACCGTCGACTGCTGCAAAATGGACGGCAGTGCGATGCCGGACATCGTCCGCAGCTCGCGCAGGTTAAAAAGCCCTTCGGTTTCCCCGCCGATCTTTCTCAGCACCCGCAGAAATACAAGAAAGGAGAACACCGCCGAGATGCCCTGCGCGATCAGCGTCGCCCAGGCCGCACCCGCCACACCCATCTGCAGATTCCGCACCAGGAAAACGTCCAACGCGATATTAAATAAAGAAGAAAAGATCAGAAAGCCGAGCGGAATCCGCGATTTTCCGAGCGCGTTGAACATCGCCGAGAGCACATTGTACATAAAGAGAAACGGCAGGCCGAGGAAATAGATACTCAGATACTGCGCCGCCATGTCGAGCACGTCTGCCGGCGTGTTCAGGAGCGTCATGATCGGGCGCGATGCCGCAAGCCCGAAGAGGCCAAGCAGGATGCTCACCACCAGAAAAGAAAGCAGCGCCGTGTAGGCCGCCTGCTTCATCTTCCCATATTCCTTCGCGCCGAAATAATGGCTCACCAGAACTGATGAGCCGATACCGCCGCCCATGGCGACGCAGATAAATACATTCGTAAGGGAATAGGACGCGCCGACCGCCGCCAGCGCACCTTCACTCACAAAGCGTCCGACGATGGCCGAGTCCGCCATCGTGTAGGCCTGCTGAAACAGATTGCCGATGATGATCGGCAGCGCGAACAGGCTGAGCGCGTAGATCGGTTTCTTCTCGATGAGGTAATCCTGACCTGTCAAAGCTTCTTTGTCTCCCCTGTTCTACAGATTTGACAGATCTCCCCGTCTTTTATCCGGTAAGCCTCCCCATGAACGACCGCCGCGCCGTCCCTCTGCAAAATGTAGCTTCCGTCCGGCAGTGCGTAAAACTCACGTCCCATACTATCTGGTAACAGGATGTCCTCGATCACACGCAGGCCATCTACCCGGTCGTCCTGAATGGCCTGAAAATGCGGGATCACGTTGCAGCAGGTAAGACCAAGTCCCGGAATGAAACGCTGTGCATCCGTGAAGCGGCTCTCTCCCTCCTCCTCCGGCATCGCGTAGACCGTTTCCGCGCAGTTCATCGTACCCGCGCTGATCCCCATAACGATGCCGTCAAAGTCCCGCAGTCGCTCTGCCAGACCGATCTTATGCAGAAAGGCGTTCTCCGTCGGCACATGGCCGCCGCTCAGCACAAGCACATCATACTCCGACAGCCGCGCCGCCATTTCCGCGCCGTTTCTTCCGTCACAGACGTCGAACCGGCTGACCGGGAGTCCACTGTCCTGAAAATCCCGCGCCTGGCCCGCGGCCATCGCGTCGTTCCTCTCATATTCATCTGGGGAGGCTGCGATCAGAAGACAGGCGGCGTCTCCCCGCCAGTCCTTTTTCAGTTCTCCGGCAAGATCATTCAATGGGTTTAAACCCTTATAATTCTGCCTCCCCCACTCACGGTACTGCCCGGCGGGGCTGCTGGTAAGATACAACTGTATACTCATATTTTGCTTCACCTCCTGCGTATTCATTGATATCTCCGCTGGTGAACACGTCCATTGACGTTGTGAAAGTTCTCAGGAAAGCATCAACAGTAGTATTGTATTTTCTTAAAATATTCACACCATTTCTTTTCAATTTCAAAATGTCTGGCCTCAATAATATCCATAATATTCTTCAGCTTCCGTGCAGAAATATAAGAGTTATTATTGCAAAGCAGACATCTCCCGCTTTTCGTGAGCCATATCTTAGTTGAATTTTCAGAAGGGACACCTTCCGACACATGAACATGTATCGGTTCCAGGGGCTCATCCTCATTTGACCAGAAGTAAATAAGATAGGAACCTATCTTAAAAATTTGAGGCATTTTCAAACCCTCCCTCTCTTGCCAGCCGAATGACCACATGCGCCACAGACTCCAGATATTCCTGTAGTTCCGCGACTTTATCTGAAGAGAATCCATTAATATTTTTCCACTCATAGGATGGAAGATAACACTCTGCCGACTGGAATCCGCCATATACAGGTTTTTCAAAATATACTTTCACAGTTTCCACTCCATTTTCCATATAAGTATCAGAATGGACAACCTCAGTGCTGTCATCTAAAGTCATAAATCGATACATCATAGCAAAACCTCCCGCCAGATAAATTCATAATCTGCTGCATGGTCTTATTATACCCCAATGTTTTGTCAACGTCCATCGAAAACAATAAGGGGACGGCTTTTGCCGCCCCCACCAATATCATCATTTCAGATCTCCGCAATGTTAATCAGCGACAGGTTCCCGTGATTCGTATCCTCCAACGAAGTGACGAGCGCCTTCGCCGTGTCAATCGCAGTCAGCACATTGACACCGGTCTCGATCGCGTTGCGGCGGATAATGAAGCCGTCGCGGCTGTGCTCGACGCCCTGCGAGGGTGTGTCGATGACCAGGTCGATCTGGTGCCCGAGGATCAGGTCCTGGATATTCGGGGACTCCTGCTCGATCTTGCGCGTCATGCGCACCTGCACGTCGGCCTCCATGAGCGCGCGCGCCGTGCCCTTCGTCGCGAAGATATTGTAGCCGAGCGCCTCGAAGCGCTTCGCGATCTCTACGGCTTCCTCCTTGTCCTCATCGCGGACAGTCATGATCATGTTGTGATACTTCGGCAGGCGGATACCCGCACCAAGGAAGGCCTTGTAGAGCGCCTCATTGAAGGTCTTCGCGATACCGAGGCACTCACCGGTCGACTTCATCTCCGGCCCCAGACTGATGTCCGCGTCGCGGATCTTCTCAAAAGAGAAGACCGGCATCTTGATCGCGTAGTAGTCCGCCTCCGGCTGCAGTCCCGGCGTGTAGCCAAGCTCACGGATCTTCTGTCCGAGAATGACCTTCGTCGCGAGTGGCACGATCGGAATGCCCGTCACCTTGCTGATATAGGGCACCGTGCGGCTCGAGCGCGGATTCACCTCGATCACATAAACCTCCTCGCCGACCGCGATGAACTGGATATTAATCAGGCCGATCACGTGCAGCGAGCGGGCAAGCCGCTTCGTATACTCCTCGATCGTCGCCTTGACGCCCTCGCTGATGCTCTTCGCCGGATAGACGGAGATACTGTCGCCCGAGTGGATACCGGCACGCTCGATGTGCTCCATGATGCCCGGAATCAGGATGTCCTCGCCGTCGCAGACCGCGTCGACCTCGATCTCCTTGCCCTGCAGGTATTTGTCCACCAGGATCGGATGATCCTGCGCAATACGGTTGATGATGCCGATGAATTCCTCGACGTCCTTATCGTTAATCGCAATCTGCATGCCCTGCCCGCCCAGCACGTAGGACGGGCGCACGAGCACCGGATAGCCGAGCCGGTTCGCGACCGCCTTCGCCTCCTCGGCGGTGTAGACCGTATCTCCCTTCGGCCGCGGGATGTGGCACTCCTCGAGAATGCCGTCGAAGAGCTCACGGTCCTCCGCCGCGTCCACATTCTCCGCGGAAGTGCCGAGAATCGGGACGCCCATCTTCATCAGCGCCTCGGTCAGCTTGATCGCGGTCTGGCCGCCGAACTGCACGACCGCGCCGTCCGGCTTCTCGAGATTCACGATGCTCTCCACGTCCTCCGGCGTCAGCGGCTCGAAGTAGAGCTTATCCGCGATATCGAAGTCCGTGCTGACCGTCTCGGGGTTATTGTTGATAATGATCGTCTCATAGCCTTCCTTCGCGAAAGCCCAGGTGCAGTGCACGGAGCAGAAATCGAACTCGATGCCCTGACCGATGCGGATCGGTCCGGAGCCGAGCACGAGCACTTTTTTGCGTTCTTTTGTACTCAGCGCCTCGTTCTCACTGCCGAATACCGAATAGTAATAGGGCGTCTGCGCCGCGAACTCCGCTGCGCAGGTGTCGACCATCTTGTAGGAGGCCGTGATGCCGTTCTCATAGCGCAGATCGCGGATCTCCCTCTCCGTCTTCCCGCTCAGCCGCGCGATCACGTTGTCCGGGAACTCGATGCGCTTCGCCTCTTTCAGGAGCGCCACCGTCAGTTCCTGCGTCTTCAGCGCCTGCTCCATCTCCACGAGAATCGCGATCTTGTCGATGAACCAGAGGTCGATCTTCGTGACCTCATGAATTTCCTCCTCCGAAATGCCCTGGCGAAGCGCCTCGGCGATCACCCAGATCCGCCGGTCGTCGACCACTGCGAGCTGCTCTAAGAGTCCCTCGCGATCCAGATGGCTGTAATCGTAGGACAACAGGCTGTCCACATGCTGCTCGAGCGAGCGGATCGCCTTCATCAGGCCGCCCTCAAAGCTGTCGCTGATGCTCATGACCTCGCCTGTTGCCTTCATCTGTGTCGTCAGCGTACGCTTCGCGCTGATAAATTTGTCGAAGGGCAGACGCGGCATCTTCACCACGCAGTAGTCGAGCATCGGCTCAAAGCTCGCCATCGTCTGTCCGGTGATCGCATTCTTGATCTCATCCAGCGTGTAGCCGATCGCAATCTTCGCCGACACCTTCGCAATCGGGTAGCCGGTCGCCTTCGAGGCAAGCGCCGAAGAACGGCTCACACGCGGATTGACCTCGATCACGCAGTACTCAAAGCTCTCGGGATGCAGCGCGAACTGCACGTTACAGCCGCCGGTGATCTCGAGTTCGCTGATGATATTGAGCGCGGAGCTTCTCAGCATCTGGTATTCCTTGTCGCCCAGCGTCTGCGACGGCGCCACGACAATGCTGTCACCGGTGTGCACACCCACCGGGTCGATATTTTCCATATTACAGACCGTGATCACATTGCCCGCGCTGTCGCGCATGACCTCGTACTCGATCTCCTTCCAGCCCGCGATGCAGCGCTCCACGAGCACCTGTCCGACACGGGAGAGCCTGAGGCCATTCGCGAGGATTTCCTCGAGCTCCGCCTGGTTGTGCGCAATGCCGCCGCCGCTGCCGCCGAGGGTGTAGGCCGGGCGCAGCACGACCGGATAACCGATCTTATTGGAGAAGGCGATGCCGTCGTCCAGGTTCTCCACGACGAGTGAGGGAGCCACCGGCTCGCCGATCTTCTCCATCGTGGACTTGAACTCGAGACGATCCTCCGCCTTCTTGATCGTCCGCGAGGTCGTACCGATGAGCTTCACACCGGTCTTCTCGAAAAAGCCGCGCTCATCGAGCTCCATCGCGAGGTTCAGCCCCGCCTGCCCACCGAGCGTCGGCAGCACGCTGTCCGGCTTTTCCTTTAAAATAAGCTGCTCGACCACTTCCACGGTCAGCGGCTCGATATAGACCTCGTCGGCGATGTCCTTGTCCGTCATGATCGTCGCCGGATTGGAATTCAGGAGGACGACCTCGATGCCCTCCTCCTTGAGGGAACGGCAGGCCTGCGTGCCCGCATAGTCGAACTCCGCTGCCTGTCCGATGACGATCGGGCCGGAGCCGATGACCAGCACTTTCTTGATATCCGGATTCTTAGGCATGCTTCTTCACCTCCATCATCTTCAGGAAACGGTCAAACAGATACGCAGAGTCCTGCGGTCCGGGGCAGGCCTCCGGGTGATACTGCACCGTGAAAATATTCTTTCCAATATAACGCAGTCCCTCGTTCGTGCCGTCGTTGACATTCTCAAAGGCGGGAACCGCAATGTTCGGATCAAGGCTCGCCGTGTCGACCGCGTAGCCGTGGTTCTGCGAAGAAATGTAAACCCTGCCGTTCGTGAGATCCCGCACCGGATGGTTGCCGCCGCGGTGGCCGTATTTTAATTTGAAGGTATCCGCGCCGGTCGCGAGCGCCATGAGCTGATGCCCGAGACAGATCGCGAAAATCGGAATATCCGTCTCATAGAGCTTCCGGATCTCGCGGATGATACTCCCATTCGCCTTCGGATCACCCGGGCCGTTGGACAGCATGATGCCGTCCGGCTGCGCAGCGATGATCTCCTCCGCACTCGTGGAGGAGGGATAGACTGTCACCTCGCAGCCGCGGCTGTTCAGCGAACGTGCAATATTGCGCTTCGCGCCGATATCGAGCAGCGCGACGCGGTATCCGTCGCCGGGCAGCACGTATTTCTCGCGGCAGCTCACCTTCGAGACCTCGTCGCCGGTGTGATAGGCCTTCAGCTTCTCCATCACTTCATCCATCTGGTAGTTCTCATTCGTCGTGATCATGCCGTTCATCGTGCCGGACTCGCGTAAGATTTTCGTCAGAGCCCGCGTATCGATGCCGCAGATGCCAGGAATATCATATTTTTCAAGGAAATGCTGTATGGTGTCCTCCGAGCGGAAATTACTCGGAATTCGCGAAAGTTCTCTGACAATATAGCCGTCCACCCAGGGACGATCGGACTCCATGTCCTCATAACAGATACCATAATTACCAATCAACGGATAAGTCATCACAACCGCCTGTCCGGAATACGAGGGGTCGGTCAGCACCTCCAGATAGCCAGTCATCGAGGTGTTGAACACGATCTCGCTGACCACTTCCCGGGTCGAACCGATGCTTGTGCCGGCAAAGACATGCCCATCCTCCAGAATCAGAAACGCTTTCATCCTGTCACCATTTTCCTTTCGAGTCAGTACTTCTTACCAAACCGATATTATACACTAAGAGACGCGGGTTTGACAAGCCCCGGCGAGGATGCTGAAATCAAGTAGGAGGCGGTGATTAGCCGCCGTCCTCTCACAGCACCGTGCGTAC
>JAJPXQ010000080.1 GCA_021205385.1 Lachnospiraceae bacterium | reverse complement strand
AATGCGTGCTGGACGGGTGGAAAAAGCTTTGATTTTTCGGAAAACTATGCTATACTGAACAGCGGTTCAAACAGGAACATTCTGAAGGTATGGAAATGGGGAAGTATCATGAAATATGACGTAATTATCATAGGCGCCGGCCCTGCCGGCATTTTCACGGCCCTCGAGCTGGTGCGCAGCGGAGCGAAGAAAAAGATCCTGATGGTTGAGAAGGGCAAGCCGGTCGATAAGCGGCACTGCCCGAAGTCGGAGACCGGAAAGTGCATGAACTGCAAACCAAACTGCATGATCACGACGGGCTTTTCCGGCGCAGGCGCCTTTTCTGATGGTAAACTGAGTCTTTCCTGCGAAGTGGGCGGCGATCTGCCGACGCTGATCGGCGAAGAATTCGCGCAGGAACTGATTAATTATACAGATAAGATTTATCTGGAATTCGGCGCGGACGAGCATGTCGAGGGCGTCTATGAGGGCGAGGAGATCAAGGAGATCCGCAAGAGAGCGATTCGCGCGGGGCTGCAGCTTGTGAACTGCCCGATTCGTCATCTTGGCACGGAGAAGGCGCAGCAGCTCTACCTTAATATCCAGAATTACCTGCTGGAGCAGGGGGTGGAGATTCTGTTCGACACGGAATGCGAGAATATTATTCTGGAAGATGAGGTCTGCAAGGGCGTGCGGATCGTGACGAAGGCAGGAGAGCAGGAGATTTTCGGCGACGAAATCGTCATCGGCACCGGGCGGCGCGGTGCGGACTGGCTCGAGAAGGTCTGCGCGGAGAACGGCATCGCACACAGGCCGGGCACGGTGGATATCGGCGTGCGCGTGGAGTGTCGTAACGAGATCATGGAGATGATCAACAAGGTGCTCTACGAGGGCAAGCTGATCGGCTATCCGAAGCCCTGGAAGAATAAGGTGCGCACCTTCTGCCAGAATCCGGGCGGCTTTGTCTCCCAGGAAAATTATGACAATAATCTGGCGGTCGTCAACGGCCACAGTTATAAAGATCTGAAGAGTGAAAATACGAACCTGTCCATTCTGGTCAGCCACAACTTTACAGAGCCTTTCAATCAGCCGATCGCCTACGCGCAGAAAGTCGGCGAGTTGACCAACATGCTCGGCGCCGGCCACATTCTGGTGCAGCGTTACGGGGATATCCTGGATGGCAAGCGCACCTGGCCGAAGGAGCTTGCGCGCTCCAATGTGAAGCCGACGCTGAAGGATGCGGTGGCCGGGGATATCACGGCGGCCATGCCTTACCGCGCGATGACGAATATCATTGAGTTCATCCGCATGCTGGACGAAGTGGTGCCGGGCTTCGCGAGTGCGGAGACGCTGCTGTACAGCCCGGAACTGAAATTCTATTCTAATAAAGTAAAGATGGACGCGGATCTCAACACGAATATCAAAGGCCTGCGCTGCCTGGGCGATTCCTCGGGCTGGACGAGGGGGCTGATGATGGCATCGGCGATGGGTGTGCTGATGGGGCGCAGGCTTTTGCAACAGTAGTTGACTTTTGCGCGTTAAAGTCTTATAATCTTGACAGCTCGGAAGAGTAAAATATATTTAAGAAAGACGGAGGAAAAGAATTATGAAAAAGATGTTGGCAATTCTTCTCTGCGCGACGATGGCTTTCAGCCTTGCCGCATGCGGAAGCAGCAGTTCTTCCACGTCGACAGAGACGACGGAGGAAGCCGCTGAGGAGGAGACAGAAGAGGCTGAGGAGGCCGAAACGGAAGTCGAGGAGACCGCTGATGAGACGACGGAGACTTATACGGTTGGTATCTGCCAGCTCGTACAGCACGATGCGCTGGATGCGGCGACGCAGGGATTCAAGGATGCGCTGACCGAGGCCTTCGGCGATGCGGTGACCTTTAATGAGCAGAACGCACAGGGTGATTCCAATACCTGCTCGACGATCATCAACAGCTTTGTATCTGCTGATGTTGACCTGATCCTTGCAAACGCGACGGCGGCTCTTCAGGCTGCACAGGCCGGTACGGATACGATCCCGATTCTCGGCACGTCTATCACGGACTATGCGACCGCTCTGGAGCTTGACAGCTTTGACGGCACGGTGGGAGGAAACATCTCCGGTACGTCCGATCTGGCTCCGCTTGCGGAGCAGGCGGCGATGCTTGCAGAGCTCTTCCCGGATGCGGAAACGGTTGGCCTTTTGTACTGCAGCGCGGAGGCAAACTCCCAGTATCAGGTGGACAATGTACAGGCAGAGCTCGAGTCACTCGGCTACACCTGCACACAGTACAGCTTCTCCGATTCCAACGATATCGCGGCGGTGGCGCAGAGCGCGGCTGATGCAAGCGATGTGATCTATGTCCCGACGGACAACACGGCGGCTGCCAATACCGAGATCATCGACAATATCTGCCGTCCGGCCGGCGTTCCGGTTATCGCGGGCGAAGAGGGTATCTGCGAGGGCTGCGGCGTTGCGACGCTTTCTATCAGCTACTATGATATCGGCTACATCAGTGGTGAGATGGCGGCACAGATTCTGACCGGCGAGGCAGATATCTCCACGATGCCGATCGAGTACGCGCCGAATGTCACGAAGGAGTATAATGCGGAAATCTGCGAGGATCTCGGCATCACGGTTCCGGACGATTATGTTGCGATCGCGACGGAAGAGTAATTTTGAATTTTAAGAGAAAAACATAGGACCAAAGGCGGCAGCGAGAAGGGATATTCCTCTCTCGCTGCTCGCTTTCAAAGACCTGATAAGGATAAACAGGGGAAGGCAGGAATATGAATATTGCAAGCTTGATAAACGCTCTGCCGGGCGCGGCGGCGCAGGGACTGATTTGGGGGATCATGGCCATCGGCGTCTACATCACCTTCCGTGTCCTGGATATCGCGGATCTGACCGTGGACGGCTCGCTCTGCACAGGCGGCGCTGTCTGTATTATGATGATGCAGGCGGGCTATAATGTCTGGATTGCGTTGTTGTGCGCGACACTTGTCGGCATGCTGACCGGCATGGTGACGGGCCTTTTTCACACCTTTATGGGAATTCCGGCGATTTTGTCCGGCATTCTGACCCAGCTCGGGTTATATTCTATCAATTTGAAAATTATGGGAAAGTCCAACCAGGCGATCAATGTGGACAAGTATGATCTGCTGGTTTCGCTTCGCTATGTCAAAGGAGTGGCTTTCTATAAAAATACAATTCTGATCGTGGCGGTGATCATTGTGATCGTGATTGCGATCTTATACTGGTTCTTCGGAACGGAGCTTGGATGTTCGCTGCGCGCGACCGGCTGCAATGGTAATATGGCGCGTGCGCAGGGTATCAATACCAATTTCAACCGTGTGCTCGGCCTGATGATTTCGAATGGTCTCGTAGCCCTTTCAGGTGCACTGCTCGGTCAGTATCAGGGCTTTGCCGATATCAACATGGGGCGCGGCGCGATCGTGATCGGCCTGGCGGCCGTGATCATCGGAGAAGCGATATTCGGAAAGATTTTCCGCAACTTCGCGTTGACGCTGCTGGCGGTAGCCTTCGGTTCGATCATCTACTATCTGGTGCTGCAGGTTGTGATCTGGCTCGGCATCGACACCGACCTTCTGAAGCTGCTGTCGGCGCTTGTCGTGGCAGTGTTCCTGGCGATCCCATACTGGCAGGGAAAATATTTTTCGAAACCGGTTAAGAAGGGAGGAAACCGCTGATGCTGGAGCTCAAAAATATTTCAAAGACCTTTAACCCGGGAACCGTGAATGAAAAGCAGGCGCTCTGCGGCGTCAATCTGACGCTCGACGACGGCGACTTTGTGACTGTGATTGGCGGAAACGGCGCGGGCAAGTCCACGATGCTGAACGCGATCGCGGGCGTGTGGCCGGTCGATGAGGGGCAGATCCTGATCGACGGACAGGATGTGACGAAGCTGCCGGAGTACAAGAGAGCATCCTACCTGGGACGTGTGTTTCAGGATCCGATGACCGGCACGGCGGCGGCGATGAATATCGAAGAAAATCTGGCGCTGGCGCTGCGGCGCGGACAGAAGCGTACGTTGCGAAAAGGGATCAAGGCGAGTGAGCGTGAGGCATACCGGGAACTGCTCGCGGGGCTCGGGCTCGGACTTGAGGACCGGATGACTTCAAAGGTCGGACTACTCTCCGGCGGGCAAAGGCAGGCGCTGACACTTCTGATGGCGACGCTGCGCAAGCCGAAGCTTCTGTTGCTCGATGAGCATACAGCGGCGCTCGATCCGAAGACGGCGGCGAAGGTACTTGAGACGACGGAGATGATTGTGAATCGCGATCATCTGACGACGCTGATGATCACGCACAATATGCGCGACGCGATTGCCCATGGAAATCGCCTGATCATGATGATGGAGGGGGAGATTATCCTCGACATCCGCGGCGAGGAGAAGAAGGGCCTGAGTGTCACGGATCTGCTGAGTCGCTTCGAGCAGGTCAGCGGAAAAGAATTCGCAAGTGACAAGGCGATTTTGGGCTAAAAGTTTTAAATCAAAATAGACAAGCAATCTTGATTGTGGTAGAATATTTCCGTATGATAAGATTTGTTTGATTCAAACAAGGAGGAACAAGAAAATGGCCAGAAAAATGAAAACCATGGATGGAAACCATGCAGCCGCGCACGTATCTTATGCGTACTCGGATGTAGCGGCGATCTATCCGATCACCCCGTCATCCGTGATGGCGGAGGCTGCTGACGAGTGGGCGACTCAGGGGCGGAAGAACATCTTCGGTCAGACGGTGCAGATCACGGAGATGCAGTCCGAGGCAGGCGCAGCGGGCGCTGTGCACGGCTCTCTTGCGGCGGGCGCTCTGACGACGACCTTCACTGCTTCCCAGGGTCTGCTGCTGATGATCCCGAACCTGTACAAGGTAGCAGGTGAAGGGCTTCCGGGTGTCTTCAACGTATCCGCCCGTGCACTTGCGAGCCATGCGCTTTCGATCTTCGGAGATCACTCTGATGTCTACGCATGTCGCCAGACCGGTGCTGCGATGCTCTGCGAGTCCAGCGTGCAGGAGGTTATGGACCTGACGCCGGTTGCGCATTGCTCCGCGATCAAGGGCAAGATTCCGTTTATCAACTTCTTTGATGGATTCCGTACCTCCCACGAGATCCAGAAGATTGAGACCTGGGACTATGAGGATCTGAAGGATATGGTGGACATGGATGCCATCGACGCGTTCCGCAAGAATGCCCTGAATCCGAATCATCCCTGCCAGAGAGGTTCTGCGCAGAACCCGGATATCTTCTTCCAGGCACGTGAGGCCTGCAACCCCTACTATGATGCGATGCCCGCGATCGTGCAGGAGTACATGGACAAGGTCAACGCGAAGATCGGTACCGATTATAAGCTCTTCAATTATTACGGAGCTCCGGATGCGGAGAAGATCATCATTGCGATGGGTTCTGTCTGTGACACGATCGAGGAGACGATCGACTACCTGATGGCTTCCGGCGAGAAGGTCGGCGTTGTGAAGGTACGTCTCTACAGACCGTTCTGCGCGAAGGCGCTCGTGGACGCGATCCCGGAGACGGTGAAGCAGATCAGCGTTCTCGACAGGACGAAGGAGCCGGGCTCCCTCGGCGAGCCGCTGTATCTCGATGTTGTGGCTGCCCTCAAGGGAACGAAGTTCAATGATACCCCGATCTATACCGGACGTTATGGCCTTGGATCCAAGGATACGACCCCGGCGCAGATCGTGGCTGTTTACCAGAATACGGAGAAGAAGAGATTCACGATCGGCATCGTGGATGACGTGACGAATCTTTCACTCGAGACCGGCGCTCCGCTGGTGACGACGCCGGAAGGCACGACGAACTGCAAGTTCTGGGGCCTTGGCGCGGACGGCACGGTTGGTGCAAACAAGAACTCCATCAAGATCATCGGCGACAATACCGATATGTACGCGCAGGCGTATTTTGACTATGACTCCAAGAAGTCCGGCGGTGTGACGATGTCCCATCTGCGCTTCGGCAAGAAACCGATCAAGTCCACCTACCTGATCCACAAGGCAGATTTCGTGGCCTGCCACAATCCGTCCTATGTGCGCAAGTACAACATGGTGCAGGAGCTGGTCGACGGCGGCACCTTCCTTCTGAACTGTCCGTGGGATATGGAAGGCCTTGAGACTCACCTTCCGGGACAGGTGAAGGCGTTTATCGCAAATCATAATATCAAGTTCTACACGATCGACGGTGTGAAGATCGGTATTGAGACCGGCATGGGACCGACCAGGATCAACACGATCCTTCAGTCCGCTTTCTTCAAGCTGACCGGCATTATCCCGGAGGATCAGGCGATCAAGCTGATGAAGGACGCTGCGAAGGCTACATACGGCCGCAAGGGCGACGACGTCGTGCAGAAGAACTGGGCCGCAATCGACGCCGGCGCACAGCAGGTTGTCGAGGTGCAGGTACCGGAGAGCTGGAAGAGCGCGGCTGACGAGGGACTGAATATCACCGTCGCTACCGAGGGCAGACAGGATGTCGTCGATTTCGTCAACACGATTCAGGCAAAGGTCAACGCACAGGAGGGCAATACCCTTCCGGTGTCCGCGTTCAAGGACTATGTAGACGGTACGACCCCGTCCGGAGCTTCCGCTTATGAGAAGCGCGGCATCGCGGTCAACGTTCCGGTGTGGAATCCGGACAACTGCATCCAGTGTAATCAGTGCTCCTTCGTCTGCCCGCACGCGGTTATCCGTCCGGTGGCGATGACCGAGGCAGAGGCTGCCGCGGCTCCGGAAGGCATGAAGATGCTTCCGATGACCGGTATGCCGGACAAGAAGTTCGCGATCGTGATGTCCTCTCTGGACTGCACGGGCTGCGGTTCCTGTGCGAATGTCTGCCCGGGCAAGAAGGGCGCGAAGGCTCTCACGATGGAAGGACTCGAGGCGAATCTCGACCTGCAGAAGGGCTTCGACTATGCGGTGAAGCTGCCTGAGAAGGCGGATGTCATCGAGAAATTCAAAGAGACGACGGTCAAGGGCTCCCAGTTCAAGACCCCGCTGCTCGAATTCTCGGGTGCCTGCGCGGGCTGTGGCGAGACTCCTTACGCGAAGCTGATTACCCAGCTCTTCGGCGATCATATGTACATCGCGAACGCGACCGGCTGCTCCTCGATCTGGGGCAACTCTTCGCCGTCCACACCTTACACCGTGAACCAGGCGGGCAAGGGGCCGGCGTGGTCCAACTCCCTGTTTGAGGATGCGGCTGAGTTCGGTTATGGTATGCTGCTTGCGCAGAACGCGATCCGTGATGGCCTGAAGACGAAGGTCCAGGCGGCGATCGACTGCGACTGCTGCGGCGCGGACGTGAAGGCTGCTGCTCAGGAGTGGCTCGACACCTTCAGCGTTGGCGTGACGAACGGCGCTGCTACGGACAAGCTCATCGCGGCCTGCGAGGCCTGCGGCTGTGACGAGTGCCAGGAGATCCTGAAGAATAAGGACTTTCTTGCGAAGAAGTCGCAGTGGATCTTCGGCGGCGATGGCTGGGGTTATGACATCGGCTTCGGCGGTGTGGACCACGTGATCGCTTCCGGCAAGGACATCAACGTGATGGTCTTCGATACCGAGGTATATTCCAATACGGGCGGACAGTCCTCCAAGGCTACCCCGACCGGCGCAATTGCGCAGTTCGCTGCGGGCGGCAAGGAGACCAAGAAGAAGGATCTTGCTTCCATCGCAATGAGCTATGGTTATGTATATGTCGCACAGATCTCCATGGGCGCGAACTACAACCAGTGCGTGAAAGCGATTGCAGAGGCTGAGGCTTATCCGGGACCGTCGCTCATCATTGCTTATGCTCCGTGTATCAACCATGGTATCAAGAAGGGCATGAGCAAGGCGCAGACCGAGGAGAAGCTGGCGGTCGAGGCAGGCTACTGGCACTGCTTCCGCTACAATCCGGCGCTTGCGGCTGAGGGCAAGGACGCGTTCACTCTGGATTCCAAGGAACCGACCGGAGATTATCAGGAGTTCCTGGACGGCGAGGTTCGCTACAACGCTCTGAAGCGCGCGAATCCGGAGCGTGCGGCGAAGCTCTTCGCAAAGAACGAGAGCGAGGCAAAGGCGCGCTACGCATACCTGAACAAGCTGAAGACGCTCTACGGCGCGGACAAGGCAGAGTAATTCAGGTTATAATCAATACAAAGGAAGGAGTCGGCGGCTTTTCGCCGGCTCCTTTTTTGAAAAAGGCTCATAAAACGATATATCCTCAAATTGAGGATAAAAATAGCTTGATATACCCTTAATTTAAGGGTATACTGATAGGACAGGAGGTGAGTGGGAATGGCGCGGGAAGTGTATGCGATGGCGGAACGGATCACTGCGGAGGAGATCCGGGAGATCCGTAAGAAACTGAGGCTGACACAGGCCGTGTTTGCGGAGTTGGTCAATGTCTCAAAAAAGACTGTGGAGCGCTGGGAATCCGGCGGGGCGGAGGTGACAGGCCCTGTAGTGACATTGATCCGCATGTTGCAGGCCTATCCGGAGTTCGAACAGCGGATGCGCATCCCGGATAAAGTGTACCCGCTCAGGCTCTGGTATATGTATCGGAATGAAGCTTGTACCTTGCTGGATGTAGATGAGAGAAGACAGAAGGTCAGAATCTATAATTATACCGATGATCTTCTCTTCCGGGCATTTGGCAGGACGGAACATCCCACCTATCAGCAGTACGAGGAGTTTATGGAGAGCCGCTGTTTTCCCCGCAGCAGGGATAAGATGAAGCTGCAGCTGGCAGAGCTTGGCGTGCCGTTTTATGATACATTGCTGATTATCGAAAAGACGGAAGGGCGCATGGCGGACGACGAGTTCTGGATCCGTATCGAGAGGTGAGGAAGCATGGTGCAGCTTTTTGAAGTGGAAAAGTTTGAAGAAGGCAGGCAGTCCTCCAAAGGGAACCAGTTAAAGTGGAAGAGCGGTCACAGATGGTATAAGGCAGATTATGCCGGATACGAGGGTCTGGCGGAATATGTCACGTCGCGGCTGATGGTTTTTTCCACACTGGACAAACGATCCTATATCGCTTATGATACAGAAGAAATACAGTATCGCGATACGAAGTATCGCGGTTGCGTCAGCGATGATTTCCTGCCGCAGGGCTGGCAGATGATTACCCTGGAACGTCTGTTTCACAGCTTCCGTGGGGAGAGTCTGTACAGACAGATTTACCAGTTCGCGGAGACAGAAGATCGGCTTCGGTTTCTGGTGGAGGAGACGCAGCGCATGACAGGACTGCGTGATTTTGGAGTCTATGTCAGCCGACTGCTCACGCTCGACGCGCTTTTTCTCAATGAGGACAGACATATGCATAATATTGCCGTACTTTTGGATGAGATGGGAAATTTTCACGAGTGCCCTGTCTTTGATAACGGGGCTGCGCTGCTGTCGGACACGACGATGGACTACCCTCCGTCGGCGGATGTTGATAGCTGCATGAAACGTGTGAGGGCGAAGACCCTGTGTCCCGATTTTGATGAGCAGCTGGACACGGCGGAGAAATTGTACGGAAAACAGATCCGTTTTTCATTTGAAAAAAATGACCTGAAAAGGATTCTCTCGGAGGAAGCTTACTATCCGGAGGAAATGAAGGAGCGCGTGATTTACATCCTCACGATGCAGATGAGAAAATACCGTTATCTCTGGTAAAAGCTCCGGATAACTCTATGCTCTTTGGTATCAGCGTATTTATGTTTACAAAAAATGGTAGCAGGAGGTACATACAGTATGAAGCAACCGACACTGGTCATCATGGCCGCCGGGATGGGAAGCCGCTACGGCGGACTCAAGCAGATCGACCCGGTCGATCCGCAGGGGCATATCATCATGGATTTTTCAATTTACGATGCTGTGCAGGCGGGTTTTGGAAAAGTCGTTTTTATCATTAAAAAGGAGAATGAGGCGGATTTCCGCGTGAGCATCGGAGACCGCATGGCGCAGCAGATTCCGATCGAGTATGTCTTCCAGGATCTTCACAATCTGCCGGAAGGCTATGCAGTGCCGGAGGGGCGCGTGAAGCCCTGGGGCACCGGGCATGCGGTGCTCTCATGCATCGACGTGGTGGATGGTCCTTTTGCGGTCATTAACGCGGACGACTACTACGGGCAGGAGGCCTTTTACCTCATCCATGATTTTCTTGTGAGCCATGAGGACGGGGAGAAATACCAGTATGCGATGGTCGGCTACCTCCTGAAGAATACGCTGACTGAGCACGGGCATGTGGCGCGCGGTGTCTGCGAGACCAGTAAGGAGGGGAAGCTTCTTGCGATCACGGAGCGGACGCATATTGAGAAACGCCCGGAAGGCCCTGCCTATACCGAGGATGAGGGGATAAGCTGGCAGGCTCTGCCGGAGGAAGCGCCGGTCTCAATGAACCTGTGGGGTTTTACACCGAGTATCCTGCGCGAGCTGAAGGCACGCTTCCCGGCTTTCCTTGATAAAGGGCTTAAGGAGAATCCACTGAAATGTGAATATTTCCTTCCGTTTGTCGTGGATGAGCTGATCCGCGAGGGCAGGGCGGAGGTCAGTGTCCTTAGGTCTCATGACCGCTGGCATGGGGTTACCTACAAGGAGGATAAGCCGGTCGTCGTAGCTGCGCTGCAGGCGCTGAAGGACGCGGGCAAATATCCGCAGAATCTCTGGAATTAAAGTCAGCGAGGTATTCCCATGTTACTGAGCATTATCATTCCCGTTTATAATGTTGAAAAATATCTTGGCAGATGCGTGCGATCTGTCGTGGCTGCTCTGCCTGATGATACAGAATACGAAGTGCTGCTGATCGACGATGGTTCCACAGATTCCTCCGGGGAGCTGTGTGACGCGCTTTGCGATCAGTATTCTTGTGTTGTGACGGTACATAAGGCAAATGGAGGATTATCTGACGCGCGCAACACCGGACTGCGGATGGCGAAGGGCAAATATGTCGGCTTTATTGACAGCGATGATTTCTGGCTCGGAAATGTCGTGGAGGCCTTTCAGTCTTGCCTGCAAAAGTATCCGGACGTCGATATTTTTCATTTCGGGTATCAGGAGACTTATGATGACGAGCAGGAGAAGGTCGATACCTCTCACGTGGAGGATTGGGAGAAATTTGATAAGGTTTCGGCCTTTCAGGATTATCTTTGCGGGGAGCATCAAATCACGAGAATGGCATGGGATAAGATCTATAAGAGAAGCCTTTTTGAGGGAGTTGAATATCCGCGCGGTTATCTGGCGGAGGATTATGGCTGTACGTATCGTCTGCTGATGAAGGCAGAGGTCATTGTCCGGGATCCCGCGCCATACTACGGTTACTTCCAGAGAGGTGACAGCATCATGAGGACGAAGTCTGCAAAGCTGATCATGGACGAATACCAGTTAGGATGTCTTTCTTTTCGGGAGTGTTATGATTTCCCTGCGTACAGGAATCTCAGGACGGAAATCGTGTCAGATCTGGTCTATCTGACTATGAAAACGTATGTCCGGCTGCAGCCTTTCCGCGAACAGCCGGAAGCTGCAGCTGTAAGGAAAGCAGCCACCCATACATGCAGAAAACACCTGCTTTCGCACACTTTTTTCCGGACAAAGGTTCTGCAGGTTCTGTTTCTCTTTGCAAGGCCGCTCTATACATGGATTATCACCGGAAAGGGCGGGACGTGGGTCGGGCAGAAAGCTTCTTGACCCCGGAATG